>CAZLKR010000004.1:50869-61268 GCA_964560155.1 uncultured Aquiluna sp.
TGGCCGTTGGTGATAACAGCGTTAGTTGCAGGAGCTGTGATGACAAGACCATCCAGCGTGATCGCAAACTGGTTCTGAGGTGAAGGAAGGGTAAATAGACGCGAAGTTACCGAACCAAATGAGGTGGTACCCTCTGGATCAAACTCAAGGTTGACAGCCCAGTCGTTAGTGCTGGCACCGGTTTGAGTGGTGACAGTTCCAGCAGAAGCATTCGAGATGTTTAGGCCGAATACCTCAACAGGTCCAAGGATGTACTTCACCGACCCAGTGTCGTCACAAGTCACAAGTGGCTTAGTAGGGTCATCGACCTGACCAGCAGCGCGGAAAGGCTTGGAGCAATCCAAAGCCTCAAACTGTGCCTGAACCTTCTCGGTTACCCATAGCGCATCGGATGCGTTTGCAGGAGTTGCGCTTGGGGTGTCATTGAGTGAGGAGAAATCAACAGTCGCAGACTCAGTGGTAGGAGTGTTAGCTCCGAAAGTGATAACTGGACGGAACTCAAGGAGAGCTGAAGCTTTAATCAGCTGAAGAGTGCTGGCGTCAGGAGTACCTGGGATGGAAACCAGAATGTTCTGCTCACCCTGAATGCTGACCTGAGCTTCACCAACACCGGTTCCGTCAATACGCTGACGAATGATTTCCAGTGCCTGGTTGAGCTGCTCTGGGTCAACTGACTCGCCGTCGGCAAGGGTTGGGGTCAAGATGATCGAGGTTCCACCCTGAAGGTCAAGGGCCAGTTCAGGAGTGTAGCTAGCACCTGGCTGCCCAGTTGCTACGCCCCAAATCATTAGTCCGGCGAAGAAGGCTGCAATGCCTCCGATCCACCCAAGCTTGCGCTTGGCGGATTGAGTGGTTGTGTTTTCAGCCATGTCTACTTTGCTTCTGTTACTGCCGGAGAAATTGCGCGGACTGCGCCCTTGACTACCAGCAACTTGGTCTTTGGAGTGGACTCGATAACTAGGTCATCACCTTTGATGTCGATTACGGTGCCCTTGATGCCGGAGTGCAAAATGACGTTTGCGCCTACAGCTAGTGAAGAGAGTAGGTTCTCAGCTTCCTTCTTGCGACGGCGGTTCTGTTGCACCAATAGCAAAATCATCACGGCGAGCACGCCAAGCAGAATGTAATCCAAGTTTTTTCCTTACCGAACAGGTCCTCCGAAATTATAGGCGGTTTAGACCGATTTCGCTTTAGTTGGAACTGATGTGAGCTATTCCAGTCTGGGTAATTTCGCGCCCTCTCGGAGTGCGCTGAATGAATCCAATGCGAATCAGATACGGCTCAATTACAGCTTCGATTGTGTCCGGTTCCTCTCCAATAGCAACCGCGAGTGTGCTCAGTCCTACTGGCTTGGCGGAGAACTGGGTGGCGAGCAGGCTCAGAATCTGCCTATCCACCCGGTCAAGGCCTTGGTTGTCGATCTCAAAAAGGGCCATTGCGCCGGAAACAGATGCCATGTCGACCACTTCATGCCCATTTACCGCAGCATAGTCTCTAACTCTTCGCAGAAGTCGATTGGCAATACGCGGGGTGCCTCTAGACCTAAGCGCCAAGGCGTCAATGGCCTCCTCAGTCAATGAAATCCCCAGCCTTGAAGCGGAGCGGGAGATGACACCAGACAGCTCAGCTGGTTCATAGAACTCTAGGAATGCGGTGAAGCCAAATCTGTCTCTCAGAGGCGTCGGCAACATGCCGCTGCGGGTTGTTGCGCCAACCAGGGTGAAGGGAGATATGTCCAGCGAAATTGAGGTAGCTCCTGGCCCCTTCCCTACCATCACATCGACTCTGAAGTCTTCCATGGCGAGATAGAGCATCTCTTCTGCGCTTCTGGACATGCGGTGGATCTCATCGATAAACAGCACATCGCCCGGTTCGAGAGCCGAAAGCATTGATGCAAGGTCACCGGAGGATTGAATGGCAGGGCCGGATGTCAGCCTGAGCGTTCTGTCGGATTCTTGAGCAACGATCATGGCCAGGGTGGTCTTGCCCAATCCCGGAGGACCAGCAAGCAGAATGTGATCAGGTGTCCGATTGTGCATTTTGGCCGCTGAGATCAGCAGTTCAATCTGGTTGACGACCTTCTTCTGACCAACAAACTCACTGAGATTGGATGGCCTAAGAGTCTGTTCAACTTCTCTTTCGTCCGAGGTTGGCTCAATCATCGTTCAACCAATTTCGATTTACCAAGCAGCGCCAAGGCCTGCTTCAAAGCGGCCGAGTTATCCAAATCATCGGGTAGTTGAGTGAGAATCTCGCGAGCCTTGGCCTCATCAGTACCAAGCTGAAGTAGAGCCTCCAGGACTTTGGAGCGAGGCGAAGAACTCGAGAGACCAACCTTGTTGGCGAGTGAGATCACGATTAGCTTGGCGGTCTTGGGACCGATGCCCGAGATGGCTCTGAAAGCAGCGTCATCCTGGCCATTTACGGCGTTGGCAATCTGCTGTGCATCCATGCCGCTAAGAACTGTCATGGCTAGCTTTGGACCAATTCCACTCACTGAGCACAGCAGGTCAAAAGCCTCCTGCTCGCCAGCACTCTCAAAGCCAAAGAGCGATAGGTCGTCTTCGCGAACAACGAGTTTGGTGACCAGCTCGAGTTCTTGGTTGACTTTGCGTTTCAGCGAGTAACGCGGGGTGATTGAAACCCGGAAACCAACTCCCCCAACCATCAGGGTGAGCGAATCGGTGCTTAGTCTTGCGACCCTGCCGAAAAGTAGTTCAATCACGTCCCTAACCTAGTCGGCGGGACGCCTTTTTAGCTGCTGCGACCCACTGCTGCTGTGCAGAGGTGCCGACACTCAGGCCACGCTTAGAAGCGCAAAGCGCGACTGCTAATGCGTCTGCAACGTCCGCCGGCTTAGGAGTTTCAGTTAGTTTCAGAATTCGAGTAACCATCATGGCAACCTGATCTTTGGTGGCGCGTCCATTGCCAGTAACCGCAGCCTTCACCTCGCTAGGGGTAAAGAACTGCAGTGGAATGTTCGCCTCGAAAGCGATTGACATCAAAGCGCCCGAGACCTGAGCCACACCCATGACTGAGCGAAGGTTCGCCTGTGCAAATACGCGCTCTAAGGCAATCATCTCGGGCTTGTGAGTTTTCACTAATTGCCTGAGTTCCTGGGCAATCACACCCACGCGGTCTCTTGGGTCTGAGCTAGGAAGGCTCTGGAACATTCCAAAATTGACTGCATCATTCTTTGAGGTATCGATGACGCCATAACCACAACGGGTAAGCCCAGGGTCGACGCCAAGAATGATTGCCATTAGCCCTCGAGAGTAGCCAATACCTCGGCGGAGATATCCATGTTTGTGTAGACGCTCTGCACGTCATCCAGATCTTCGATTGCGTCGATCATTTTGATGACCTTGGTCGCAGTTTCGGCGTCTGCCTGAATCTTCATCGAAGATACGAACTCAACATCGGCTGACTCATAGTCAATGCCACTTGCCTGAAGCGCTGCTCTCGCGTCAACCATCGAGGAAGGATCACAGGTCAGAACAAAACCATCGCCGTTTGCCGAGAGATCCTCGACATCGTGTTCGATGGTGGCCTCCAGAATCGCGTCTTCGTTGGCTCCGTCAACAACCACGATCACGCCCTTGCGAGCGAACTGGTATGAAACCGAACCAGGGTCTGCCATGGTGCCACCGTTTTTGGTGACTGCAGTGCGAACCTCGGCGGCGGTGCGGTTTTTGTTGTCGGTCAAGCATTCAATCAGGATGGCGATGCCATTAGGCCCGTAACCCTCATACATGATGCTGGTGTAGTCAGCTGCATCGCCCAGGGCTCCTGAGCCACGCTTGATAGCGCGATCAATGTTGTCGTTGGGTACCGAGTTCTTGCGTGCCTTGTAGACCGCATCGTAAAGAGTTGGGTTTCCGTCGACATCAGCGCCACCGGTGCGGGTTGCTACCTCAATGTTTCGAATCAGCTTTGCCCACAGCTTGGCGCGCTTTGAGTCGTTGGCAGCCTTCTTGTGTTTGGTGGTTGCCCATTTGGAATGGCCTGACATGATTCCTCTTCTTAGCTAATACTCTCTAGGAAAAGCGAGTGAAGTTTTATGCCACCGGTTATTTCTGGGTGAAAAGTTGCACCGAACAAGTTTCCCTGTCGAACCGCTACCGGCTCCCCGTCGAGGGTCGCAATAACTTCTGCTTTGCCTACCGCCAGAATTCTAGGGGCTCTAATGAAGGCAACGTGTTCTTTCTCGCCGGCAAAATCAACATCAGCTTCGAAACTATAGGTCTGCCCACCATAGGCATTCCTGGAGGATTCGATGTCCAGTCCCCCAATAAATTCCTGACCTTCGACCGCGCCTTCGACCTTGTCGGAAAGCATGATCAACCCGGCACAGGTTCCTAGGACTGGTTTGTGCTTGACGAATTCACGCAGAGCAGGGAAAAGGCCAAAACTCTTAGCCAAGTTGGACATTGCGGTTGATTCGCCACCTGGGATTACCAAGGCGGCCACTTTCTCGAGCTCCTGCTCTCGGCGAACCGGAAGGACTTCAGCGCCGAGCGACTCCAGCAACAGCTTGTGCTCTCGCCAGTCTCCTTGCAGCGCTAGAACGCCAACTAGCAACTACCAACCACGCTCGCTCAAACGGTGTGGTGCAGGAAGATCGTTGACGTTGATGCCAACCATCGCCTCGCCCAAGCCTCGGCTTACCTCAGCGATAACCTTTGGGTCGTCATAGAAGGTGGTCGCCTTCACGATTGCCGCTGCACGAGCTGCAGGGTTTCCGCTCTTGAAGATTCCGGAGCCAACAAATACGCCGTCTGCGCCTAGCTGCATCATCATTGCGGCATCCGCTGGAGTGGCAACTCCACCTGCCACGAACAAAACAACTGGCAGCTTTCCGGTGCGAGCCACCTCTTTGACTAGCTGGTAAGGGGCCTGTAGCTCCTTGGCGGCTACATAAAGCTCGTCATCGGTCTTCGCCGATAGGGCGCGCACCTCAGACAGAATGGTGCGGATGTGCTTGGTTGCCTCAGAAACGTCACCGGTGCCGGCCTCGCCCTTGGAGCGAATCATAGATGCGCCTTCGGTGATGCGGCGTAGTGCCTCGCCAAGGTTGGTTGCTCCACAGACAAAAGGAGTCTTGAAGCCCCACTTGTCGATGTGGTTGACGTAGTCCGCAGGGCTTAGCACCTCTGACTCATCGATGTAGTCAACCTCAAGTGACTCAAGTACCTGCGCCTCAACGAAGTGGCCGATGCGAGCCTTTGCCATTACCGGGATGGAAACGGTCTTGATGATCTGGTCGATCAGGTCAGGGTCGCTCATACGTGCGACACCACCCTGGGCGCGGATGTCAGCTGGAACGCGCTCCAAAGCCATTACTGCAACAGCGCCTGCATCCTCGGCAATCTTTGCTTGCTCTGCGGTTACGACGTCCATAATGACGCCGCCCTTTAGCATTTCTGCAAGGCCGGATTTGACTAGTGGTGTTGCGCTTGAGTTTTCTGACATGGCTTAATCCTATTTATCGTTTGACCAGTTGTTTGCAATTGTTTCGCGAACATCATTTAGCAACCTCGGCATGGCCTTAGTTTTAGCGATGATCGGGAAAAAGTTTGAATCATGGGACCAGCGAGGAACAATGTGCTGGTGGAGATGAGCCGCAATACCTGCACCTGCGACCTCTCCTTGGTTCATCCCGATGTTAAACCCGTGCGTGCCAGAAACCTTCCTTAGAGTTCGCATTCCCTGCTGAGTCAGTAGCGCAATCTCAGCGACTTCCTCGTCGGTTGCGCTGTCATAAGTATCGACATGGCGGTAAGGACACACCAGTAGGTGACCTGCGTTGTATGGGAAAAGGTTCAGTAGCACAAAGCAGGTCTTGCCGCGATAAACGATCAATGCCTCTTCGTCAGTCTTCTTAGGTCCTAGGCAAAATGGACACTCGTCATCTGGTGGTTGTTGCCCAGTCTGCAAGTAAACAAGTCTGTGGGGCGTCCAAAGCCGTTGGAAATCATCTTCCATTGCTGACATTGACTCTAGGAAGTCGCTCATTAGACCTGGGTCTTTGACTCAATGGCGTTCATGACCAACTCAAGGGCTTGCTGGCGAGTGAGGTCGTTCTCCTGAGAGCCATCTCGATAGCGGAAGCTGAAGGTGCCTTTCTCTGCATCGCGACCGCCGGCCAGAACGATAAACGGAACTTTGGCCAGAGTGTGGTCACGGATCTTCTTTTGCATGCGGTTGTCCGAGCGATCAACCTCTACTCGAACACCCTTTGTTCTCAGTTCCTGAGCGAAGTCCTCTAGGTAGTCAGCGAACTCATCTGCCACTGGCACCCCAACGACCTGGACAGGAGCAAGCCATGGCGGGAAGTGTCCCGCGTAGTGCTCAGTCAAAACCCCGAAGAAGCGCTCGATAGAGCCAAAGAGTGCGCGGTGAATCATGATTGGACGGTGGCGTTCACCATCGGCACCTACGTACTCAAGGTCGAAGCGCTCTGGAAGGTTGAAGTCAAGCTGAATCGTCGACATCTGCCAGGTACGACCAATCGCATCTCTAGCTTGCACGGAAATCTTAGGTCCATAGAAAGCAGCCCCACCTGGATCTGGAACCAAAGTAAGCCCCGACTTGGTTGCGACATCAGCCAAGGTTGAGGTGGCACGATCCCATAGATCATCGCTACCGACAAACTTTGGGTTCTCTGGGTCCCGAGTGGAGAGCTCGAGATAGAAATCATTTAGACCGTAATCGCGCAGCAGACCAAGCACGAAGTCCAACACCTTGGTCAACTCGGCTTCAAGCTGATCGCTGGTGACAAATAGGTGGGCATCGTCCTGGGTCATGCCGCGAACGCGAGTTAGGCCGTGCAGCACGCCTGACTTCTCGTAGCGGTAAACCGAACCAAACTCAAACATTCTCAAAGGAAGTTCGCGGTAGCTGCGGGAGCGTGAGCGGAAGATAAGAATGTGGAACGGGCAGTTCATCGGCTTCAGGTAGTAGTCCTGCCCCTGCTTGCGCAGTGCCCCATCTTCGCCATACTCGGCGTCAAGTTTCATCGCCGGGAACATACCCTCTGAGTACCACTGAAGGTGACCCGAGATCTCGAAGAGATTTCCCTTGGTGATGTGTGGTGAGTAGACGAACTCGTAGCCGGCTTCCTCGTGACGCTTTCGGCTGTAGTCCTCCATGATTCTGCGAATCACGCCACCCTTTGGGTGGAAGACGGCAAGGCCGGAGCCAATCTCATCTGGGAAGCTGAAGAGATCCAACTCAACACCGAGCTTGCGGTGATCGCGGCGAGCGGCCTCTTCTAGGCGCTCAATGTGAGCGTCGTGCTCCTCCTGGGTTGGCCAAGCGGTTCCATAGATGCGTTGAAGCTGCTTGTTGGCTTCATTGCCTCGCCAATAGGCGGCGGCAGACCTGGTTAGTGAAAAGCCTTTGCCGATGGTGCGGGTGTTTGGAAGGTGTGGACCTCGGCATAGATCGCGCCAGGCAACGGTGCCATCAGGGTTTAGGTTTTCGTAAACCGAAAGCCCGCCAGCGCCAACTTCTGCAGCGCCCTCCCCCACATCTGAGCTCTTCAGGCCGATCAACTCAAGCTTGTAAGGCTCGTCCTTCATTAGTTCTTTGGCTTCATCGTCGGACACATCACGGCGCACAAAGCGCTGCGACTTTCCAACCAGTTCCTTCATGCGCTTTTCGATGCGCTTTAGATCCTCTGGCTTGAATGCTTCTGGAACGTCGAAATCGAAGTAGAAACCATCCTTGATAGGAGGTCCAATACCCAACTTAGCTGGGTCAAAGATTTCTTGGACGGCCTGAGCCATAACGTGCGCGGTGGAGTGCCTAAGAATCGATAGGCCGTCTTCCGACGAGACTTCTATGCCCTCAACTGAATCGCCATCTCGAAGCTTGTAGCTGAGATCTTTGAGTTCGCCGTTTACCCTAAGCGCGATGATGGAGCGATCCTCGAATAGTCCAAAGCCATCCGCTCCCTCACTTACCTGGTGAGTTTTGCCTGCAAGTTCGATATTCACACTCGCTCCTAACTCATGAATTCTAATCGCTATCACTCAGGCGTGCCTTACTAGACAGGCACTGATAGTTCCAGATAGGTTCCAAGAATGGATGCAACCACAAGAGCACTCGAGAAGAAACTCAATTGGCTAAGAGCAGCAGTACTTGGCGCGAACGATGGAATCGTGTCAATTGCCGGTGTGGTGATTGGTGTCGCCAGTGCTGGTGCCGATAAGGGAAGCATCTTGCTTGCGGGTATCGCCGCTGTCGTGGCTGGAGCGATATCAATGGGTGGTGGCGAGTACACATCCGTGAGCGCACAGCGCGATACAGAGCTTGCCCACGGCCGAACCGCCAAGAACACAACCGCGCACCCATGGGCTGCGGCCGCGAGCTCATTTATCGCTTTCAGTGCCGGCGCAATGCTTCCAATGCTTGCGATCGTTGGACCCTGGGATGAGTATCGAGTTCCAGTTACTGGTGCGGCTGTGGTTTTGGCGCTGGCAACTACCGGTTTTTGGGCCGCCAAGGTCGGCAACGCGCCGGTAGGCAAGAGCGTTCTGCGAAACGTTCTGGTTTCGATTGTCACCGTTGGGCTTTCTTACCTAATCGGCAAGATTCTTGGCGTGACAGTTCTTTAGGTAAGTTACCCTTTTACCGTGTCTGAAATAGAGCGTTACGACCTTGCCCTAGTTGGTGGCGGAATCATGTCCGCAACCCTTGGAGCACTCATCAAATTAGTGAACCCCAAAGCGAAGATTGTTCTTTTTGAGCGTCTAGATCAAGTTGCACTTGAAAGTTCAAACCCTTGGCACAACGCTGGCACTGGTCACGCAGCACTCTGTGAACTGAATTACATGCCTGACTCTAAGGACGGCTCACTTCCAGATCCATCCAAGGCGATAAAGATCAACGAACAGTTCCAGGTCTCCAGGCAGTTCTGGGCAGCCCTAGTCCAACAAGGCGTGCTCTCAGCTCCGGAAACTTTCATCCGCACCGTGCCTCACATGACCTTTGTCAGGGGCGAGAAGGACTCCGATTACCTCTCTCGAAGATTTGAAGCCCTGAAAAACCAGCCTCTGTTCGCAGGAATGGAATTCAGCCAAGACCCGAAGCAGATTGCCAAGTGGGCTCCCTTGATCATCGAAGGTCGCTCCAAGGAAACAATTGCAGCCACCTTTATTGAGCAGGGAACCGATGTCGATTACGGCGCTATCACTCAGCAGTTGATTGCTTGGCTTGAGAAGAAGAAGGTGCAGGTAGAAACCTCAGTTGAGGTAAACAATCTCCACCAGTACCAGGATGGCTCCTGGCAGCTCTCACTTGGCGGCGAGCACTATCAAAGGATTGTCAAGGCTGACAAGGTCTTCGTGGGAGCTGGCGGCTGGGCTTTGAAGCTTTTGCAAAAGGCCGGCATCCCAGAGATTGATGGCTACGGTACTTTCCCGGTCTCGGGTCACTTCCTACGAACGGACAACCCAGAGCTAGTGGCTAAGCATCAGGCAAAGGTTTACAGCCAAGCTCAGGTCGGCGCGCCCCCAATGTCAGTCCCACACCTAGACACCCGCGTTGTTGATGGCAAGACCTCATTGCTTTTTGGACCATTTGCTGGGCTGAACCCTAAGTTCCTAAAGTTTGGATCCCTGCTCGATCTGCCACTCTCGGTAAGACCCAAGAACCTTGTGCCTTACCTCTCGGTAGCTCTAAAGAACTTTGACCTGGTCACCTACTTGATTAAGGAAGTCACCAAGTCACGCAGCAAGAAGATCGACGGACTTCGTGAGTTCGTGCCTAACGCCAGGGCTGAAGACTGGAGCCTCTATGAGGCCGGCCAGCGTGCACAGGTAATCAAGCCCACCAAGGGTGGCGGCACTCTGCAGTTTGGAACCGAAGTTATCGCAGCCAAAGACGGAACCATCGCAGGTCTATTGGGAGCTTCACCCGGTGCCTCTGTTGCAGTCTCAGTAATGCTGGACGTGATTGACAAGATGTACCCAAGCGAGTCAGGGGCTTGGAAAAAGCAACTCACTCCGGTGATACCTAGCCTGGGAAAGAATCTCAACGACGATCCAAAACTTGCCAAGAAGCTGCTGGCAGATACTGCAAAGGTCCTAAAGCTCAAGGCTTAAACGAAAATCCCCACCTTCGGGTGGGGATTCTTATTTGGTGGGCGATACTGGGTTCGAACCAGTGACCTCTTCCGTGTCAGGGAAGCGCGCTACCACTGCGCCAATCGCCCGGGTTGTTGCTTTGAGGTGAAGACGGGATTCGAACCCGTGTACACGGCTTTGCAGGCCGCTGCCTCGCCTCTCGGCCACTCCACCGTCTGTACTTAGGTGCTAGAGAGCGGATGACGAGACTCGAACTCGCGACCCCAACCTTGGCAAGGTTGTGCGCTACCAACTGCGCTACATCCGCA
>CAZLKR010000005.1:0-56993 GCA_964560155.1 uncultured Aquiluna sp.
GACTCAGGCATTACTTTTCCTCAGGCTGGTCTAGCGCTGCGCGAAGGCCAGATTCGATAAGCGCATCCACCCAGTTTTCATTTGCTGCCGCAACCTCTAGTGAAATTTCATCGGCATTGCGCTTTGCTGCCAAAAGGGCACCCACAGTTTTCGAGGTGTCAGTTAGGTCCAAGCCTTCGGTGTCCATCACAAGGTAGGAAACCTCACCGGGCAGCACGTAGTAGAGGCGATCTCTTGCCTGAGAGCGGATATAGACCGGGTCCTGCCAGCGATCACGCTCGGCCTGCATATCCTCAACGGCCTGCTCGGCCTGCTGGATGCTGACCTCCATCTCGGCAATCTGACGGCGTTGGTTCAAAAATGCCTGGACGTCAGAGGAGATTAGAAATGTGCCGGCCACAATCACCAAAATGATGCTCACCGAGACGCTGTTTAGCTTGACCGCGCGCAGCATCAGTTTGCCCTGCGAGAGGGAAACAGGAACCTTTGCGTCCCTAGGGTTAGTTGGTCTTGCCATAGCCAAAGAAGTTTAAGTGTGAAAGCTCGGGGAGGCTCTTAGCCTCACCCGAGCAATCAGTAATTGAAACTATCCGCGGTAGCGAGGGAAAGCGCTGCGACCGGCGTATACAGCGCCGTCAGCAAGCTCCTCCTCGATGCGAAGCAACTGGTTGTACTTAGCAACGCGCTCCGAGCGAGCAGGTGCGCCGGTCTTGATCTGACCAGCGTTGGTAGCAACCGCTAGGTCGGCGATGAAAGTGTCCTCGGTCTCACCCGAGCGGTGAGAGATGATGGCCTTCATGCCGTGACGCTGGGCCAAGGACACAGCATCCATGGTCTCGGTAAGGGTTCCGATCTGGTTTACCTTTACCAAAATCGCGTTACCGGCAGCCAGGTCAATACCCTTTTGCAGTCTGGATGGGTTGGTCACGTATAGGTCGTCTCCAACCAACTGAACCTTGTCACCTAGGGTTGCGGTGATCTTGGTCCATGCAGCCCAGTCATCCTCTGCCAGTGGGTCCTCGATAGAAACCAGTGGGAAGCGAGCAAGCAAGTCGGTGTAGTAGGCGATCATGTCGTCGCCAGAAAGCTGCTTGCCTTCGAAGGTGTACTTGCCGGTCTTCTCGTCGTAGAACTCGGTTGCAGCCACATCCAGGGCCAGTGCAATCTCAGTTCCTAGTTTGTAACCTGCAAGACCGATGGCCTCGGAGATTAGCTCAAGAGCTGCTGCATTGTTTGCAAGGTCAGGTGCAAAGCCACCCTCGTCGCCCAGGCCAGTTGCTAGACCCTTCTCGGATAGCAGCTTCTTTAGCTGGTGGTAAACCTCAACACCCCAACGAAGTGCCTCGGAGAAAGACTCGGCACCGTGAGGGACAATCATGAATTCCTGGATGTCAACACCGGTGTCAGCGTGTGCGCCACCGTTGATGATGTTCATCAGTGGAACTGGCAGTACATAAGCGTTTGATCCACCTAGGTAGCGGTAAAGCGGAAGGTTGGTGGATTCTGCAGCGGCACGAGCATTCGCTAGCGAGACACCCAAAATTGCATTCGCACCAAGCTTGCTCTTGTTGTCGGTGCCGTCAATTGCGATCAGGGCTGCATCAACCAAACGCTGGTCAGCTGCGTCGAAGTCAACTAGTGCCTCATCGATAGTTTCGATTACCGCACGAACTGCGTTCTGCACTCCCTTGCCCAGGTAACGGGACTTGTCACCGTCTCTAGATTCGTGAGCCTCAAAGGCACCGGTGGATGCACCAGACGGCACAGCGGCACGACCGAAGCTGTCATCGGAAAGCAAAACTTCAACCTCAATGGTTGGGTTGCCGCGCGAGTCAAGAATTTCGCGAGCGCCTACAGCGGTAATGATGGACAAGGGTTTCTCCTTTGATTGCGAAAACACGCAGATTTAAAAGTGATTCATACAGGCGAAGACGACGCTGTGTTCAAGACCTAATTCTAATGCGATTAGCCGATTTGCTTGAAATCTAGTTGAGCTGCGTCTGATACTGCTTCCCCAACAATCGCAAACTCCCGGTATCCGTTTTCCGCGAGCTGTTCAAGCAGTGCCTTGAGATTCTTTGGCCTAAGTTCCAATCGCACTTGCTTGCCCTTAGCAATCAATTGGCCCTGGAGTTTGAGCCCAAGCGCATGGCTGTTTGGTTCAAGAATCAAGACGACTGAATCGACGGTGGCCTGGGCATCTGGAATCAAATCAACGATGCGCTCGACACCTAGCGAGATGCCAACCGCAGGAACATCTGTGCCAAGCCACTTCCCAACCATGCCGTCATAGCGGCCACCGCCACCAATTGAGGATCCCGAACCAGGGTGCTCAATTTCAAAGATGGTTCCGGTGTAGTAGCCCATGCCTCTAACCAGGGTTGGGTCAAAGCGAAGCGCCTTAGAAAGCTCTCCGAGACCTTCCCAAATTGGCTTCAGAACCTCAGGAATGTCGGCTGCATTGATGCCAGATAGCCAAGCCTGAGCTGCCTTTGCTACCGGCTCGCCAAACTTCTCACCAAGCTCCTTGCAAACACCCTCGATTTCAATCTTGTCGAGTTTGTCGATGATGATCATCGCGGCTAGCGAGTCCGCGGCCGAGATTCCCAAAGCCTGGATGTTCGCGCGCAGCAGTTCGCGGTGATTCACGCGAATGGTGGCGTCTTGGATGCCGATGGCTGCCAGCGCTGATAGCGATGCCGAAAGCAGCTCTAGCTCGGCAAGTAGCGAGTCGTCACCGATGATGTCGATGTCACACTGGATGAACTGGCGATAGCGACCCTTCTGTGGTCGCTCCGCCCTAAAAACCGGACCGGTTTGGATTGCCTTAAACACCCTGGGCAGTTTCGAGTGATTAGATGCGTAAAACCTGGTTAGTGGGACCGTTAGGTCAAAGCGCAGCCCCAGATCCGCAAGCTCATCGCCTAGCTCCAGAGCCTGAGTGAATTCCTCGCCGCGTTTTTGAACCTTGAAGACCAGCTTTTCGTTATCGCCACCCTGACCCGAGGTCAGGCGTCCAAGATCTTCCAGCACAGGTGTTTCGATTTGCTGAAAACCTCTTGCGATGTAGCTATCAACCACAGTTGAAATCAAGCGCTCTCGCTTGAGCTTGTCCTGCGGAAGAAAATCCCGCATTCCTCTTGGTGCATTTACTGGGTTAGCCACCGGACAAGTTTGGCATAGAAGCAGATAAATCTATGGTTTGGCTCCCATCATTGCTAATCTTCCAAACAATGATGGAGTCCCTTGAAAAGCGACCTCGAGGCAGGCCGGTAACCACCGACCCGGCTTTGGTAGGGCTGACTGCTTTGAAGCTCTTCTACGAACTAGGCATCGACAAAGTGACCATGGACGATGTTGCGATTCAGGCCGGCATCTCGCGCTCAAATTTGTTCCGTATTTTTCCCTCCAAGGCCGCCGTGGTCTGGGGCGGAATGCAGCGAATAACCGAAGAACTAAAGAACCAGCTGGCGAATAATCCTGAGACATCGGTCGTAAAGCTTCTGCACCAGTCCTGGGTGGGCGCCATGCGAGTCTTAGATAACTCAATTGACACCGTGCGGCTTCGACTAAAACTGATCGGATCCTCCCCCGAGGTCTATGGCTGGGGACATGCTCAGTTAGAGGAAGCACGAAAAGTGCTTGAAGTTGCAATTGCCAAACTAGAGGGGCCGAATTCGGTTAGGGCAAAAATGATTTCCTCGGCCCTAATTGCCGCATCAATGTCAGTTTTGACCTGGTGGGCAGAAACCGATGATCAACGATCGGTGACGGCTGTGTTGGATGAAAGCCTTAGTGACTTTGAGTCGATTTTTGCTCAGCTTGACCAAGGTGAATGACTCGAGTAACTTTCGCTAGCTCCTCAAAGTAAGTTTGGTTTTTACCCAGATATGCCTGTCTAAATGCCCAACAAATAATGTCAGGTGCCCACAGCAACGGCTCCCTCTTAGTTGAGACTCCGATCACGTTTAGGCGATTGGCATCGTTATTGCCGCTGGCGATGGTTTTGAAAATCATCTCGTCATGGGTTTGCATATATCCGGGAATGCGCTTTTCATAAACCACCGTCCCGGTCAAATACATGTGCTGCTGCACCAACTCAAGCAGCAATCCTCGAATCGCCTGGGCCCTGGTCGCCTCAGCATTTCGATCAGATTCTGGAATTTGATCAAACACCACAATTACCGGCTGGCAGTTTCGAGCCAAGTAGCTTGCCAACTGAACAATCTGCTGGCGACCACGCTCTGACCTGGCAGATTCAGTGGTGTGCCAACTCGAACTTCTAGCCAGGATTCGAAGCTGCTTCCTAACCTCAAGAACCTTGTCCTTCGGGATAACCGCAGCCGCAATCAAATAGAAGGAGTCAGGATTTTGATTTGGCGCCTGGAAGCTCTCATCCAAAAAAGCGAGTGGGCCAGCAGCCTTGGCAACCTTGTCAAAGACCCTGGGGCGAAAAATAGGAAACCTAATCCGCAAAACCAATCACCCCGGCATCGGTAGCGCTGGAGATCTCTGAGGCGCGAATCTCTACCTGCAACACCTTGGTTGCCTCGCGAAGTGCTCGCTCTGGGTCCAATCCGGCAGCCCTTGCACTTGCCACAACAGCAAGCAGCAACTTTCCGAGCTCGTCCTCGGTCTCCATGGGAATCGCTGGGCTTTCAGCCACTTCAAGTAGGCCAATCTTCTCAGCTTTGCCCATCACCTTGGAGGCAAGGGCTAGGGCAGGCATTGCCTGCGGAATGCCATCCAGCACTGATGTGCGGTTCGGCTTCTCCTTCTTTTTGTGACCTTCCCAAACCTGCACCACATCGTCTCCGGTGGTTGCCTTGTAAGCCTCTTGCTCTTCTTCGGTGCCAAAGACGTGTGGGTGACGAGAGCGCATCTTTTGCTCCATGAAACTTGACACATCTTCAAGGTCAAAGGGTTCGCCCAGAGTTCCGGTTGAAGCTAGATCGGAGTGGAATATCACCTGGTAGAGCACATCGCCCAGTTCTTCCAAAATCTCATCGCGATTGCCAGACTCGATGGCATCGATTAGTTCGTAGGTCTCTTCAAGCAGGTACTGCACCAGTGAACGGTGAGTCTGTTCAGCATCCCAGGGGCAACCGCCGGGGGCACGCAACTGATGTGCGGTTTGAATTAAGCTTTCAAGCTTTTGCAAAATTACCCCTTCGCGAAAATGAGCTGGAAAATCTTCCAAAGCCAGTCAACCATCTCCTGGTCCCGCAGCGGTTCGCCAGTTGCGGATGTCGGAGAAGGCATGGTCACTAACTTTGAAGTCTGAAGGTAGCGAAGCCCTGGAAGTTGGTGGCTGAGCGCAACCAATCGAGCATCGTCTAACTCCACCGGTGCAAACTTTGCCTGAAGTCCAAGCAGGTTTACGTCCTTGAGGCCAAGGCGATTGGCTTGCTGGCGAAGGTGGGTTACCTCAATCAGAGTCTTGACCGGTTGTGGGGCCTTGCCATAGCGATCTTCCAGCTCGGCAAAGATGGCGTCGAGCTTGGCCCGATCACTCTTGGCACCGCTCTCCGAGGAGAGCTTGTGATACGCCTCAAGTCTCAGACGCTCGGAATCGACATACTCCTGCGGGATGCGGGCATCGACCGGAAGCTCAAGTTTTAGCTCTGCCGGACTTGAGATATCTTCACCCTTGAACTCCGCAACTGCTTCGCCAATCATTCGCAGGTAGAGGTCAAAGCCAACCCCAGCGATGTGACCGGATTGCTCTCCGCCCAATAGGTTTCCAGCTCCTCGAATCTCCAGGTCTTTCATCGCCACCTGCATACCGCTGCCAAGTTCGTTGTTGGCGGCAATGGTTGCTAGGCGATCGTGCGCAGTTTCACTCAGGGTCTTGGTTGGGTCATAGAAGAAATATGCATAGCCGCGTTCTCGCGAGCGACCAACGCGACCGCGAATCTGGTGCAGCTGGCTCAGGCCAAAGTTCTCTGCTCGATCCACAATCAAGGTGTTGGCGTTTGGAATATCGATACCGGTTTCGATGATTGTGGTGGAGACCAGAACATCGAATTTTCGCTCCCAGAAATCAACCACGACCTGCTCCAGTTGCTGCTCTGGCATCTGGCCGTGGGCGATTGCGATTCTCGCCTCCGGTACCAACTTGGCTAGATCCGCAGCCACCTTGTCGATGGTGGAAACTCGGTTGTGCACAAAAAAGACCTGGCCCTCTCGAATCAACTCACGTCTAATTGCCGCTGCCACCTGCTGTTCGCTGTAACCACCGATGTAGGTCAATATCGGGTGACGCTCTTCCGGTGGGGTTGCTAGCGTGGACATCTCTCGAATACCGGTTACCGCCATCTCCAGAGTTCTTGGAATCGGGGTAGCACTCATCGCCAGCACATCAACGTTGTGCTTTAGGTCTTTGAGTTTCTCTTTGTGCTCGACTCCAAAGCGCTGCTCCTCGTCGATGATCACCAGGCCTAGGTCCTTGAACTTCACTCCCTGACCCAAAAGACGATGCGTTCCAATAATCATGTCGACCGCGCCATTTTCTAGACCGCGCAGAGTTTCTTTTACCTCTTTATCGGCTTGAAAACGCGAGATGGGCTTGACCGTGATTGGGAAGCCACCGTAGCGCTCAACGAAAGTGTCGTGATGCTGCCTGACCAAAAGCGTGGTCGGGACCAGCATGGCAACCTGCTTGCCATCCTGAATGGCTTTGAACGCAGCACGAACCGCTACCTCGGTTTTGCCATATCCCACATCGCCGGCAAGCAAGCGATCCATGGGGATTGGCTTTTCCATATCCCGCTTTACTTCTTCGATTGTGGTGAGCTGGTCTGGGGTCTCCTGGAAAGTGAAGGCATCTTCGAGCTCTTGCTGCCAGTGTGAATCTGGGCCAAAGGCGTGGCCCTTGCTCTTCATGCGAGCGGAGTAAAGCTTGACTAGGTCTATCGCAATCTTGCGAACAGCTTTGCGGGCATTGCCCTTGACTCGAGCCCAGTCGGTACCGCCCATTCTGGAGAGCACTGGCGCTTCGCCGCCAACATACCTGGTGAGCATATCCAACTGATCGGTCGGGACAAACAGAGTGTCGGCTGGATAGTTGCGCTTGGGTGGCGCGTATTCGATCAGCAGATACTCACGGAAGTGTTGCCTGGAACCAACTCCGCTGGGTCGCTGCACCAACTCCTTGAATCTTCCGATGCCGTGGATCTCATGCACCACATAGTCGCCCTGCTTGAGGCTAAGTGGATCCACCTGGGCACCTCGGCGTCTAGCCAACTTACGTTCGCTAGGCGCAAGGTAGGAGGAGGCAACCCCGAAGAATTCCGACTCGGTTAGCAGCACCAACTTGCTGGCTTGATGAGCAAAACCATGGTGGAACTGGCCGACCGATACGGTGACATGCGAGCTGGATAGTTGACCAAGGCTTGTGGCCAAAATCGCTGGAATCTCTGACTTGGTCAGCACCTCAAGCACTCGCTCAGCACTGCCGTGACCGTGAGCCATAACAACAATCTTGTGCTTTTGATTCATCAAATCAGATAGCCAATCGACCGCAGGTTGCTCAGGGGTAAAGCGAGGTATCTCACGGAAACCTAAGTCAGTGGAAGTCTCAGATAAGAGAGCACTGAGCGAGACCAGGGTGTTTGACTTCTTCACCTTGGTGGTGAATTCCTCGAATGTGAAGAAGTTGCCACCGCTTAGATCGATGGGGGCTTGCGAACCAGAGATGGCGGCATCCCAGGCAGCATGCAAGAACTCTTCGTTGGTTTGAATCAAGCTTTCGGCACGCTGCTCAATCTTCTGAGGATCTTGCAAGACAACCACGGCATCTTTACCCAGGTAGTCGGTGATTGGACCCAACTTCACGCCAAGTGCTGGGGCAAGTGACTCCATGCCTTCAACCGGCATGCCGTTAGAAATCTTTTCCAGCATCTGGGTGAGGTTTGGAAATTCCATCGCCATCTCGCGGGCTCGCATTGCCACCTGCGGAGTGATAAGCAGTTCGCGAGCGGGGTAGATATCTAGGTGATCTACCTGGCTATCAATTGAGCGCTGGTCAGCAACCGAGAATTCTCTTACGTCATCCAGCTCATCACCAAAGAACTCCAAGCGCAGGGCATGCTCGCTGGTGGTTGGAAAGACATCCAAGATCCCACCGCGGATAGCAAACTCTCCGCGCTTGACCACCATGTCGACTCGTTGGTAGCCAATCTCAATCAACTTCAGGGCTAGTTCCGGAAGCAAGTACTCCTTGCCACGAGAGATAAGGATTGGTGGATGGCTCTCCATGCCCCCAACTACCGGTTGCAGTGCTGCCCTCACCGACATGAGAACAAGGTAAGGCTTACTCTGAGCCTTCAGTTCGAGCATCCGGTGCAGGGCTTTTAGTCTGCGGCCAACGGTTTCGGCAGCTGGGCTGAGGCGTTCGTGCGGCAGGGTTTCCCAGGATGGAAACTCAATGACCTCGATGCTCGAAGTCAGCTCCCTGCAGGTGCTGGCTATCTCTTCAGCCTGTCGAGACGAGGGCGTGACGATGACCAGCGGGACCTTGGAGACTGCTAACCACTGGTTTAACACAAAGGGATGAGAGGTAACCGGGGCAAAGAATTCGCCGGCAGCAAGAGGTTTTGGGTGCGACTGACCCACCTCTTGTATCAGCGGGTGGAGGGTCACTAGGTAAGTCTAAGTGACCTTTTCTTCAACTTGATCGGCTGCGAGTTCCAGAAGCACAGCCAGCTCCTTGCGCTCCACGCTGGAAAAGTCCTGCAGCACGAAGTTTGCAACTTCTTGGCTTCCAGGAGGTCTACCGATACCAAAGCGAAGGCGGTGGAACTCCGCACCGCACTTAGCGATGATATCCCTGAGTCCATTGTGACCAGCGTGACCGCCGGCGAGCTTGTGACGAATATCGCCAAATGGAATATCCAGCTCATCGTGAACGACAAGCACCTGCTCGAGCGGGATTGAGTAAAACTTCATCAGGGACTGCACCGGGGAGCCGGATAGATTCATGAAACCCGTGCTCTTGGCCATGACAATCTTCTTGCCACCAACCACGAACCGACACTCTGCGGTTAGCGCGATTGACTTGTGGACTTTGAAACTTGCATTGTGTCGCTTAGCCAAAACGTCGAGCACCATGTGCCCGACGTTGTGGCGGTTGGATTGGTAGTTGGGCCCGGGGTTGCCAAGTCCAACTACCAGCCAAACATCGTTACTCAGCTGCCGAACCAGCCTCTGGAGTATCTTCACCTGCAGCACCTGCCTTGGTCTCTACAACCGAGGCTACTAGCTCACCGGCTGGGATGTCCATGGTGACACCGGCAGGCAAGGTGATGTCGCTGGCCACGTAGTGGTGACCGGCTGCAGCTTCCTTGGAAATGCGTAGCTCAACGAACTCGGGAACGTTAGTTGCCTCAGCCTCAAGCTTTACGGTCTTGTGCTCTAGGTCAACAACGGTTCCGCTCATTGGCTCACCAACGATGTGAACTGGAACCTCAACGTGGACCTTCTCGCCCTTGATTACCTCTACTAGGTCAACGTGCTCGATGATCTGGGTAACTGGGTCCTTAGAAGCCATCTTTACAAGAACTAGCTCAGTCTTGCCGTTTAGGTTTAGCTCCAGTAGAGCGTTCTTGTGGCGAAGTGCCAAAGCAATCTCGTGAGCAGGTAGTGAAATGTGGCGGGTTGCGTTTCCGTGACCGTAGATTACGGCTGGAGTCTGGTGGGAAGCGCGAAGCTTGCGGGCTGCACCCTTACCAAAGTTCTCGCGAAGGGTTGCAACTATCTTGATCTCTGACATCTTTTCCTCTTAGGTCAATGCAGCGAGGAAAAGGCACCCCGTCGATTACGGATACTTGGTATCCCTCGCCGCTGTTCGACCCAAAGCCTATCGTCAAAGCCCAGCTTTGCCAAGCCCGAGCAGTTGATTCGGCTTAGGCGTGACCTGGGAAGAGTGAGTTGACTGAGTCGTCGTAGAAAACCGCAGCAATTGCCTTGGCAATCAGCGGTGCAATTGAGAGCACGGTCAAGGTTGGGAATTCCTTGTCTGGGGTAATCGGCAAGGTGTTGGTTACAACCACCGAGTCGATAACAGGGTCGCTTAGTCGCTCAACCGCTGGGTGAGAGAAGACACCGTGGGTGGCGGCGACGATTACTCGCTTTGCACCGTTGGCCTTCAATGCCTTGGCGGCGGCCAGGATGGTGCCGCCGGTGTCGATCATGTCGTCTACCAATAGGCAGTCCCTACCCGCAACGCCACCGACGATTTCGTTGACCTGCACCTGGTTTGGACGGTCTGGATCGCGACGCTTGTGGACAATTGCCAGCGGGGTGGCAAGGCGGTCAGCCCAGATATCAGCAACGCGCACGCGTCCAGAGTCTGGGGAGACCACGGTTAGGTTCTCTGTGCCGAAGGTGGCTGCAATGTGGTCAGCCAATAGCGGCAGTGCCCAGAGGTGGTCAACTGGGCCATCGAAGAAGCCCTGGATCTGAGGGGTGTGAAGATCTACCGACATGATTCGAGTTGCGCCGGCTGCTTTGAACAAGTCGGTGACCAAACGAGCTGAGATTGGCTCGCGTCCCTTGTGCTTCTTGTCCTGACGGGCGTATGGGAAAAATGGCGCAACCACGGTGATGCGCTTAGCGCTGGCTCGCTTCATGGCATCAACCATGAGCAGCTGCTCCATTAGCCAGTGGTTGATCGGAGCCGGGTGAGCCTGGATGATAAAAGCATCCACACCGCGGACGCTGCGCTCGTAACGCACGAAGGTTTCACCATTTGCAAAGTCGTAAGCAGTCATCGGAACTAGCTCGGTGTTGAGAATCTCCGCAACCTCTTGGGCAAGCGGCTGATGCGCTCTTCCGGATGCGATTACTAGTTGCTTACTGGCCTGCTTCTCAACTGGCATCGCTGCTCCTTTGTGCTGCCTCTGCTGATTTCGAGCCTGGACGCTTGTCCAAAACCCAGCCAGCTAGATTCTTTTGCGGTGTTGTGTTCAATGCTAACGCTCCAGGCTCAACATCCCGACGGATTGTCGAACCGGCTGCCGTATATGCGCCATCTCCGATAACGATTGGAGCAACAAAGACGTTTCCACTGCCAGTTTTGGCGTGAGCGCCAATGACTGTGCGGTGCTTTTCGATGCCGTCGTAGTTAGCAAAAATTGTTCCGGCACCGATATTGCTGCCTTCGCCAATCTCGGCATCGCCCACATAGGAAAGGTGAGGCACCTTGGCACCGGCACCGATCTTGGCGTTCTTGGTCTCAACAAAAGCGCCAATCTTGCCATCTGCACCCAGGTGAGTGCCCGGACGAAGGTAAGCAAATGGGCCAACGCTAGCTCCGGAGTCAATCTTGGAAGATGTGCCCTGGGTGGATCTGATGCTGACGTTGCTCCCAACCTCAACATCGGTAAGTGTGGTCTCCGGTCCAACCACAGATCCCTCACCGATTGAGGTGAAGCCGTGCAGACGAGTGCTTGGAAGAAGGGTTACATCCTTGGCCAGCTGAACCGTCACGTCGATCCATGTGGAAGCAGGCTCTGGGATGGTTACCCCGGCAAGCTGCCAAGCTCGAACAATTCTCGCGTTCAGCTCGCTAGCAACCTCGGTGAGCTGGGCTCGGTCATTGATACCCGCTACCAACCAGTTATCTGCAATTGGATGCGCGGAAACTTTCTGGCCCTGCTCCAGCATTAGCGCCGCAACATCCGTTAGGTACTTCTCTTTTTGAGCGTTGTTTAGCGTTACGCGAGACAGCGCAGTCTTCAGGTGCTCGGCGTCAAATATGTAGACCCCGGCATTCACCTCTCTGATCTCGAGCTGCTGCTCGCTAGCATCCTTTTGCTCAACAATCCCGACGAAGTTCTCCCTGGAGCGAACTACTCGACCGTATCCATTTGCATTTTCCATGATTGCCGAAATCAAGGTGCCGGAATTTTGGCTTCCGCGATGAATCTCAAGTAGCTGCTCAATGCTTGCAACATCCAATAGCGGAACATCACCGGAGAGCACCGCGATATCGCCCTGGAAATCTTTCGGGAGCTGCTCAAGGGCTGCCTCCACCGCGCGACCGGTGCCAGGAATCTCATCCTGAATAGCGATTGTGGTCTTTGGGTAAAAGGCTTTGGCGTAGTTTTCGATGCGCTCACGCTCGTGTCGAAGCACGGCAACAACGTGGTCCGCACCCAGCGAGTGCGCGGTCGATAGGACGTGCCCAATCAGTGGAAGTCCTGCGATTTCGTGCAGCACTTTTGGGTTCGCGCTTCGCATGCGCGTGCCTTCTCCGGCCGCTAACACTACAACTGCGAGCTGACGCATGGTCCTCCATATCACCTGCAGCTCCGCCCCTAGGATTCGAACCTAGACCGGACGCCTCCAAAGAGCGCCGTGCTGCCGTTACACCAGAGCGGAACGAGGTATTCACCTCGGCGATAAGTCTGCCAGATAGATTGGCTAGAGCTGAAGTTTCTCCAAAGTCTCTAGATACAAAGTTTCAAATTCTTCTAGCTGGACGCCAAGTTCACGCTGTCGATTCGCCAGGCGCAACAGCAGCTCGTAATCGGACTGGTCTGCGGTGGCAAGTTCCAAAAGAATCGCCTCAAGCTCTTGATTCGCCTTGGCCATGGCTCGATCTAAGCGAGCGGATTCCTTCTCGAGGTTGCGCTTTTCAGCACCGGAGAGAGATGAGACGACCTTGACCTTGGTTTCTGCTTGTTCCGGGGTCTGAGCCTTGCGTAGCTGCAGGAACTGCTCGACTCCCTTTGGTAGGTGACGAAGCTTGCCATCGCCCAAAAGGGCAAACTGCATGTCTGTTACGCGCTCAAGCAGGTAGCGGTCGTGGCTAATCACAATCAGGGTCCCCGGCCAGGTGTCCAACAGGTCTTCCATGGCGGCAAGCATGTCGGTGTCCAGGTCATTGGTTGGCTCATCCAGAATCAGGACATTTGGCTCGGTAAAGAGCAGTCGCAGCAACTGGAATCGTCTTCGCTGACCGCCGGACAAGTCCGAGATTGGAGTCTGCAGCTGTGCGGAGTCGAACCCCAGCTGTTCGACCAATTGACCGGTGCCAACTTCTTTTTTGCCAACCGTGAAAGTAGTTTTCTCGCGCTTGATCATGGCAAAGATGCGATCATCTGCAAACTCATCGAGTTCTTTGACATCCTGGCTGAGCTTGGCAAATTTGACTGTCTTACCAATCTTGATGCGACCAGCCGATGGCATGAGCTCACCGGTCATAAGTCCCAAAAGAGTGGTCTTACCAGCACCGTTGGCACCAAGTAATCCAATGCGGTCGCCAGGACCTAAGCGCCAGGTGACGTTTGTCAGGATTGGCTTGCCATCCTCGGTCTGGTAGCTCACATCCTCAAAATCAACTACGTCTTTACCAAGGCGCTGGGTAGCGAGCTTGCTCAGTTCCAACTGGTCACGAGGTGGTGGCTCATTGGCAATCAGGGTCAGTGCCGCATCGATGCGGAACTTAGGTTTCGCAGTTCGAGCCGGAGCTCCCCTGCCCAGCCAAGCTAGTTCTTTGCGAAGTAGATTCTGCCTTCTAGCCTCGCTCGAAGCAGCTTGGCGATTGCGCTCAGCGCGTTGCAGAACGTAGGCGGCATAACCACCATCAAAAGGCTCGATTTTGCCGCCGTAAACCTCCCAGGTGAGATTACAAACTGCATCCAGGAACCAGCGATCGTGAGTCACAACAAGCAGGCCACCGGCAGTCTTTGACCAACGGTTTCTGAGGTGCTCCGCCAGCCAGGCAACACCCTCAACATCCAGGTGGTTGGTTGGCTCATCCAACATGATGATGTCGTAATCGCCAGCAAGCAGGGCCGCCAGTGCTACTCGCCTGCGCTGGCCTCCAGAGAGCGAACCAACCTGTTGACTCCAGTCCAAATCGCCAAGCAATCCCTGCAGCACATCGCGAATCTTTGGATCGGTGGCCCACTCGTGCTCTGGACCCTCGCCAACCACCGCCTGGCCAATCGATAGCGAGTCATCGATCTTGTCCACCTGAGTCAGATAACCAATGCGCAATGACCCGCGCCAGGTGACGCGTCCGGCATCTGGTTCGAGCTGCTTCGAGAGAATTTTGAGAAGTGTCGATTTTCCATCACCGTTGCGGCCGACGATGCCGATGCGATCACCTTCGTTTACGCCAACCGTGATGCCATCAAAAACTTGCTTGGTGGGGAACTCCAGCTCAATTTGCTCGGCTCCCAAAAGGTGAGCCACTAGATCAACCTCGAGCCAAGGTTTGTTGGGTTTGCAATGACGGCTTCAAAGCCTGCTGCCCGAATATTTGCTGCACACATCTCAGCGCTTTCTTGATCCCCCGCCAGATACCAAAGCGTTGGACCAGAACCCGAGAGAAGACCCTTGCCGCAACCAAAGTCTTTCTGGGCAAGGTCACGAAGTTCTGGGAGCAAGCTAAATGCCGCTTCGGTAAGCGAATTCTTTCCTAGCCAGTTTGTTCCAGAGAAAAAATCCGGCACCTCGAGAACCTCGGCTAGATCTAGCCGGTCGAACTCTTGAAAGACTGACTTAGTGGAGAGCGGTTTGTGATTGATAAGAAGCACAATCGGACTGGTGACCACCTCAGGGTGAGGCGAGAGTTCAATACCGGTGTCACTGCCAAGGGCAGTTCCACCCAGCAGTGCAAAGGGCACATCCGCACCGATGCCTGCAGCAACCTCCATAAGTTGAGCCTGGCTCAATCCCAGGCACCAGGCTTCATTTAGTGCAACAAGTGCAGCCGCGGCGTCCGCGGAACCGCCGGCCATTCCTCCTGCCACCGGCACCTGCTTGTGGATTACAAAACGCATCGGTTGAGGATTTGTAATCCCGACACTTGCCGCCAATGCTTTGGCGGCCTTCACAACCAGGTTGGATTCATCCAGTGGGATTTCACCCAAGTTTGGAAGATCGGAAACTACTTCGACTTCCCACTGTGAATAAGGCTCGACGCCAACTCGCTCTTCAAGATCAAGGGCTTGATAGAGACTTACCACCGGGTGGTAGCCATCGGACTGAAGCTTGCCAACCTGAAAGTGCAGATTTACCTTGCCCTGCGCTGCCGCCCAAATCACTTGGCACCTGCGATCGCGATGAACTGCTCGATGTTTAGCTGCTCTCCCCTGGCAGAAGGATCGACGCCAGCGCGAATCAAAATCTCCTCGGCTGCCGCCGGCGATCCTGCCCAACCGGCAAGTGCCTGACGCAGCGTCTTACGTCGCTGCAAGAAAGCCTGGTCGATGGCGGTGAAGGTGGGCTGCTGCAGTTTTGGGTCACGCTCAATGGTGCGCTCGAAGTGCACTAGTGCGCTGTCGACTCCCGGCACCGGCCAAAAGATGTTCCTGCCGATATTGCCTGCGAGTCTGGCCGGTCCATACCAGGCCATCTTCAGAGATGGCACGCCGTATTCTTTGCTGTTTGGAGCAGCAGCTAGGCGGTGGGCGACCTCGGCCTGCACCATAACCAGACCCTTTTGGATCGAAGGGAACTGGTTCATGAAGTGAAGTAGCACCGGCACCGAGATGTTGTATGGCAGGTTCGCAACCAGTGCGGTTGGTGCACCAGGCAACTCGGTTACCTTCAAAGCGTCAGCCACAACTAGGTCTAACTCTTTGTCCGGTGCATGCTTCGAGATGGTGCTAGGTAGCTCGGAAGCTAGACGCTGATCAATCTCAACTGCAATCACCCTCGGCACAATCTCGAGGATTCCAAGGGTTAGAGAGCCCAGGCCAGGGCCAATTTCAACCACTAAGTCTGAAGGTTTAAGTTCCGCTGCCGAAACAATGCGTCTGATGGTGTTGGGGTCGATTACAAAGTTCTGACCGAGTTTCTTGGTTGGTCTGATATCCAACTTCTCGGCCAATTGACGAATCTCCGCTGCTCCAAGCATCAGCTAAGACCCTCTGACCAAAGACCATAAACCCGCTCGGTGTTGGCATTTAGCTGAGTAGCGGTTTGGGATGCATCCCAGCCCAACAGTGCTGCGATGTAACGCAGGGTGTGTGGAACCAGATACGGGGCATTTGGTCTGCCGCGCATTGGTTCTGGAGTTAGAAATGGTGCATCGGTTTCAATTAGCAGTAGCTCTGGGGAGACCGCAAGCAGCGAATCCCTGAGGTGCTGATTCTTTTTGAAGGTGATGTTTCCCGCGAAGGACAAATACCAACCGTTTTGCTGGCAGATTTCTGCCAGTTCAACATCTCCCGAGTAGCAGTGGAAGACGGTTCGCTCTGGAGCCCCGACTCGCTTCAGGGTTTCAACAACTTCACCATGGGCCTCACGGTCGTGAATCATCAACGCGATATCGTTCTCTTTGGCAATCGCGATGTGTTGCTCAAAGGAGTAGGCCTGAGCTGCAAGCTCATCATCTCCTTGGGTTCTAAAAAAGTCCAAACCGGTTTCACCGATCGCGCGAACCCTAGGCTGCGATGCCAAAGCGGCTATGCCGGCAATCGCGTCATCGAGTTCCTGGCGAGATTTGTAGAGCGGTGCTTCATTTGGATGCAGGGCAACAGCTGCCAGCAGCATTGGTTCTGATTTGGCAACCTCGGCAGACCAGATCGAGCTTTCAAGGGTCACGCCTACCTGCACTGCACCGAGCATGTTCACCTGGCGCATGCGCTCTAGGTGTTCGGCAACCGACATTGGCTCATCGCCGTCCGCAATCTCCAAGTGGGTGTGGTTGTCGTAGGTGCCGACCTCAAGGGGCTCGGGTAAATCTGGGTAGTGAACCGGGCGGTTGTTCAGTCCGTCGTAAGAGTTTCTGGTGCGAATGGGTTCGCTCATTGTTCCTCTACGCGCGGGAACAAAACCTCTAGCTCGCCGAGCTTGGTACCGGCAGGAAGCACTCCCCACTCACCAAGCTGAATTCTCTGCTCGGAAATGTCTCCCAGACCTGTGCCAACGGAGTTCCAAAGCTTTTGGGCAGCCTTTGGGGTTACTGGGTTTAGTAGCACAGCCAACAGGCGTAGTCCCTCAGCGGTGGTGTAGAGCACGGTCGCTAGGCGATTGCGGTCCGCCTCGTCTTTTGCCAAAACCCATGGAGCCTGGACGGTGATGTAGTTGTTGAGTTCATCGACCAAGGTCCAAACCTTGGCGATAGCCTCGTGAATCGCAACCTTGTCAATTGCAGAGTTAGAGCCTTGAACTGCCTCGTGGGCAATCTTCTGAATCGCTAGGTCAGCTTCTTGATACTCAGCTGGAGCTGGCACCACGCCATCAAAGTACTTGTTGATCATTGCCACCACGCGCGAGGCAAGGTTTCCAAATCCGTTGGCGAGCTCTGAGTTATAGCGAGCGCTCAGGTCTTCCCAGCTGAAAGAACCGTCGGATCCAAATCCAATGGCCTTCATGAAGTAGTAGCGGAATGCATCCGAACCAAAGATGTCAGTGATCTGTGTCGGCGCAATACCGGTGAGCTTGGACTTAGACATCTTCTCGCCGCCCACCAGTAGCCAACCGTGTCCAAAGACCTGCTTGGCAGGTGGCAATCCGGCAGCCATCAGCATGGCTGGCCAAATCACAGCGTGGAAGCGCAGGATGTCTTTTCCAACCACCTGGACATCGGCTGGCCAGAGCGAGTTCAACTTCGCCTCGTCGGAGCCATAGCCAATTGCGGTGATGTAGTTCAAAAGCGCATCAAACCAAACGTAGGTAATGTGCTGGTCGTCCCAAGGGATATCGATTCCCCAGTCAAAGCGTTCCTTGGATCTGGAGATTGATAGGTCACTCAGCCCAGAACGCACGAATGAGACAACCTCGTTCTTTGCGCTCTCTGGCTGGATAAAGGTTGGGTTCTCCTCATAGTGCTTTAGCAGGCGCTCCTGGAAGTCACTTAGCTTGAAGAAGTAGTTGGTTTCGTTTAGCTGCTCAACTGGCTTTGAGTGAATGGCGCAGACCTTCTGGTCAGCGAAGTCTCCGGTGCCATCGATCAGGTCAGACTCGTTTTTGTATTCCTCGCAACCAACGCAGTAGTTACCTTGGAAAGAACCCTGGTAGATAAAGCCGGTGTCGTAAAGCTTCTGCAGAAACAGCTGCACCGCTTTTTCGTGACGCGGCTCGGTGGTGCGAATGAAATCTTGGTTGTCGATGTCAATGGTTTCCAAAAGCGGCAACCATGACTCAGAAACTAGCCTGTCGGTCCAGCTCTTTGGGTCGGTGTTGTTTCCCAGCGCGGTGCGCAAAACCTTCTCGCCGTGCTCATCGGTTCCGGTTAGGAGATAGGCGTTTTCACCACGAGCGCGGTGCCAGCGGGTGAGCACATCAGATGCCACCTCCGTGTAGGCGTGGCCAATGTGAGGCGCATCGTTCACGTAGAAGATGGGCGTTGTTACATAAAAGGACTTGGACACCTTAGATATCTTAGGGTTTGTGCAAAAGAGCTTCAGCGTAAATTGCGCTCTTTGACGCACCCGTTGCTTCAGCTAGGTCAGCGCAGGCCTGCTTTAGGCCCATTCCAGAGGCTGCCAATTCCAATGCTTTTAGTCCCAGTTGGGAAACATCGAAGGTCTTTGGGCTGGCGCCACCAATGATTAAAACCATCTCACCCTTGGGAGAAGTTGCCGCCCAGGTAACCAGCTCGGAGAGCTTCCCGCGCTCGGTGTGTTCAAACTTCTTGGTCAATTCGCGAGAGACAGTGCCCTGGCGATCAGGGCCAAAGACCGTTACCGCATCCACCAAAGATTCGTGTATCCGATGCGGTGCCTCAAAAAACACCATGGTGCGAGCCTCTTCTTTCAAAGCTTCAAAGACGCGGACGCGCTCGCCCTGCTTTCTTGGCAAAAAGCCCTCAAAGCTAAAGCGGTCGGTTGGCAACCCTGAGACTGCGAGCGCCGAAATCACAGCAGATGGCCCTGGGATAGCAATGACCTCTATTCCTGCCTGAGCGCAATCTCTAACCACTTGGTAACCGGGATCGGAAATCGTTGGCATACCTGCGTCAGAGACCACCAGTAGGTCATGGTCTCTGGCGACTTCAACCAAAAGTGCGGTTCTCTCAGCATCGCTGTGTTCGTGGAGGCTGTAGAGCCTTGCGTTCAGGCGAATGCCTAGGGCCGAAGCCAGCTGCTTGAGGGTTCTGGTGTCCTCGGCAGCGATGTGTTCACTCTCGGTCAACACCTCTCTTAGTCGCGCAGATGCGTCGGAGAGATTACCGATTGGGGTGGCAGCAAGAATCAACACGCTAAGCAAACTAGCATCTAAGGGTGATTTACGGGCTGCTTACCTTAACCAAACGTGCAGCTGCTAGCCGATGGTTTTATCCAATCAGCACCCTGCTGATTACCGCGCTGGGGGCGTTGCTGAGATTTGGAAACCTAGCGAACCCGCAGCTTTTGGTTTTTGATGAGACCTACTACGTCAAAGACGCCTACACCCTTGGACTCTTTGGGCACGAGAAGCAGTGGCCGGATAATGCCAACCCAGATTTTGAAGCCGGCAACATCACCGGTTTCATGCAGGACGGTGCCTACGTAGTTCACCCGCCAATCGGCAAGTGGGTGATTTGGTTCGGCATTCAACTTTTTGGCGCGGATAGCTCGTTCGGCTGGAGATTCTCGGTCGCACTCTTGGGCACCTTGGCGATACCGCTGATTATTGCTGCCGCAAGACTCTTGATTGGTAATCGAGTCTTCGCGCTTCTAGCGGGTTTGTTCTTGGCGGTTGAGGGTCAGTCCATTGTGCTGTCCAGAACCTCCATCCTCGATGGCATCCTGGCCTTTTTCGTGCTGTTGGCTTTCTACTTCCTGCTGCGAGATCGCCAGGCGATTTCTGAAGCACTCAATAGCGCAACCCTTGCAGGCAAGGATTTCACACTTAGGTTTAGGCCTTGGCTTTTGGCCATGGGGTTGGCATTGGGATTGGCAACTGGAGTGAAGTGGTCTGGGCTTTACTTCTTGGCGATATTTGGTCTCTACACATTCGTAGCCGACTGGATCAGCCGAGTGCGGTTGGGCCTAAAGCTCTTCCCATCGGTCTTGCAAGCCGCGGTCAATGCCCTAATGCTTTTGGTAATCAGTGCGGCTACTTACCTTGCGGGTTGGACGGGCTGGATTCTCTCGAGCGATGGCTGGGGTAGGCAGGCGACTGACAATTGGCTGCTCTCGCTTTGGAAATACCACACCAATGCCTACAGCTTCCACACCGGATTGAGTGCGGAGCACCCGTATTCAGCCAATGCTCTTGAATGGCTATTGAGCATTCGACCAACTGCCTTCTACTACGAAAGCTTTACCGGTGAGCGCTGCGGGCTAATTGATAGCTGCTCTATTGCAATCACCCCGGTTCCACATCCGCTGATCTGGTACTCGGCGGTGGCAGCGATGATTTGGGTGGGGCTCAGGTTCATCAGAAAAGCCGATCTGGCAGCCGGTGCAATCTTCATGGCTTTCTTGGCCGGATGGGCACCTTGGTTGGCCTATCTTTCTCGCACCACATTCCAGTTTTACGCAGTGGTCTTTACGCCGTTTTTGATCCTGGCCCTGGTCTTTGCGCTGCATCGGTTCTGGCGCTCTGGCTTCTTGCAGTTCAGGGTGAGACAGCGCGAGTGGGCTATTGGGCTCTTTGTGCTGGTAACTTTGGTGCTGGCAGCATTCTTCGCATCCTTGTGGATGGGACTTCCAGTGCCCTATTGGTACTGGCGAATACAAATGTGGCTGCCCTCTTGGATTTAGGTGATTAGTTGGCTCTGGGTATCTCTGCGCTGAAGGCAGCGCCTGAGGCAATCGCAGTTTTGATTTCACAGCTGTTTGCGCGCTTCCCGTTTGGCATGCTCAGCATTGCCTTTGTCATCCACATTCAGGCCCAAACTGGTTCCTATGCGATCGCCGGCATCGCGCTTGGCGCACAGACCATTGGTGCCAGCATCTCTGGACCACTATTGGCAAGACTGATGGCGGATTTTGGAATTCGCAGGGTCGTCATCCTCAGCACTCTCACCACATCGGCTGCTCTTCTTGCTCTTGCCTTTGTTACCCCAGAACCAATCTGGCTTATCTCTCTTGCTTTCCTGGTTGGCTTCTCCTCACCGCCAATTCAGCCGGCCGCGCGTTCTATCTATCCGCAGGTGACGCCAAAGAAATTGATGCCGGCGCTTTACTCGCTGGATGCCACTTCCCAAGAGATCATCTGGGTGTTGGGTCCTTTGGTTGCGACCCTGGTGGCGGCAAGCTTTGGCAATGTGCCAATGATGATTACGGTGGCCCTGATTCAAGTATTTGGAACCATCTGGTTCTTGCTGAATAAATCTGTTGGCTCAATCAAGATTCCAAAAAACAAGAACGTGCTGGGTAAAGCACTTCGCAACCCCAAGGTTGCCTCTGCAACAGTCTTGGGGCTTTTGTTTGTTGGGTCTTTTGCCGGAGTTGAAGTTGGCGCTGTTGCACTCTTCGGAAAAACCCTTGCTGGGATTATGTTTGCGGTCTTCTCGCTGGGGTCAATTTTTGGTGGCTTGCTGCTAGCTCCGCGCTTCAAGGGACCGAATGCGCTCTCGATTTTCTTGGGAGTCACACTCTTGGGCTACTCGGCAATCTTGATTGCACCCCAAGAGCCGCTCTGGGTCGGTTTCAGCCTGTTTATCGCTGGTATGGGAGTTGCACCCTCACTGGGTTATCTATCGCTCATGATCGCCACTGGAACCTCCGGCAGTGAAACTGTAGAAGCCTATGGTTGGACCACCACCGGTCAGCTCGTTGGTTTCTCAGCTGGCAGCGCTTTGGCAGGCATTTCGATTGACATCGTTAGCCCAACCTCGTCGCTTTTGGTATCCGTGGTTTTCGGAGCCTTCACCCTGATCGCATCCCTTCTGATTACCAGAGGGTCAAAACAGAACTAAGCCTTCTGCTTGGTGTTCTTTCCAGTAACCGCAAGCGACCAAATTGTGGTCACCACCAGCGTGATCAGAATCACCGCAAGCGATAGCTCGGTTGTGATCTCAGGGACAGCTTCTACGTGCTGCCCACCGTTGATAAATGGCAACTCGTTCTTGTGAAGAGCGTGAATCACTAGCTTCACACCGATCCAAGCCAGGATGATGCTCAAACCAACCGATAGGTACTTTAGGCGCTCCATCAGGCCTCCAAGCAAGAAGTAAAGCTGGCGAAGACCCAGTAGCGCAAAGGCGTTTGCCACGAAGACGATGTATGGCTCCTTGGTGAGTCCGTAAACCGCAGGAATCGAGTCCAGGGCAAACAGTAGGTCGGTAAATCCAATGGAGATCATCACCATTAGAAGTGGGGTGTAGACCCACTTGCCGTTCTGCTTGATGCGGTAACGATTGTCGTGGTACTCGTTTGTGGTTGGGATAAGCTTGGAAATGAGCTTGGTCATGCCACCAGCCTCATTGCGATCCTCTTCGCCCTTGTGGAAGGTCTCCAGGACGAGCTTTACCGCGGTGAAAATCAAGAAGGCGCCAAAGACATAGAACGCCCAGCTGAAGCGCTCAATGAATGCCGCACCGGCGATGATAAAGATGAGGCGCAAGATCAGTGCGATCGCGATACCAATCAGCAGCACCTGACTGCGCAGACGCTTTGGCACCGCAAATTGGGTGAAGATAATCAAGAACACGAAGATGTTGTCTACCGACAGGCTGTACTCAGTCACCCAACCGGCAATGTATTCAGCCGCGTACTGACCACCCCAAACTCCACCCACCAGGAAGGTGAATAGCAATGCGAGGGTGATGTAAATGCTCACCTGTATCGCGGACTCGCGGAAGGTTGGCTCGTGTGGATTGCGCAACTGCCAAATAAAGTCAGCTGCCAATACTGCGGTCAAGACGCCAATCGTGACAATCCAAACCCAGAGCTCTACCTGCATTATTTCCATTCCAATTCCGCGACCGCGGAATAATCATCCGCCCCCAATTGTAGGTAATTACACAAGAATGCGAGGTAGCTGCGTGAAAGTCCTTTTATCCGGAGCATCCGGCCTCATCGGCACCGAACTCAACCACCAACTAAGTGCGATGGGCCACCAAGTTATTCGCTTGGTCAGACGCCCTGTGAAGTCCCATGATGAACTCTTCTGGGCGCCAGGTATTGAAGCACTTGACCCTGCAGCACTGTCGGACGTAGATGCCGTCATCAATCTTGCGGGGGCAACCACGGGCAAGATTCCATGGACCAAGAAGTACGAGCGCGAACTGATTTCTTCTCGACTTGATTCGACCAGGACTTTGGTCGATGCCATCAACGCCTGCCCTAATCCTCCGAAGGTTTTAGTTTCAGGTTCCGCCTCAGGAATCTATGGAGACCAAGGCGATAAGTGGCTGGATGAATCAGCGCCGAAGGGCGAAGGCTTCCTGGCAGATCTTGCTTACCAGTGGGAGGAAGCCGCAAAGCTTGCAAACACTCGTGTAGTACTGGTTCGCACCACGATGGTGATGAGTAAAAAACTCGGTGCGCTTGGAAAACTGCTTCCGTTAATCAAGCTTGGAATTGGCGGTGCACTTGGTTCGGGTAAGCAGTGGTGGGCATGGATCTCACTTGAGGACCAGGCTAGAGCGATTATTCACTTGATCGAAAACGAATCCACTTCGGGTGCTTACAATTTGACCGCTCCGGAACCTGCTACTTGCGAGCAGATCATCAAGGAGCTTGGACGTCAACTCAAACGACCAACACTTTTGAAAGTTCCGGCCTTCGCCATGCGTCTTTTGATTGGTAAAGCTGCAGACGAGCTTTTGCTTTGCTCACAGAAAATGAAATCCCACCGACTCGAGCAGACGGGGTTTGTTTTCAAACACCCGACGCTTGTCGAATCGGTGGGATACGTGCTGAGCTAATTACTTAGCAGCAGGCTTCTTCGCTGCTGGCTTCTTGGCAGCAGTGGTCTTAGCGGCGGTTGCCTTAGCAACTGGCTTTGCGGCAGGCTTTGCAGCAGGCTTCTTAGCCGCTGGCTTCTTAGCAGCGGTCGCAGGCTTCTTAGCTGCTGTGGTCTTCTTTGCAGCTGGCTTTGCAGCAGTTGCTGGCTTCTTAGCTGCAGGCTTCTTAGCTGCAGTTGCTGGCTTCTTTGCAGCTGGCTTTTTGGCCGCAGCTGCAGGCTTTTTGGCCGCTGGTTTCTTGCCGGCAGCAGTGGTCTTCTTCTTTGCAGTTGAAGCGCCCTTTGCAACTGCCTTAGCTGCCTTCTCTACCTCGGTTAGCGCTTCAGCGGCAAACTTAGTGCCAGCCTTGCGTGCGTCTTCAGCTGCCTTGCTAGCTGCCTTACCGGCCTCATCTGCAAGGATGCCTGCTTCCTTAACGGTTACAGCAGAAGTCTTCTTGAAAAATCTCTTTACGTCGTCTAAAAGTCCCATGATTTTTGCGTGCTCCATTTGTCGTGAAATTGTTGGGTAACTGCAAGATAGCTTAACGCCAGAATTAGATTGCGCGGCGTCTTGCGAGTATTGCGTCTAATTCTTTACTGTCAAAAACATTCTCAGGTCTTGGAATTTCGACCACGTCTGCGAGGTTGTTTACCAGCTCACCAACCTTTGGTTGATTAAGCGGAGCAGGAATTGGATTGGGTGCCCAATCGCGATTCTCCAAAGCTGGACGCTTACTGGAAGCCTTCTTGCGGACCTCTTGACGAGTCTTGTGAAGCTTCGATGCGATCGCAGTTGCCTGGACCGATGCAGCTCTAGACACCAAGATGCTCAGGAGTGCGAATAATCCGGTAGCTCCCGTTGCAGCCCACCAGCCCCGGTTGCCGGCAGCGGCAACGCCAGCTGCAATGCTGCCAATTAGGAACAGTGCAAATAGCACCGAGAAAAATCTTTGAGTGTTAACTAGGCGATTGAGCTTCTCATCGGCAGACATCGGGGTGTTGGCCTGTGCAATTTTCACATCACGTTTGACAATGCTGGAGTTAGCTTTTAGCTCAGATCTTTTTGAGAATCCCGGCACAAAAATTGCCAACCAGACTATGGCTGCAACCACCAAAGTGATTCCACCCAAGCCCACTGAATTCTCCATAGCAACAAGATATGCGTCAGTGTTCCTAAATGGCGTTATTCACTCCGCGTGTTCGACAGTCGGTCCAACATTGAGCCTTTTTTCTCTTCGGCTGTGATTGCAAAAACCTTGTGATCTCGCCAGGCACCATCGATGTGGATAAAGCGCTCTTTCACGCCCTCGAGTCGTAGCCCCAGCTTCTCCACGACTCTTAGGCTTGCGGCATTCTCTGGTCTGATGTCGATTTCCACCCGGTGCAGACCGAGGTTATCCATCAAGAAATCAATTGCGAGGGCAACTGCAGTTGGCGTGATGTTTTGACCGGCGGCTGAACGTGCAATCCAGTATCCAATCGTTGCTGATGAAACCGAACCGTGCTGCACGTTTGCAACGTTTAGCTGACCGACCACCTCGCCATGATCCAAAATCACAAAGCCATACCCGGTGCCGCGTCTTGCTTGCGACCTCAGGCTAGAAATCATCCAGCCGGCATTCACGACAGTTCTTAGTCCCGGAGTTGTTGCCTCCCAAGGCTCAAGCCAATCGCGATCCTTGGTGAGTAGGTGCTGCAAGCGCCAATAGTCACGCCTTGCCACCGGTCGCAGTGCGATGGATCCATGGGCGATTGGGCGAATTGGGTTCACGCTGGCAAGATTACCCCTATGGAAACTTTTGAGAGCAAATCTGAGATCAGGCAGCGAGTGATTTCAAACCGCCCTCAATCATCCGTTGGCCTCGCTGCAAACCTGGTGCGTTTGGTTTACGAACTGGATGTGAATGTGATTGCCAGCTACCAACCGCTTTCTAGCGAGCCAGACGTCTCGGATTTCAACCTCTGGGCAAAAGGCTTGGGAAAAACTTTGCTGCTGCCAAGAATTGAAGGTGAGCAGTTGGTGTTTGCCCAGGGTGATCTTGTGCCAGGTGCTCACGGCATCCTCGAACCATCCGGCGACGCAGAAGATCTTTCGAATGCTCAGCTGATTTTGATTCCTGCCCTAGCAGTCGATAAGAACGGAAATCGCCTCGGCAAGGGCAAGGGTTTTTACGATCGAGCACTTTCCAACATCACCGGGATTCCTAAGTACGCGGTGGTGTTTGATTCCGAAGTTTTAGATTCAGTTCCGACAGAGGCTCACGACATCTGGGTGACCGGTGCCGTCACGCCAACCACAATCCATCACTTTCGCGCCTCGGCGATAAGTTAAAATCGTCTCGGAGGAAACATGCCAACTTATTCATACGTCTGCAAAGAGTGTGAGCACGGCTTTGAGATTCAACAGTCATTCTCAGATGCTGCTTTGACCAAGTGTCCAAAGTGCTCAGGGGAACTTCGCAAGCAGTTTGGCAACTTGGGTGTGACCTTTAAGGGTTCTGGTTTCTATCGCACCGACTCACAGTCGGGATCTAGCTCAAGTTCCAGTTCGGACTAACCCCAGTGCGGCGGACGTTCGTCGTTTAGGCGATTGTCGTTGGAATCATCCGGGTCACCCCAGGCTCGACCCGTGTCCTCGAATGCTTTTTCTTCAAAAAGCGGTTGTGCCTTGCGCTCTAGATCCAATCCCAACTGCTTGGCGATTCGATTGGCGACGTCCTGCGGCTGGGCAAAGATCTCGAGAGCGTGAACGCGAATGTAGGTCCAACCCATGGCCTTGAGAAGTCCTGGTCTCAGCCACAGCTTCTCATCCCAGTTCTCTCCCCTAAGTGCCCAGTCAGCATCCACGACCGCAGCCTTGTTTCCGAGCGAGACCGCCAAACCAATTCGATCCCCAAAGTTCAAGGCGACTTCAAATCCCAGCTTCTGCAAACGCTTGGAAAGATCTGCCAGCAGTGGATCTGGTTCACCGCTTCGAATATCACTTAGGAAGCTAGGAGCGATTAAGTCCTTTAGCCACCTTTGGTTCTCGGGCAACTTTCCGGCGGCAAAGTCTTCGAAGTTGTAGCAAGAAACCACGGTCAAGCGCTTTCTCGCCGAGACGATGGTGTTCACCATCCAGTGCGACGCGAACTCCGAGTTGAAATCCCCTAGCGAACCGGAGATACGACCCTCTGGAGTTCTACCAAAGCCAACCGAGAAAATCACTCGATCCGCTAACCGGTGGGTGAACTGGCTCATGGTCGCAACCTGGAACTTCTCACGGCCGTGGGCATCAAAGAACTCGGCGAGGTTGGCTTGATCTTTCAAAGCCTGTGAAACTGCCTGCTCGACTCGCTCGGCATGGGTAGCGGACGCTGTTACAACGCAGAGCGACTGCTCCGGAGTCCACCTGGCGTGATTGAGCACAAGTTCAACTACCTTGCTCACCTCGGCGTCCATCGATTCAGTTGCACCTTCGATTGTGGAAGTTGCGGTTGCACCTTCGAGGATCTGAACGTGCTCAAAATTGTGGGATCCAAAAAGCTGTCCGGCAGCAGGTTCAAGAATTAGTCGATCGCTGTAGAAGTTTTGATTTAGGTAACTTCCCAGCACCTGACCTTCAGTGCGGTAGCTGTGCCTGATCGACATCGCTCCAAAGCGCTCCGAGATAACCGCAAAGCTTGCCTCTCGCTTTGGTGCAACGTGAGCTTGATTTGCCCTGGCCACGGTGTCGAAGTCTTCGACCAGCGCAAGGGTTGGGTCACCAAAGGCAATTACCTGACCAGCTCTGGCGAGTGCTGGAAGCGCTTCAGCCATCGCAGTAGAGGCGGCATCCAATATGACCACCAGATCAAACTTTTCGTCTTTGGCTAGCTCGTGCAATCGGTATGGAGAGATAAGAACCGCACTTGCCAAGGCATTCCAAAGCGGCCCGGATTCTAGGTAGCCGGATTTCAAAGTTAGTTCGCGAGCCCTGAGCAAATTGCGAAGCTTGTCGGCTTGAGCCGGGTTCTTTGCAATCGCACTCTTCCAACGGTTACCGAGGCGATCTTTGACCTCTGAGTTGCCATGCTCAATCAACTGAGAAGAGCAGCGCTCAAATTCGGTTTCCAACTTGGCAATTTCTACCGCCGAATACTGCAGGATTGCTGGGTTGCGATTGACGATGGCCTCTAGGGCAGACTGCCACCAAGCCAAATCAAATTCGTTCTGCACCTGCTCGAATGTCGGGTGCAGCTTGCAAAGCTCAACTGTGAGACTAGCTAGCCCAAGCTGTTCCAATTCGGCAACCAGCGACGCCCGCTCCAGCATTTGATCCAGAATTTCGGTCTTGGTTGCCAGGTCATTGACCTTGGCTTCCAGGTCGTCCAGGCTCAACCTGGTTAGTAGCTCGATATCGGGATTTGGATTGAGGTGACGCTGGAGCAGATCAAGAACCGAGGTGATGCGCTCGTACTTCTCCTGAACATCATTTAGCCCCAACGGCACCGTTGGAGGCGCCTGGGTCTGATTCATTTCCAACCAGCCAATGCGCTGCTGCTCTGCCTGCTGTAGTGAGATGTAGAGGTTAGAAATCAAAGCACCTGGGCGGATGAACTCTTTGGCAAGTTTCTTGAATCTGCGGCGCTGAGCACCGGAGAGTTGACCACGCTCAGTCCTTGGAGCCAGCGCCTCAATCATTTGCGCTAGCGAGCGGTCGTAAATAGAAGGCAGGAATTTATCCAAGGTTTCACGAATGCCCAAAAGCAATCGCAGCTGCCTTGCCCACTGCTCGACACTCTCACACTGCACCAACTTTTGGTCAGCCAGGTACCGATTGATTTGATACCTAAGAGTTCTAAATTCCTCGCCAGAGATCGACTTCACTGCACCAAGCGCAGCATCGAGTTCCTCTTTAGATTCAAAGCGAGCGGCAAACCATGGCGAATCCTGCGGCCCAAAGCTAAACACCCCGGCATCGTGAGCCGCCTGCAACGCAGGTAGTGCTCTCTCGGAAAGTCCCTGAAGCAAATCGGTTCTGATTCTCGAGTTATTGGTTGGCGGGGTTGGCTTGCCGGCTAATGCCGCAAGCTCTCTCATGGCATCGATCAGGCTGACATTGAGTTCTGAATCAGGATGCCCAACCATTTCAAAGTATTTGGCAATTTTGGACTCGGCCTGCTGCTTCGAGGCGATCGCATCTTCGAGTGCGACCGGCTGAGCTTTTTCATTTCTTGAGATAGCGCTGACCGCATCACCCCAGGTCTGCGCCTCGCGAATTGCAAGTCCAGAGAGACCAACGGCTCCCAAGCGCTCTGCCATTTCATCAAGGGTTTGCTGTCTTGGGCCAATAACCAAAGCACGCTTGCCCGCGTAGGCAAAGTTTGCAAGCAGGTTCACCGCGGTCTGGAGGTAACCACAACCCGGCAGCGTTTCGACAGCAAACGAGTTACCGCCGAGTGCCTTCTCTAAGACCTGGCGTTGTGAGTCATCGGCATTGGCAACCAGCACGATTTGCTTTGCACTCTCACGTTGTGGAATCTGATCAGTTCCCGCGATCTGAAGCAAGAAGCTTTCGTCAGCCGCAACACTTTGCAGCTGGGTGGTAAGTAAATCTGGCACGAAATTACCCAGCACCAAGAGCTTTTCAACCTCAGCATTTGCACCCTGCAGAATCTCGGAGACCAGAGATAACACCGATAGTGGAATCAGATCGCCCTGACCGACCGACACCGCAAGTAGATCGTTTGGACTAAAGCTTGGACGAACCGAAGTGATCAGCTGAGTTAGCGCAGGGTTTAGAAGTGGTCTTTGGTCAATTCGAATTTCGTAGTCTTCGCCCTTGGAAATCAGACTGGTTGGCCAAAGCAAAATCGGGATTCGCTTGCCGGAACTTCTATCCTCGACCAGGCCACCTGCGATGAAAAGCGAACTGATCCCGAAGTTATCCTCGATGCGCTCGGCCTTTAGCTTGATGCGTCTAACCGTGCCGTGAGCACGAGCTTGGGCAACACCATCACGAACCAGATTGCTGAGGGTGGTGCTGCGTGAAGAAACCAATTGGGCAAGACCACCGGGGTGAGCACGCAAGAGATCAACCTGACCGAAGCTGGAGAGCTCGAACGAAACCAAGGGATTGGTTCCACCAATTCCTTGCAATTCATCGCGCCAAGCGCGGACTCTGACCTGCGGCTCCACGCCCAAATCCTAAGAGGGAAAGGCCTGAAACGGCTGACGGCTCTCGGATGGCTCGGTAAACCGATGTTTGGGTTATTGGCTTGGCACCAAAGCAAAGTCGGTCATTAAATTGCGAGTAACCTAGTACTTGCTTTTGGCTTCGTAGCTCAGTGGATAGAGCAACGGTTTCCTAAACCGTGTGTCGTAGGTTCGATTCCTATCGAGGCCACTTAGGCAGCTTGACGCTGCAGCCCTAGGAACGGCTCCCACTGCGGGTCTTCTTTTTCGACTCCGCGAACGGTCCAAATCAAGCCGGTTGGCATCTTTGGGGTGATCTTTAGTTCCCAACCCATCTCGGCTGGAGTCTTATCGCTCTTGGCGTTATTGCACCTTAGGCAGCATGCCACCAGGTTCTCCCAGCTGTCTGCTCCCCCGCGAGATTTTGGTAGCACGTGATCAATGGTGTTCGCACTCTTGCCGCAGTAACCGCAGCGGTGACTATCTCTTCTGAGTACTCCGCGGCGTGAGACCGGGATCTTTCTCGAACCTGGGATGCGCACATAGCGCTGCAGCAGAATCACGGTTGGTAAGTCAAACTCTCGATCAGCGCTGTGGACTTTGCCTCTTTCGGCACCTGCCAGCACTGTGGCTTTCTCGTTCAGCACCAGAATCAATGCTCGCTTAAATGACACCACCGCTAGTGGTTCGTAACCTGCGTTTAGGACTAACGTGCGCAACTAACTACTCCTTTATCGAAACCACCCGCACGGCCTGCGGGATTTCGGTGCGACTGCCCGGAAACAAAAAACGCGCCGCAAAAAGCGACGCGCGAAGATTCCTGACGAGATATGCAGGGATGCTGGTGCAGATGTATCCAATTACCGTGCATGGAGAGCAAGCCACTGGGCATCTGGCACCTCCTCCCGGTAAATCGAGTCAACACTTGATGGAAGATTACGACGCAAGTGAGTAAATCCGTGCAGAAACGCAGGAACAAAAAGTGAAGTTTTGGTATCGATTAACCGTTGATTTCAACCAAGCGAATGATGTGGAATCTTGGGGTGAAAATCGGGGCTAGCTTTACTCGGTCGCCACGCTGTGGAGCGTGGTAGAAGTTGCCGTTACCGGCGTAGATTCCGTTGTGGCTGAAGTCGTTGAAGACCACGATGTCTCCCGGAACCGCATCCTCAATATCGATCTTTACACCCAGCTTGGACTGCTGGTACACGCTGTGTGGCAGCGGGATACCAAACTGGGAGTAAATAAACATCACATAGCCAGAGCAGTCGAATCCCGCAGGGGTTTCGCCACCGGAAACATAAGGGACTCCAACCTGCTCAGCAGATGCTCGCATGATTAGTGCCGAAGTCAGGCTGGTGTAGCGCGGCTTAACCCAGTAGTCCTCAGCCAATGGACCGGTGTAGCTGCGGCTTCTGGTGGTGGTCACCTGGAACTCAGATGCTTCTGCAGGCTCGTAATCACCGCGGGAAAACTCAACAGCCCTAACGGTTGCAACCGAAAGTCCCTGAGAAGGGTGAGAGAACTCAACAAGTCGGTTGTCGCGGGTTAGACCACTCATTGCGGTGGTCTCTGGGTCAAAACCGTAGGAAGGCAGAGCCGATGTGGCAAGTAGGCCAATGGCAGCGATCATCGTGACAGGCGTGCGAACATTCCTGCTGCGACGAACGCGCTTGGGCTGGGTCTGCTGCTTACGCATCTCTTTACGAGATACCAGCTGAACCTCTGCGGTTTGATGGGTCAAAAGGAATCCTCCGAAAACTTCATTGGAACTTCCGCGTCAAGCAGTATAACCGAGGTTTTCTTAGCTCACGAATAAGTGCGAAGCAATCAGCTCATCTAACAGCAAACCCTCAGATTTACCGCCAGCACTGAGCAGCCAGCCGGTTTTCTCAACCGTCACGACCACCTTTGCACCTGGCACAAGACCTAGTTCTTGCAGCTGAATTAGGAACTGTTCATCAACCTGCACTGGCTCACCAATTCGCACTAGCAGGTAGTCGCCGCTTTGAACTGCGGAGATTGGTTTGCAGGGGGTGATGACCGTCGCAGGCAATCCCAAAAGATCTAAGCCTGGAACAGGCATTCCAAATGGTGAGTGAGAAATGTCGGAGAGCAAACTGGCAATCTTTAGCTCAACCGCCTCACTCATCACGTGCTCCCAGCGGCAGGCTTCCTCGTGAACCAGGTGCCAGTCCAAGCCGATGACCTCAAGCAAAAGTCGTTCGGCAAGGCGGTGCTTGCGCATTACCTCTATGGCGGTTACTCGACCAGCTTCAGTGAACTCTAATTGCCGGTCATCGCCCACTCGCAATAAGCCATCGCGCTCCATGCGAGCCACGGTTTGGGAAACAGTAGGGCCGGAATGATCTAGGCGTTCGGCAATGCGAGCGCGCATCGGGACAATGCCGTCTTCCTCAAGCTCCAATATGGCCTTGAGGTACATCTCCGTGGTGTCGATTAAATCGGTCATGCTGCCCCCTTTGGCTTAGCAAGACTAATGCTAAATCAAAGCTAAACTTGGGCCATGGCCGACATCAAGATTCCAAGCGAACTGCTACCAAAAGATGGACGATTTGGTTGCGGCCCGTCTCGCACCAGAGCGAGTCAATTCAGTAACTTTCTGACCGAGGGTGCTGCCCTTATGGGCACCAGTCACCGCCAGGCACCAATCAAGAACATGGTTGGCGAAATCCGCGATGGACTAAGCAGCTTATTCCGTGCCCCGCAGGGTTACGAGGTAGTGCTTGGAAATGGTGGCTCCACTGCATTTTGGGATGCCGCAGCTTTCAGCATCGTCGAGAACCAGGCTCAGGCACTAGTTCACGGTGAGTTTGGATCCAAGTTCGCAAGTGCACTTACCAACCCATGGCTTAAGGCCCCGACCGTAATTAAAAGTGAGCCAGGGTCGCGCTCAGCGCTAGAGGCCCAAGCGGGCATCGATACTTATGTCTATCCACACAACGAAACCTCCACCGGTGTCGTGACCCCGGTGACAAGAATTCATGGCGACGCTGGATCTTTGATGCTGACCGATGCAACCAGCGCTGCCGGTGGCATTGACTTTGAGCTTTCCGAAACCGATGTTTACTACTTCGCTCCGCAGAAGAACTTTGCTTCCGATGGAGGTCTTTGGCTTGCGATGATGTCTCCGGCCGCCATTGAGCGAGTCGAGAGTATTCACGCCAGCGATCGATACATCCCGGAGTTCCTAAGCGTAAAAACCGCACTGGATAACTCTCGGTTGAACCAGACCTTAAACACTCCGGCGATTGCAACCTTGTATCTACTGAATGACCAGATCAAGTGGATCAATCAAAATGGTGGCTTGAAGTGGGCAGATAGCCGCACCAAGCAAAGCTCAAAGCTTTTGTATGACTGGGTCGAGCGCACCGAGGTTGCATCGGCTTATGTCGCCAACCCGGATCACCGCTCACAGGTTGTGGTGACCATCGACTTTGACGAAAAGATCGACGCCGCCGAGATCACCAAGACCCTCAGGGCCAATGGCGTTGTGGATGTTGAGCCTTATCGCAAGCTCGGCAGAAACCAGATTCGCGTGGCCACTTTTGTTTCGACCGAACCAAGTGATGTTGAAGCGCTGATCAATTGCTTGGACTTTGTATTGGAGCGCATCTAATGGCGAAGTTGTTTGTGAAGTTTTCCGATCGTCACCCAGAACCGACTCCGGCCCAGGTGAACACGAGACTAGCTATCTTGATCGGTACTGGACTGTGGGTCCTGGTCTTGATTCTCTTCATTGCGTTTTACCCTGCGCTGACGGACGCGGGTCTTGAGTGGTGGCTTCACACCGCCATCATCGGAATTCTGCTGGGAATCCTCGCCTGGTTCATGGTTCGTAAATCCTGAGTGCATTCCCTCAATTAGCGCATCAGCCTCGGCATCGCTGTTGGCCTTACCTTCGGCACGCAACTGACGTCTAAACTCGGCAAGCCGCTCGGCCCACGGTACCCACTGCGGAGCCAGCTGCGCATCTTCGGATGCGAGCAGATTGATTTCGGAAACTGTTAGCGGGCTGCGCTTATCGGCTTGGGTAAGGGTTACCACCCAGTGCCAGTGCTGATACTGCTTGAGCGTGCAGGCAAAGCGAACCTCGACTACGTTCTTTTCGATTTCCGCTTCGGAAACAAAATCACCAATTAGTTCAAGCTCAGTGGTTTCCCTTAGGGCCTGCAGTGCTAATTCGGTCGGATTAACCTTCGAGCTCATCAGCAACCTTGCGCAATAGCTGCGCCACCTTGCGAGAGTGAGTCGCCTCTGGGTACTTACCGCGCTTTAGGTTTCCACCGATCTGATCCAAAAGACGAATCAGGTCCTCGGTAATGATTGAAAGGTCCTCTGCAGGCTTGCGGTTCATTGGGGTCAGGGTTGGAACCTCAATGATTCTCACCGACAGCGCTTGCGCACCCTTGCGGCCGTCAGCAATGCCGTATTCGACACGTGACCCAGGCTTGATGGTTGAGGTGCCATTTGGCAGGGCGGAGATGTGCAGAAATACCTCGGTGCCATCATCGCCTGCGATGAAGCCGAAGCCCTTGTCGTCATCAAAGAATTTAACTTTGCCGGTTGGCATACGTCCTACTTTCCACTAACCGGCGATAAGTGTATCCGAAGAGTTAGAGTTATCTGATGGCTGATTCTCCAAAGCGCTCACAAATTGAAGTAACCCTGGCCTTTATGGCGATCGGGGTAATTGCTGTTTCGCTGATTTCTATGGCGGCAACTCTGATTTTGACTGCCCTGGGAGTTGGGCAACTTCCAGCTCTGATGGCACAGCTACCGCTGATTGGTTTCCCAGTTGGGTTCCTACTAATCATCGGAATGCTCATCACCTCAATCGCCCGCAGGGGCAAAAACAATCGGAGCTAATTGTCTGAATTACTGCTAATCGCTAGCACGCTTCGCGAGATGAGCGAGGACGAGCTCAAGGCAGTCCTTAGGCCGCTCGGCAACTCCGCATCATCACTCGGGGATCTTTTTGATCTGGCTCGAGCCATGGTTGGCCGTCGAGAACTTGAGCGTCGCATTCGACTTTTGGATTCGGAATCAATTGCCATCCTCAAAACCGGTGGCACAAACGCCAAACTTCAGGCCAGTTTTCTAGCCTCAGACACTGCTGGTTTTGAATCTGCAGTTGAGCTGGTGAATGAGCTACAGCCAATCAAACTCAAGCCGGTAAAGCATGAACTTCTGAGCAGCGAGCTATCAAACTACGAAACTCAACTCGCCATCACTGAGATTCTCTTTGCTTGCGAAAGACACTGGCTGGAGGCAGTCAAAGCTGGCCTCAGAGCTGCCGAGGCCAAGGACTTGGCGGCGGTTCTCAAGATGGACTTGGCTCAGCTGCAGCTTCGCTTTCAGCTAGCGAGGCGGGCCGGCCTGGTCGATGTTGTTGAGAACAGATATGTTTCGACCATTAAGGGCTTGCAATGGCTAGACGCCGATCCAGCTCAGCGCTGGCTTAGCTTGGCCGAAGCAGCTTGGGATCTACCGCAGCTAAAAATAGGTACAGATCCACTTGATCAGCAATTGAGTTCGCAGTATCCGCTGTTTGACCAAAATGACCTTGAAATTCTTCGCTACGGACACATTCTCGGACTTTTGTCAGACCTCACGCCAACCGCACTGTTTAGGGCTGCCAGCAAGGATCTGGCGAATGCTGGACAGTTGGTCTGGGATCAGTTCCCTAAGCCAGTTTCCAGGATCATCATCCAGGGAGATCTGAGCATCATCTCTCCGGGACCACTTTCCCCTGCAATCCACAAGCAGATTGACCTATTGGGTCAGTCGGAGGACTTGGGTCTGGCTTGCAGATTTAGGTTGTCACTCAATTCGATTCTGCACGCCATGGAGATGGGCCTGAGTGCCAATGAAATCGAAGAGATTTTGCTATCGCTCTCCGGATCCGATCTGCCGCAGCCGGTCAGTTACCTACTCACCCAGGCCAAGAAGAAGTTTGGTGAGTTGACCGTTAGTCCTGGCGAAGGACAATCGGTAGTTAGTTCCAGCGATCCAATTTTGCTAACTCAGATTGTGAATGAAAGCGGACTTGCGGCTCTAATGCTCAAGGGTGAAGACGGCCACCTGGTGTCACGCCTGAACCCAAGCCTGATCTATTTCAACCTCCGCGATGCCGGTTACCCAGTGATTCAGCTGGATGAAAAGGGCAAGGTTGTTGCACCTAGGTTGTCGCAGGTGTTTGTTGAACCGCAGACCGTTGACCTATTTGCCCTGCAAGCAAAGTCACTGCTCAGTGCCGAAGCAAAAGCTCCAAGTCCGGATGACCACCTGCGTCAACTGCAGTTTGCGCTCAAGAACAAACTAAAAGTGGGCGTGAGAGTGGACATGCCAGAGGGCATCGTCGAGATCGAGATGACACCGCTTGGCATTGCCGGCGGCAGATTCCGCGGTCGAGACGTTATCAAGGAAGCAGAGCGCACCTTGCCACTTTCTAGGATTCAGGCCGTCTGGCTCAGTTAGGCTTTAAGGATGTCTCTGGGCCCTTTGATTGTGCAGTCCGACCGCACAGTCCTGCTCGAAACAGATCATCCACAAGCTAAAGATGCTCGTCACGAGCTCGCCATTTTCGCCGAGCTAGAGCGCGCGCCTGAGCACATCCACACCTACCGCATCACTCGTCTGGGTCTATGGAATGCCAGGGCTGCCGGACATGATGCCGAGTTCATAATTGACTCCCTAAAGCGTTGGAGCAAGTATCCAGTTCCTGAGGGCGTAGAGCGCGAGATTCGATCCACGATTGATCGCTATGGAAAATTGGTGATTGATCGCGATGGCGAAGGACTAAGACTTACCGGTGCAACACCATCGATTTTGATTGAGGTTGCCAGCAACCGAAAGATCTCAGAGCTTTTGGATGAGCGCCTTGAGAATGCCTATCGAGTCAAAGATTGGGCTCGCGGTCAGCTAAAGCAGGAGCTACTAAAGTTAGGTTGGCCTGCCGAGGACCACGCTGGTTTCACCCCTGGCACTCCTTTCGAAATCTCGCTGGACCAGAGCCTGTGGCAACTGCGCGACTACCAAAAAGAGGCGGTAGCAAAGTTTGAACTTGGTGGCTCGGGAGTTGTTGTGCTGCCCTGTGGTGCGGGCAAGACCCTGGTGGGTGCGGCAACGATGGCTGAGATCAAGACCAACACTTTGATTCTGGTTACCAACACAGTTTCTGCCAGACAGTGGCGCCATGAACTACTTTCTCGCACTTCTTTGAAAGAGGAAGACATTGCGGAGTACTCCGGCTCCACCAAGGACATCGGTCCGGTGACAATCGCCACCTACCAAATTCTGACCACGAAGCGTAAGGGTGAGTTTGCACACCTAGAGCTACTCAACGCCAGAGACTGGGGGCTGATCATTTATGACGAAGTCCACCTATTGCCGGCACCTATTTTCAAGATGACCGCTGACCTTCAGGCCAGACGTCGACTGGGACTAACTGCGACTTTGGTCCGTGAGGACGGGCGCGAATCAGATGTCTTCTCACTGATTGGACCCAAGCGTTTTGATGCACCTTGGAAGGACATTGAAGCACAGGGCTACATCGCACCTGCCAGCTGCTACGAGGTGAGGGTCAGCCTGCCGGATGAGGTTCGCATGGACTACGCGATCGCCGATCAGGATGCCAGATTTAGAATTGCGGCCACCGCTGATGCCAAGATGCCGATCATTCGAGAGCTGCTAAAAAAGCACAAAGGCGAGCCGACACTAATCATTGGTCAATACCTCGATCAGATCGAAGAGGTATCGCAAGGCTTAGGCATTCCTAAGCTCACTGGTGAAACACCGGTGGATGAGCGCGAGCAACTGTTTGCCAAATTCCGTCGCGGTGAGCTAACCGCACTTGTGGTCTCTAAAGTCGCCAACTTCTCCATTGACCTACCTGAAGCCTCGGTTGCAATTCAAATCTCGGGTGCTTTTGGTTCCAGGCAGGAAGAGGCTCAGCGCCTAGGTAGATTGCTTCGACCAAAGGCCAATGGCCGCTCTGCCTCGTTCTACACCTTGGTGGCCAGGGACACCGTCGAGCAGGACTTTGCTCAGAACCGCCAGCGCTTTTTGGCCGAGCAGGGCTACTCCTACGAAATATTGGATGCAGACGAGATTTAGGCATCCAGATTATTCTCAGGAATCTTCCAGTTAGATAGTTCATGCTTGTGGCATGGAGAGCCTAAAAGTACTTGTAGTTGACGATGAACCGAACATTCGCGACCTGCTTTCAGCAAGCCTGCGATTCGCTGGGCACCAGGTGCTCACATCCCCAAATGGCACCGATGCGATTGCCAAGATCATCGACACCCAGCCAGATATCGTGCTGCTCGATGTAATGCTTCCGGACATCTCTGGCTTTGGTGTGACCAAGAAGATTCGCTCGATGGGCATTGAGACCCCGATTCTGTTTTTGACCGCACGCGATGAGACCGAAGACAAGGTGACTGGTTTGACCGTTGGTGGCGATGACTATGTCACCAAGCCATTTAGCCTCGATGAGATTGTTGCTCGCATTGCCGCGATCATGCGTCGAACCGGTAAGGATTCCGAAGGCAAGCCTGTCATTCGAGTTGGCGAACTAGAGATGAATGAGGACGCTCACGAAGTGACTGTTGGCGGAGAAGTTGTTGACCTATCCCCCACTGAGTACCAGCTTCTTCGCTACCTAGCCAGCAACCCAAACCGGGTACTAACCAAGGCACAGATTTTGGATCACGTCTGGGAGTATGACTTCAACGGCGAGATGGGTATTGTCGAGTCATACGTTTCCTACTTGAGAAAGAAGTTAGACCCGTTGAGCAAAGAACCACTAATCGTCACCAAGCGTGGTGTGGGTTACATGCTCAAGGGTCCAAAGGGCTAATTAGTTGAAGAATAAGTTCCAGTCGGCCTGGGAGCGGATATCCCTCAGATCTAAGCTGACCGCGATGTCGGTCGGATTGATTGGGCTACTGCTTGCCGTATCAAGTGCTGGAACTGTTGCCCTGTTGAGCACCTACCTGCAGCGCAATACCGACACCTTGCTGGTCGCTACCGCTTCCACACTTTCTTCTGAGAATCCCTTGACGCTTGACCGCAGGGTCGCCAATGGTGATTTGACCTTGCCATCTCTCCCCAGCGACTACTACATCGCAATTTTGAATGAAGATGGCCAACAGTTTCTAGGTTTGGTTTCCTCGGCCGGAAACAAACGCGCAACCCCAAATTTCTCAACCCTCACACTGGAGATCGTGGAGCAAACTCAAGGCATCCCCTTTGAGGTTGAGGTCGATAACCCAAGTGGTCCGAACACCACCTGGCGAATCGTGGCACTGCCGCTAAATAGAGCACTTGGTTCGGTTGTGGTGGCACTTCCTACCAGCACCAATCGCCAGATCATTAGCGAGTACGGCAACATCGGTGGAAGATTCGGAGTCTTCCTAATCGTGCTTTCGGGTCTAAGTATTTGGCTAACCATCACTTCGGCGCTTCGGCCACTTCGTGAGGTTGAGCGAACTGCTCAATCCGTCAAAGCCGGACAGTTCTCGTCTCGACTTATCGAGCGCCACGACAAGACCGAGATTGGTCGCCTAAATCGAGCGCTAAACAGCATGCTTGATTCGATTGAGTCTGCCGTGCGCGGCAAAGACAAGACCCTGGAGCAGATGCGAAGGTTCGTATCTGATGCCAGCCACGAGCTAAGAACCCCTCTGGTCACGGTGCGCGGATATGCAGAGCTCTATCGAATGGGTGCAATCAAGAAGCCAAAAGATGTAGCAGAGGCGATGGATCGCATCGAGTCTGAAGCAATTCGCATGTCTGGATTGGTTGAGTCGCTGCTGACGCTAACCAGGATGGATGAGCTAGGCCAACTAACCACACAGAAGGTGACTCTTGAGTCAATCGCCACACCGGTTATCAAGGACGCAAGCGTTGCGAATTCAGGTGTGAAATTTGAGTTTCATGACACGACCAAGAATCTTGAGGTTGACCTGGATGCTGACCGCATCAAGCAGGTCCTAACAAACCTCTTGGCCAACGCCTCGAGATTTGCTCCAAAGGACTCCACGGTTACCGTAAAGGCCATCAAGGATGGCAAGAACATCCTCATCTCGGTGATCGACCGAGGTGAGGGCATCCCAGAGCCGCTGCAGGAGAAGGTCTTCGATCGCTTCTATCGCGCCGACAACTCTCGAAACCGTGAGACCGGTGGGTCAGGTCTGGGCCTCGCGATTGCGCGTTCGATTATCAATGCTCACGGCGGCAAGATTTGGGCGGAGTCCACCTCAGGCGGCGGAGCAACCTTCAGCTTCGAGATTCCAATCTCGCAGAAGTAGTAGTTAAAGCAAAAGCCGGGGTGTTTCCACCCCGGCTTTTTTATGCTTGCTTCTTTAGAAGTCCATTCCGTTGCCGCCATCGCCAGCAGGAGCAGCAGCTGGCTCTGGGCGCTCGGCCACAACAGCCTCGGTGGTTAGGAATAGACCTGCGATGGAAGCTGCGTTCTGCAGTGCAGAGCGAGTTACCTTCACTGGGTCGTTGATGCCGGCCTTGAGCATGTCTACATACTCACCGGTAGCAGCGTTTAGACCGTGGCCATCTGGGAGGTTGGAAACCTTGTCGGCAACCACACCTGGCTCTAGGCCTGCGTTTAGTGCAATCTGCTTTAGCGGAGCTGAGATGGCAACCGCAACAATGCGGGCACCGGTAGCTTCGTCACCAGTTAGGTTTAGGTCCTTGAAGGCAACCTTGCCAGCCTGTAGAAGTGCAACACCACCACCGGCGACGATACCTTCCTCAACAGCAGCCTTGGCGTTGCGAACTGCGTCCTCAATGCGGTGCTTGCGCTCCTTGAGCTCGACCTCGGTTGCTGCACCTGCCTTGATGACAGCCACACCGCCGGCTAGCTTGGCTAGACGCTCCTGTAGCTTCTCGCGGTCGTAGTCAGAGTCAGTGTTTGAGATCTCGCGACGAATCTGCTCAACGCGGCCCTTGATCTGCTCAGAGTCACCAGCACCCTCAACGATGGTGGTCTCGTCCTTGGTGATTACCACCTTGCGAGCGCGTCCCAGCATTGCAAGCTCGGTGTTCTCAAGCTTTAGGCCAACCTCTTCAGCGATAACCTGTCCACCGGTCAAGATTGCGATGTCCTGCAGCATTGCCTTACGACGGTCACCAAAGCCTGGAGCCTTTACAGCAACCGACTTGAAGATGCCGCGGATCTTGTTGACAACCAAGGTTGCCAAAGCTTCGCCCTCGATGTCCTCAGCAATGATTAGCAGTGGCTTTCCAGCCTGCATAACCTTGTCAACAATTGGGAGCAGGTCCTTCATGTTGGAGATCTTGTTGTTAGCAATCAGGATGTAAGCATCCTCAAGGATTGCCTCTTGGCGCTCTGGGTCGCTCACCATGTAGGCAGAAACGTAACCCTTGTCAAAGCGCATACCCTCGGTTAGCTCTAGCTGGATACCGAAAGTGTTTGACTCCTCAACGGTTACCACACCTTCCTTGCCAACCTTGTCGATTGCCTCGGCGATGATCTCACCGATGACTGAGTCACCAGCAGAGATCGAAGCGGTAGCAGCAATCTGCTCCTTGGTCTCTACTGGAACAGCCATCTTCAATAGCGCCTCGGTAACAGCGGCAGATGCCTTGTCGATACCGCGCTTTAGTGAGATTGGGTCTGCACCGGCAGCAACGTTGCGAAGGCCTTCCTTTACCAGTGCCTGGGCTAGCACGGTTGCGGTGGTGGTTCCATCACCGGCAACGTCGTCAGTCTTCTTTGCAACTTCCTTGACTAGCTCTGCGCCAATCTTCTCTAGTGGGTCGCTTAGCTCAATTTCCTTGGCGATCGAAACACCATCGTTGGTGATGGTAGGGGCGCCCCACTTCTTCTCTAGAACGACATTGCGTCCACGAGGTCCAAGGGTCACCTTCACGGTGTCGGCCAGGATGTTTAGGCCGCGCTCTAGTCCACGACGAGCGTCTTCATTGAAGTGAATATTTTTTGCCATTTGGGTTTCTCCCGTTTGCGGTTATAAAGATTTGGTTTAGCACTCGGCATAGTTGAGTGCTAATACATTTTTAGCACTCTCAGGGCCAGAGTGCAAGTGAAAGGCCGATGTGCTTTCGCACACCGGCCTGACTTGAGATCTTTGTTCTACTAGATAACGTTGACGTTCTCGGCCTGAGGGCCCTTGTCACCGGTCTTTACGTCGAACTCGACTCGCTGGTTTTCCTTCAATTCGCGGTAACCATCGGTCTGGATAGCGGAGAAGTGTACGAATACGTCTGGACCGCCGTCCTGAGTGATGAAACCAAAACCCTTTTCAGAGTTGAACCACTTTACGGTTCCTTGTGCCATGTTGATGCTCCTGATGCAATTCCGGCATTCGAGTACTTCACGAATGCATCGGGCTTCAACCTAGGTCCCACTCCGACATCCCAACTTTACGCACTTATGCTGGAAAATGATAGGAAATGCAAAACCTATTTTTTGTGTTACTAAAGGGTTATAAAGCCAATTAGCGAAAGATGAATTGATGTACGAGGTCTATAAAACCGACGAGCAGTGGAAATCAGAGCTCACTGAGTTCGAATATCACGTGCTGCGTATGGCAGGAACCGAGCGCGCATACACCGGTGAGCTATTGGATGAGAAGCGTGCCGGGAGCTATCACTGCCGCGGCTGTGACGCCTTTTTGTTTGAGGCCGACACCAAGTTTGACTCGCACTGTGGCTGGCCAAGCTTCTACAAGCCGCAGGACAATGACGCTATTGAATACATCGAGGATCGTGCCCACGGCATGGTTCGCACCGAAGTTCGCTGCTCGAAGTGCGGCGGTCACCTAGGTCACGTGTTTGACGACGCCCCGCAGACTCCCACCGGAGATCGCTACTGCATTAACTCTGTGAGCATTACTTTCAAACCAGCTCAGTAGAGTAAAGCCATGGCAAAAGTATCGGCTGGCACTGGTTCAATTTACGTTTTCGGCTTTATTGGCGCGGTGATCTACTACATCTCCACAGCAACCGACTTCTGGATGGGCTTGCTGGGATTCCTAAAGGCCATTGTCTGGCCAGCGTTCCTGGTTTACGAATTACTTCAGTCGCTAGGCGCTTAGTTTCTTGGGCACCCTAATCAACGTTTTGGCCATTGTGCTTGGCTCGGTGGTTGGCGTGCTTTTGGGCAACCGGCTCTCCGAGAAGATGAGTCGCACTCTCACAGATGCGATGGGCCTGATTGTTTTGGTTATCGGAGCTCTAAACCTTGCGGACCTGAGCGATGAAGCATTCGCAAATGCAACCGACATCTTCCCAACCATCTTGGTAGTGCTCGCTGCGCTAATCCTGGGAGGCGTTACCGGATCGCTCCTAAAGATTGAAGAGCGCTTGGAAAAGTTTGGTGTCTGGCTTCAAGCCAAGACCAAAGGCAAGGGAGACAAAGACCTCTTTATCCAAGGCTTTGTAAATGCAGCGCTGCTCTTCACAATTGGCCCAATGGCAATTCTTGGAGCTTTGCAAGATGGACTGGGTGAAGGTTTTGACATCCTGGCGCTCAAGTCAACCCTGGATGGTTTTACCTCAATCGCGTTCTCGGCAACCATGGGTTGGGGCGTTGCATTCTCTGCAATTCCAGTTGGACTCTGGCAGGGTCTTTTGACAATTCTTTCCGCGAGCGTGGGGTCTGTGCTTTCGCAGGCTGCGGTTGCATCGATCACTGCAACCGGAGGCATCTTGCTTTTGGGCACCGGATTGCGAGTGCTGCAGATTCGAATGGTGTCGGTGGCGGATCTTCTGCCAGCGCTGGTTTTCGCTCCGGTGATTACGTTGGTACTAGCTACTACCCTCGGCCAGTAATTCGGTCGACATCTCCCAAAATCGCATCAAACTCTGCTTCAGTCATCAGCCCCAGTTGAGAGGCAGATTGCTTCACCGAGAGCTTGTGTTCCTGGGCGTGCTTGGCAATCAAAGAGGCTGCCTCGTAACCCAGAGTCGGAGCTAGTGCGGTAACAAGACCGATTGAGTTCTCAACCGTGTACTTGAGGTATTCCACATTCGCGGTGATGCCATCGATGCAGAAATCCGCCAGGATCTGGCAGGCCTTGCGCAGGTAAACCAAGTTCATCATTAGCGATCTTGCGATGATTGGCTCAAATGCATTTAGCTGAAGCTGGCCGGCCTCTGATGCCATGGTCACGGTCAGGTCATTACCAATCACCTGGAATGCAATCTGGTTCACTGCCTCAGGGATAACTGGGTTGACCTTGCCAGGCATGATCGAGGATCCTGCCTGTCTTGCTGGCAGGTTGATCTCACCAAAACCCGCCCTTGGGCCAGAAGAGAGAAGTCTTAGATCGTTTGAAATCTTTGACATCTTGGTCGCGAGACGCTTGAGCACGCTCGAGATCGATATAAAGACACCGGTGTCGCTGGTTGCCTCAATCAGGTTCTCAGCCAACCTAAATGGGTGCTCGCAAATCTCGCTGAGGATATCTACCACCAGCTCGGCATAACCGTCCGGAGTGTTTAGGCGAGTACCGATTGCGGTGCCACCGAGGTTGAGCTCACTCAAAAGTGGAATGATCTCGCGAAGTCTGCTTTGGTCTTCTCCCAGGGTTAGCGACCAAGCAGTGAACTCCTGACCCAAAGTCATGGGGACTGCATCTTGCAGCTGGGTGCGACCCATCTTTAGAACGTCTTTGAACTCCAGCGCCTTGGCATCAATTGCTTTGCGAAGATACTCAACCTGCTTCACCAATGCCAGACTCTCGATGATCAGGGAGACCTAGATTGCGGTTGGGTAAACGTCATTTGTTGACTGCGATGCGTTTACGTGATTTAGCGGGTTGATCTTGTCGTATTCACCTTTGGTGAAACCTGCGATCTCAAGTGCTCGGTTGGCAATGACCTCATTGGCATTCATGTTGGTCGAAGTTCCAGCACCACCTTGGATGGCGTCCACGGCAAACTCGGCATCCCACAACCCATCGCGCACCTCAATGGACGCAGCAATGATTGGGTCGGCAATTTCTTTGCTGATTACATCAAGCTCTAGGTTTGCCTTTGCGGAGGCTTCCTTGATGAAGCCCAAACCGCGCACCAAAGAGCGGTAGTGCCCAATCGGGACACCGGTGATTGGAAAGTTTTCTATGGCTCTAAGGGTATGAATTCCCCAGTAGGCGTTGGCGGGGATTTCGCGCTCCCCAAGAAGATCGTGCTCTAACCTCGTTGTCATCACACGTTCTAGTATCTCGCACTCTCAGATAATTGAGCCGCAAGGCGGGAACCGGGTTGTTGATAACCCCTAGATAAAGCTCGCGATGATTGCACCCATCGCAGCCAACGAAACGATGTCCTGACCAACCTCAAGAATCCACACCTTCAGGCCAAAGCCACCAAATAGCTTGTGACCAATCTGGGTGGCTGCTGCAAAACCAACGCCCATTAGAGCGCCGGTTGCAAGACCAGAAAACCAGTCAAGACCACCGGTAGCAGACTCTGCTAGGCCGATAACAACTGCCATGACCAGCGCTTGAACGAAAGCTCCTGCGAATGTTAGGCCGAAGGTAACTCCCATGGACTCGCCACCTGGGTTGTCCTCAGGCGACTTACCCTGCAGCTTCCACCAAAGTGGAAAGAAGGTCTTTGGTCCAAACCAGATAGCTCCGATTACGCCACCTGCAAGTGCAGCCAAGATAATTGCCAACCAATTGAATTCCATAAGGGTTCCTGTTCTTTACGCCCCCCAAGAGCCGACCACGGGACTCGAACCCGTAACCCCCGCATTACAAGTGCGGTGCGCTACCAATTGCGCCAGGTCGGCTTGTTGCCCACAAAGTTTATCGGCGTTTAGTGGGTTTTGTCCCAAGTCGACTGGTCAGACTAATCCTGAACGTCAGCCTTTTTCTTCTTGGCGTCTACGGCTGTTGCGGCAAGCGACCAGATGGTGGTGATTATCAATGTCACCAAAATGACGATGAGGGACAGGTCAGTGGAAATCTCCGGAATAGCCTTTACTGCCTCGCCGCCGTTGATGAAAGGCAACTCGTTCTTGTGTAGGGCGTGGACTACCAACTTGAAGCCGATCCAGGCCAAAATCACAGAGAGTCCGACGCCTAGGTACTTCAACCTCTCCATCAAACCGCTCAAGAGGAAGTAGAGCTGTCGAAGGCCGAGTAGCGCAAACACGTTTGCCACGAAGACAATGTAGGGCTCTTCGGTTAGTCCGTAGATAGCAGGGATGCTGTCAAGCGCGAATAGTAGGTCGGTAAATCCAATTGCCACCATAACGAGCAAAAGTGGTGTCGCATAACGCTTGCCATTTTGCAAAATCGTCATCTTGGCACCGTGGTACTCGTCGGTGGTTCGCATGCGCTTTTGCAGGAACTGAATTAGCTTGCCGCCGGCAAACTCTTCATGCTCAGATTCTTTCAAGCCTTTGAAGGTGTCCTTCAAGATCTTCACCGCGGTCAGCAGCAAGAATGCACCGAAGGCATAGAAAGCCCAGCTGAAATTCTCGATGAAAGTGGCACCGAGCAAGATAAAGACGAACCTCAGAATCAGGGCAATCGCGATTCCGATTAGCAGCGCTTGGCTGCGGAGTGCTCTTGGCACAGCGAATTGAGTAAAGATGACTAGGAAAACAAAAACGTTGTCTACCGAGAGTGTCTTCTCAGTTATGAAGCCAGCTAGGTACTCCTGGCCAAACTGAGGGCCCCAGACGCCGCCAACCACGAAGGTAAAGAGCAATCCCAACGTGATGTAGATCGAGCTTTGGATCGCTGACTCCTTGAAAGAAGGGTCATGAGGATTGCGTGCCTGGACCATGAAATCCACCAGTAACACGGCCGTAAGAATAAATATTGTGAGTCCCCAGACCCAAAGCTCTACGTTCAAGATTTCCTAATTTGTCGAGACAGCAATTCCGCCCAAGTCTAGAAGTTTTTTTCTAGCAAAATGAAGCAAGGTTCCTGTTGGAAGCTGTGAGTTTGCTTAAAGAATTTTGAGGTGCCGCAGTTGGCAGCTCAGCGGAGGCCAAATTGACTCTCTGCCAAGCAGAGCTAAGCGCAACTACTAGTGCTTAGCGAACCGTTACTCCGCAGACGCAGTCTGCACGAACTGAGCAAAGAATTCAGGGGAAACTAGCTCTTCGCCAGTTGCCCAGGTGAACTGGTTTCCGTTTACCAAAATGGTTGGAGTGCCAGACACCTGAATGCCCTGCTGTGGAGTGTTTAGAACCTTCTGAGTGTGCTGTTCGATGTAGGTAGCAAAGCTCTTGGCTTGGATGCAGCCCTTGACCTCATTGGTGCCAGCACCAGAAGTCTGGGCCACCTGGAATAGCTCATTGTCATCAAGACCAGCCTGGCCTTCGGCAGGCTGGTTGATCATGAGGTTTGCGTGCATGTCAAAGTAACTGTCTGGGACAAAGTTTGCGACACAGAATGCGGCGTTCGCAGCTCTAGAGGAGTACTCGTTTAGTGAGGCGCGGTCTAGGAAAGATATTGGGCGGATCTCTACGGTCGCTGCACCGGTATCAACCCAGGAGCGAAGCTGTGCGGAGTTTGGAAGATCAAATGCCTGACAGATTGGGCACTGGTAGTCAACATAAATGACGATCTCAGGAGCCTTAGTCTCGGATGAATCTGGGGTAGGTGTTTTGTCCACGGTGAAAGCCTGCAGACCAACACCAACCTTCAGGCCACCGAACTCGGAAAGGTTCTTAGGTGCGTCATCAACCACTGGAGCTGCAACCTTGTTGGCTGCCTCAATGGCGATAACTGCTGCCACACCACCGACGATGCCCAAGGCCACTAGGACCACAGAGAGCTGAACGACAAGCTTTGAGCGCTTGGCCTTCTTCTGGTTCTGCTCACGCAGGGCCTTTGCCTTCTGGCGAGCAGCGTCACGCTGCTCTGAGCGGGTTGGCTTGTGGTTCGAAGTCATTTGTTCCTACCTTGATTCGGTATCAGCTTGGTTACGAAGCCTAATAAGTGTAACTGAGGTGCGATACTTGTAGAGCTGTGTCAATTAGATGCAGCGTCCGTTCACGAAGGATCGTCCGGCACGTACCGCCGGTGAAGGAGAAAATCATGGCATCAGTGTCATTTCGCAATGCAACCCGCCTGTACCCAGGTGGAACCAAGCCAGCAGTAGACAAGTTGAACCTAGAGGTTAGAGACGGCGAGTTTCTAGTTCTAGTTGGTCCTTCTGGCTGTGGAAAATCAACCTCGCTGCGCATGCTTGCCGGCCTAGAAGAGGTAAACGAAGGTGGCATCTTCATTGGTGACCGCGACGTCACCGATGTTCCACCAAAGGATCGCGACATTGCGATGGTTTTCCAGAACTACGCTCTCTACCCACACATGACTGTGGCTGAGAACATGGGATTCGCCCTAAAGATTGCCGGTGTCAACAAGGAAGAGCGTGCCGAGCGCGTTTTGGAGGCAGCCAAGCTTCTAGACCTAGAGCCATACCTAAACCGCAAGCCAAAGGCACTATCCGGTGGTCAGCGTCAGCGCGTGGCAATGGGTCGTGCGATCGTGCGCCAGCCACAGGTATTCCTAATGGATGAGCCACTATCTAACCTTGACGCCAAGCTTCGCGTTCAGACCCGTACCCAGATTGCTTCGCTACAGCGTCGCTTGGGTGTAACCACTGTTTACGTGACCCACGACCAGGTTGAGGCTATGACCATGGGTGACCGCGTAGCTGTTCTAAAGGACGGCCTACTGCAGCAGGTTGACACTCCTCGTAACCTTTACGACCGCCCATCCAACGTTTTCGTAGCAGGATTCATTGGCTCACCAGCCATGAACCTTATCCAGCTACCGATCATCGACGGTGGCGTTCAGTTTGGTGACGCAGTTCTACCAATCGACCGCGACATCCTTGCCAAGGCATCGGGTAACCGCGTAACCGTTGGTATCCGCCCAGAGAAGCTATCTCCTTCGGCACACGGTCTAGAGGTAGATGTAGACGTAGTTGAAGAGCTAGGTTCTGACGGCTACCTATACGGTCGCGTTCACCTAGACGGCCAGGAGCACAACGTTGTTGTTCGCGTTGACCCAATCGACCACCCGAAGGCTGGAGACCGCATCCACCTGCAGGCAGATGCCTCAGCTGTGCACGTCTTCGATGCAGAAAGTGGCGAGCGCCTTAACTAAGGGCCAATGCCAAATCAACTAAACATCACGGCTGCCACGGCAGAACCAGCACTTCTGGATCTGCCGTGGCATTTGCCGTTGGAAGACTGGCCCAAAGAAAACATTGCGGCTTTGCCGAAGGGCCTTTCTCGTCACACGGTTCGATTCGCCCACCTCGGCGATCACGTCATTGCCATCAAAGAGACGCTCTTTGAATTGGCAAAACGTGAATACGAGATGCTCCGCAAACTGGAAAAGCTAGACATTCCCTGCGTTGAGCCATTCGCCATTATCAACAATCGCACCAATCAACTTGGTGAAGAACTCCCTGCGGTGCTGATTACCCGGCACCTCAAGTTCTCACTCCCCTATCGCGCGATGTGGTCGCAGGGCCTGAGAGAACAAACGGCAAAGCGACTTGTTGATGCCCTCGCACTACTTCTTGTGAGACTTCACTTAGTTGGATTTTTCTGGGGTGATGTCTCGCTATCGAACACCCTCTTTAGGCGAGATGCTGGAAAGTTTGCCGCCTACCTGGTTGATGCCGAAACCGGACAGCTCTATGACTCCAGGCTCTCAAACGGTCAGCGCGAGAACGATCTGGAGATCGCACGTGTAAACATCGCCGGTGAGCTTATGGACCTGATTGCATCCGGCAAAGCCGCGTCCGAGATTGATGCCAACCAGATCAGCCAGCGCATCGTAGATAAGTACCACGAGCTCTGGAAAGAACTAACTGCCACCGAAGTCTTTGCCCTTTCTGAGCGCTGGAGAATTTCCAGGCGGGTGCAGCGACTAAACGAACTTGGTTTTGATATCGAAGAGCTGAGCATGAGCCAAGAGGATGACGGCACCAAGGTTCGCATTCAGCCCAAGGTGGTTGATGCTGGTCACCACGCCAGAAGACTGCTTTTACTCACCGGCTTGGACGTTGAAGAGAATCAAGCCCGCAGGCTGTTGAACGATATAGACGAGTATCGCCTTGCCCACAAACGTCCCGGTGCCGATGAAGAAGTTTTGGCACACGAGTGGCTCAGCGAAGTCTACGAACCGGTGGTGGGGGCAATCCCGAGCGAATACACCGGCAAGCTAGAGCCGGCCGAAGTCTTCCACGAGGTGCTTGAGCACCGTTGGTATATGTCTGAAAAAGCCGGTGCAGACGTTTCGCTAATTGATGCGGTTCGCAGCTATGTCGCAGAGGTGCTTTCAAAGCGCCGCGATGAGGAAGCCCTAATCGGATTCCCAACCACCGAGAGCATCACCCTGGCAGAAGCTATTCCGTCCGGCCTAATCGTTGTCGAAGAGGACGATGAAGAAGGTGACTGGAGAGATCGGGTTTAGGCCCGCATGCTCGAAATCTGATACAGCGCGACCGACGCAGCAATACCTGCGTTTAGTGACTCGGTGGCAGCGGTAATTGGGATGGAAACCACCTGGTCGCAGTTCTCCTGCACCAAGCGCGATAGTCCCTTACCTTCTGAGCCCACAACCACCAGCAGTGGCTTATCCGCAAGAGTGAACTCAGGCAACATCACATCGCCATCGCCATCTAGGCCAATCACAAAGACACCGCGCTGCTTGTATTCCTTGATGGTCTGGTTCAGGTTCGAAGCAAGTGCAACCGGCATGCGCGCTGCAGCACCGGCACTGGTCTTCCAGGCTGCTGCGGTGACACCAACGCTGCGACGCTGTGGCAGGACAACACCGTGACCGCCAAAGGCAGCTATGGAGCGAATGATCGCTCCTAGGTTTCTAGGGTCGGTAACACCGTCTAGGGCAACCAATAGCGGCAGGTGACCGGTTGAAAGTGCTCGGTCCAAAAGCTCCATTGGGTGCTTGTAGTTGTATGGCGGAACCTGAAGTGCAATGCCCTGGTGGACACTGTCGCCACCGGTCATGCGATCGATCTCGGCGCGAGTGACCTCAGATAGTGGAATGCCGCGACCGTTGGCAATTGCCATGGCTTCCTTGACGCGATCATCCATCTCAATGCGCTGAGCCACAAACAGGGCAGTAGCAGGAATCTTCGCCTTCAGAGCCTCAACAACCGAGTTGCGACCGGAAAGCACCTCGCCTGAAATTGCTCTTGCACCCATGCCAGAACGACCAGCGACAAACTCACCCTTACGGCTTGATTTTGCCTCAGTCTTTGGCTTGACTCCAGCGGCAGCAGCCTTCTTGGCCTTGTACGCCTTGTGGTACGGGCGGTCCTCCGCCTTAGGGGTTGGGCCGCGACCCTCTAGTGCTTGGCGGCCGTGACCGCCGGTGCCCTTGACAGCACCCTTTTTACCCTTGGCCGCTCCGGGCCTTCCAATTTTTGCCATTAGTTCAGACTCCAGTGTGTTTGGTTTTGTGAATCCGAAAGCTCGATACCGGCTGCGGAAAGTTGATCTCTGATTCGATCGGCGGTGGCGTAGTCCTTGGCATCACGAGCGCGATCGCGCTCAGCAATAAGGGCCTGCACTAATGAGTCAAGTGCTTCATGTTCTTGTGAAACCTGAGACTGCCACTGGCTCGGAGCTAGACCCAATACCTCCAGCATGAGGTTTACCTGGTCACGCTTTTGCGCAGCCTCGCGCAGTCTTTGCTCATCAAGGTCAGAGTTTCCAGAGCGAACAAGTTCGTGCACAACCGCGAGCGCCGCCGGCACATTGAAGTCATCGTTCATCTCGGCGGCAAACTCAGCCGGAATCTGGGTCGAGGTGTCTTTTTCGCTGAAGCGAGTAGGTGCTAGTTCTCGCTTGGCTCGCTCCAAGAAGCCCAAGATTCGACCGAGCGCTGCATCGGCTTCGGCTAACACCGAAGGCTGGTAGTCCAAGACCGAGCGGTAGTGAGCAGAGCTTAGGTAATAGCGCACTGTTTGAGCGCTAGCCAGAGAAAACAGGTCACTCGAGTAAACCGAGTTACCAAGGGACTTACTCATCTTTTGACCGGCTACCGTCACCAGTCCATTGTGAACCCAGTGGTTTGCAAACTTGTGACCGGCAGCAGTTGATTGAGCCAGCTCGTTCTCGTGGTGTGGGAAGCGCAGATCCAGCCCACCACCGTGGATGTCAAAGTGCGTGCCTAGATAGTGACTGGCCATAGCAGAGCACTCGATGTGCCAGCCAGGTCTGCCGCGACCATACTCAGAATCCCAAGATGCGGTTGCTGGCTCCTGAGGCTTGGCAGCCTTCCAGAGCGCGAAGTCTTGTGCGCGCTTCTTATCCGGCGTGCTCTCCTGGCCATCCATGTCCTCCGGGGACTGGTGGGTCAGCTCTCCATAGCTAGGCCAGCTAGCGGTATCGAAGTAGACGTTGCTGCTGCCATCCAGTGCTCGGTAGGCGTGACCACGCTCAATCAAGGTGGCAATAAGTTCCAGCATCTGCGAGATGTGTCCGGTAGCGCGTGGCTCGTAACTTGGAGCTTGAATGCCCAGTCTTCTAAAGTCAGCGGCAAACAGCAGTTCATTTGCATAGGCAAGTGACCACCAGTTTTGCTTTTGCTCTACAGCTTTTTCCAAAACCTTGTCATCGATGTCAGTGACATTGCGAACCAAGGTGACATTGAGACCAAGGTGCGAAAGCCACCTGGTCATAACGTCATAAGACAGTGCTGATCTCAGGTGTCCAATGTGTGCACTTGACTGCACGGTTGGTCCGCAAACGTAGATTCCAACCTGACCGGCGTGGATGGGAGTAAAGTCCCGCAACTGCCCAGTCTTGGTATCAAAAATCTTCATGTCCAAAGCCTAACCAAGCACTTTCAACAACGCCGTTGCAACCGCTGCAACTCCCCTAGAATCCGCCAGGAAGCCAAGCCCATCGGTGGTGGTCGCGCCAACCGAAACTCGGGCACCAACCACTGCGGTCAACTTCGTTTCCAGCTCTTGGCGACGGGGGCCAATCTTCGGCTTATCGCCAACAACCTGTACCGCGACATTCTGAACTGCAAAACCCTTAGCCGTAAGCATCTTCAAAGTCTCGGCAATAAACACTTCGCCACTTGCACCAGCAAACTCCGGACGATCGACACCAAAGTTGGAACCGATATCGCCAAGGCCGGCAGCCGATAGCAGTGCATCCACAATTGCATGCGCAATTGAGTCGCCGTCTGAGTGACCCTCAAGCTTTGGAAGTTCTGGCCAAACCAAACATCCCAATACCAAGTCACCAGAGTCGGAGAACTTGTGGGCATCGGTGCCAATGCCGGTGGCACTTGCACCAAAGTCTTGCCGAGCGCGATCTAGATCGGAACCGGTGGTTACCTTAAAGGCGCTCGCTTCGCCCGGAACTGACTCGACCTTGTGACCCAGGGACTGCATTAGCGCAGCTTCGTCGGTAAATTCCTCGGAGGTCTCAGCAAGTGCAGTTCTAAGGTCCGCGGTTCTAAAGCCCTGAGGTGTCTGAGATAACCGCAAACTGTTGCGATCCTCGGTGCCTATCACGCTGGTTCCTGACACTCGCTTTACGGTGTCTGAAACCGGCAAAGCCGGAATCACCACATCATGAGACTGAAGGGCATTTGCAACAGCTGCAAAGAGTTCGGGACTTGCAAAGCAGCGAGCAGCGTCGTGCACCAAAACCAGGTCCTGAGTCACCAACGCCAAGCCATTGGCTACCGATCCCTGTCTGGAGTTACCCCCGGGAGCAACCGCAAATTCGCCTTTATAGTTCGCCTTTACTTGCGCCTCAAATTCCCAGACGTGGTCTTCGTGAGCAACCACCACAAGTTGGGCTGGGTTGAATTTTTGGATCGAACTAAGTGCGTGCTCTAGCAGGGATCTGCCACCGACGGAAACCAGTGCCTTGGGAATACCCGCGCCAAGCCGCTCGCCGTTGCCGGCGGCAACTAGAACCACCGCAACGTTCATGATTTAGCTGGCCAATACCTTGTCGAGCTCAGCCGAAGCCTTGGTCTCGTCAACCTTGCGAGCCAATGCCAATTCCGAGATAAGAATCTGGCGAGCCTTGGCTAGCATGCGCTTCTCACCGGCTGATAGACCACGGTCCTGGTCTCTGCGCCATAGGTCACGAACTACCTCGGACACCTTGACGACATCGCCGGAGGCAAGCTTTTCTAGGTTTGCCTTGTAGCGACGTGACCAGTTGGTTGGCTCTTCTACAAACTCTGCACGGAGCACGTCAAAGACCTGCTGGACGCCCTTCTTGTCGATGACATCGCGAACACCGACTTCGGTAACGCTGTCCTCTGGAACCTGAATGATGAGTTCCTGGCTTGGACGATCTGCTGCTGGCTCTGAGCCAGACTCAAGCTTTGAACCCTGAACCACAACGCGAAGGGTCAGGTACTTTTTGGTTTCGCCGCGAATTGTCTTCTCGGAAACTTCGATAATCTCAGCCGCTCCGTGGTGTGGGTAGACAACGGTTTCGCCAACTTCAAATTTCATGCGCTTCTTTCGGCTCCAAAACCGCAAGTTTACCACAGATAGGGGCTAATTCCTAGGCTAGACTTGGCCTAATACGTCCTTTGGAGAGCATTCGTGAACGTAAAGAAAATTACTTCTTTGTCCCTTGTAGCCCTGGCCGCCTTGTCGCTAGCTGGTTGCTCGCTATCGCACAACATAGAATCCCTAAGACCATACGCCCCAAGCGATGGTGTGCAGGTTGATGCTCAGAACCTAAAGGCTCGCAACGTTCTATTGATCCAGGGTGAGAGCGGCAAGGCAGTTCTCATCGGTTCATTTGTTAATTCCTCGATGGATGACCTAATGGCGAGCGTGCAGACCAAGGATGCAGCCGGCCAGGATGTTCGCGTTGAGTTTGCGGTAAAGGCCGGAACCAAGTTTGACCTTGGCTACAACGGCACCGAGCCAATCACTTTCCAGCTTGATGGCATGCCTGGACAGGTGCACCAGGTGGCAGTATCCGGTGGCGGAGACCCTTACGTGCTTGATGTTCCAGTGATGGACGGCTCGCTTGAGGAGTACCGCGAGTACGCCGAGGCGCTGAACTAAATCTCGAACTTGTAGCCCAATCCGCGCACCGTCATTAGGTGGCGAGGGCGAGCAGGATCTTCTTCAATCTTCGAGCGAATGCGCTTTACGTGCACATCCAAAGTCTTGGTGTCACCGAAGTAGTTTGAACCCCAGACTCGATCAATAATCTGACCGCGGGTTAGCACTCGGTTCACGTTCTCCATCAAAAGCTCAAGCAGCTCAAATTCCTTAAGCGGCATCTGAACCTTTTCACCGTTTACGGTCACGACGTGACGTTCAATGTCCATCACTACCGGACCAGCCTTCAGAAGACCGTGCTCGGCAGCCTGTGGCTCAGCACCGCGGCGTAGCACTGCCTTCATACGGGCAAGTAGTTCTCGGGTGGAGTAAGGCTTGGTGACATAGTCATCGGCACCGATTTCGAGACCCACAACCTTGTCAATCTCGGTGTCCTTCGCGGTAACCATGATTACCGGAACGCTGCTCTCGGCTCTGATTGCTCGGCAAACTTCGTTTCCGGAAAGCCCAGGAAGCATTAGGTCCAAAAGCACTAGGTCTGCACCTTGGCTACGGAAAACATCTAGTGCTGCGTTGCCGTCCTCGGCTTCGATAACGTCGTAGCCCTCTCGCTGAAGCAGGAAAACCAAAGGCTCTCTTAGGTTCTTCTCATCCTCAACTACAAGTACTCGAGTCATTGCATCTCCTGGGTATCAATCGGCAGTCGAAGAGTGAAAGTTGAACCAACACCGGGCTGGGAGAAAAGCTTTACCTCGCCACCGTGATTGGCAGCTACATGCTTCACGATCGAAAGACCCAATCCGGTGCCGCCGGTCTCGCGAGATCTGGATGGGTCGACTCGGTAGAAGCGCTCAAAGATGCGCTTTTGGTCGGTCTCTGAGATTCCAATGCCGGAGTCGGTTACCGAGATCTCAGCTACCTCATCCACAACCTTCAGGCCGATGCCCACTTGGCTGGCTGGGTTGGAGTAGACAATCGCATTCTCAATCAAGTTTCTAACAGCCGTGACCAGCATTTCGTAGTCGCCCTGGACCACGGTTCCTGGCTCAGCACTTGAAACCACGCGGATATTGCGCTGCTGGGCAAGTAAAAGATTTCTATCAACCGCGTCAGTGATCACTGCAGCCAGATCAACCTCGGAGGAGTTTTCGCCAAGCCTTGCTCCCTGAACCTTGGACAGCTGGATTAGCTCCTGAACTAGGTTTGCAAGTCGCTGGCTTTCTTTTTGCATTGACTCAGCAAACTTCTTCACCATCTCTGAATCGTCGGTGGCACCCTGGATTGCTTCGGCTAGCAGCCCGATTGCTCCAATTGGGGTTTTGAGTTCGTGCGACACATTCGCTACGAAGTCGCGTCTGGTGTCCTCGAGTTGCTTGGACTCGGTTCTATCGTCAACCAGCAACATGACGTATTCGCCACCGAACTGGGCTGCTCTAGCTTCGACCCAAACCTTGTCTCGGCGCAAGCCGGTTTCCAAGAAGAGCTCTTTTTGAACCGCGCCGGAGGTTTGCTTAGCTTTCTCAACAAGTTTCACAAGGGATGCGTGAATCAAACGGCGATTCTGCACAAGACCCAGCTGAATGGCACCCGGAGAGGCTCTGAGCACGTTGTTGCTTAGATCTAGCACCACACCCGCGGTGGCCATCACGTCCACTACCTGGGCGGCAATACTCTGAAAAGCATCGAAGTCTTTGGACTCTTTACTTGCAGCGCGACGGGAGGACATGAAACCCATGGGCCACCCGCTCTCTACATCGCTGGACGTTAACTAGGTTAACAGAATCTCCTGAGAGTAAGACTAGGAGAAGTTATTGCCATGGCTCGCCTAGTTTGCTTTTGGTTGGTTACGAATTAACCTTGAGTTAGCGAAGTCTTGAGAGGCTCAGCACAACAACCAGAGATGTAGGAAGCACAATGCACGGTATTTTTCAAAATGCACTGGCAGATGTTCA
>CAZLKR010000006.1:0-45341 GCA_964560155.1 uncultured Aquiluna sp.
ACTCGCGACCCCAACCTTGGCAAGGTTGTGCGCTACCAACTGCGCTACATCCGCACGCTCTGTGAACAGAACTCTGAAATTATGCCACAAATTTCCAAGCTTTGTGAAATCTGGAAGAACTTCGAACTTCTATGCCTTCCAGCGTGGGTCTTCTGCGTGGTATGCAAGCTGGCCATGTTGGATTGGGTCAATGCCCGCTTCTTCCTCCAAGGACTGCACTCTAAAGCCGATGGTCTTTTCAATACCCATCGCAATAATCCATGCCATTGCAAAGCTGTAAAACCCAACAGCTAGAACGCCAATCAATTGCGCGACCAGCTGATCGATTGAGTGGCCAAAGGCCAATCCAACTCCCCTGCCAAAGACGCCGATGAACAGCGTGCCGACAATTCCGCCAACCAAGTGAATTCCGACCACATCGAGTGAGTCGTCGAAGCCCAATGCAAATTTCAGTTCAATCGCCCAGGCGCAGACCACTCCGACCACAAGTCCCAAAACAATTGCCCAGACTGGATCGAGGAAGGCGCAGCTCGGCGTAATTGCAACTGCTCCCGCGATTGCTCCTGAGGCAATTCCAACCGCGGTTGGCTTACCGGATGTGATTCTCTCGAACGCTGCCCAACTAAGCATGGCTGCAGCAGGAGCGATCAAGGTGTTCAAGAAGGCAAGCGATGCGACTCCGTCTGCGGCAAGTTCGCTTCCGGCGTTGAAGGCAAACCAGCCAAACCAAAGAATGCCAGCTCCAATCAATGTGAGTGGAACATTGTGGGGTGCATACATACCCTTGCGGAATCCAAATCGCTTACCCAGCACCAGTGCCACTGCAAGTGCGGCAGCGCCGGAGCCCACCTCTACGACAGTTCCGCCAGCGAAGTCCAATAGTCCAACATCTTTGACCAACCAACCGCCGTCGGTGATAGCGCCGTTTTCATCCAACGTGAAGTTGAATACCCAACCAGCGATTGGGAAGTAAACCAAAGTTGCCCAGATTCCTGCGAAGACCATCCAGGATCCAAAGCGAGCTCGGTCCGCAATGGCTCCGGAGATAAGGGCGACAGTGATTACGGCAAAAGTCCCCTGAAAGGCAGCGAAGACAAGGTCGAAACTCATGCGTTCATCCAAGAACTCACTCAAGAAGAGATTGTTTGAATCAATGCCCACCACTCCGTCGATCCCGAAGTAACCATTGTGACCAGCTCCTGAGAAAGCAACCGCGTAACCGTAGGCAATCCAGAGAATGGAAACCAATGCGAGTGCGCCAAAAGACATCATCATCATCGAGACAACCGATGATGCTCGGACGAGGCCACCGTAAAAGAAAGCCAAGCCGGGAGTCATGAACAGCACCATCGCGATGCAGGTAATCAGAAAGTAGATCTGGTCGTGTTGCATTTTCTCTCCTCACGCAAATACTCCCTCAGCTTGACTGAGGGAGTATTTGACGAACTGAAACTAGTCCTTATCGTTTCCAAAGCTGTAGGCAAGTTCACCGTGAACCACGGTGTCGATGCCCGCAATCTCGTCTTCAGCTTTGACTCGGAATCCAATGGTCTTCTCAATCGCGTAACCAATAAGAAGAGCCATCACAAAGCTGTAGACCAGAACTGCAATCGATCCCAGCGCCTGAATTCCTAGCTGCTCCCAGCCGTAGCCGAATGCAAGGCCGACACCATTTCCGAAGACACCAATCCAGAGGGTTCCGATTAGTCCCCCAACCAAGTGGATACCTACGACATCAAGCGAGTCATCGAAGCCGAAGGAGAACTTCAAGTCAATCGCTAGCGCACAGATCACACCGGCAACCGCACCAAGTGCAATAGCCCAAATTGGGTCAACAGATGCACAAGCTGGAGTGATTGCGACCAGGCCTGCGACAACACCAGATGCTGCACCAACGATGGTTCCCTTGCCGTGCTTAATCTTCTCAACCGAGATCCAACCCAACATCGCAGCTGCTGGAGCAGCGATCGTGTTGATAAATGCAACGGTTGCAACGCCATCAGCAGCCAGTTCGCTACCTGCGTTGAAGCCGAACCAGCCAAACCAAAGCAAAGCCGCACCAATCAGGGTTAGTGGAACGTTGTGTGGCTGCATGATTCCCTTTGAGAATCCAAAGCGCTTTCCAAGAACGATGGCAAGAGCAAGTGCCGCGGCTCCGGCGTTGATGTGAACTGCAGTTCCACCGGCGAAGTCAATCGCTCCTAGCTTGTCTACGATCCATCCGCCCTGGTCTGAAGGGATGAAGTTGAATACCCATCCTGCGACTGGGAAGTAGACCAAAGTCGCCCAAAGTCCAGCGAAAATCATCCATGCCCCGAACTTCGCACGGTCTGCAACTGCACCCGAGATCAGTGCAACGGTAATGATTGCGAAGGTCGCCTGGAAGGAAACGAACGCGAGTTCAGGGAATGCTCCAACGGGAGCTGCCGCCTCGGCCACCTGAGCGGTGAGCCCGATGGCGTTCATGTCTATACCAATAAGGTGCGGAATACCCACCCAGCCGGCGTCATCAATGTCAGCAAAGGTGATTGCGTATCCATACAGCACCCATAGAACCGCCACCAATCCCAGCGATCCAAACGAGAGCATCATCATGCTTACTACGCTCTTGGCTTTAACTAGTCCGCCGTAGAAAAATGCCAAACCCGGTGTCATCAACAGCACGAAAGCTGCTGAGAACAAGACAAAAGCCGTGTTTCCCTGATCCATAGTCTTACCCTCTCGTAAAGTTAGACGGGTTCAATAAAAAGAACTCGTGGGCCTAGTTTGGTGAAGCTAAGTTTCCAGATAGTGCTCAGTTTTGTTTCGGGCTTGTAAAAAGTTGGAGGGGTCGTGAAGAGCGAAAGATCAGCAGCGCTGGCACTGATGGCCGCTGCCATCTGTGGCCTGGTGATTGCCAACTCCCCCTTTGGTCCGGCGTTTCTGGACTTCAAGCACGCATACGTAGGTTTCGATTTCCTCAACCTGAATCTCAGTATCGAACACTGGGTTAGCGATTTGCTGCTTGCGACATTTTTCTTAGTTGCTGGGCTCGAACTCAAGTACGAACTACGCAGCGGAGTGCTTTCCAAGCCGTCGACCGCAATGGTGCCAATTCTTGGAGCCATCGGTGGTGTCGTCGTTCCAGCCTTGATTTACGCAGTTTTGAACTGGGGAACAATCGGCCTAAGGGGCTGGCCGATTCCTACAGCAACAGACATCGCGTTCGCTCTTGGGGTCTTGGCCATCTTTGGGCGAGGGCTTCCGAAGCAGGCACGCATCTTCCTGCTCGCACTGGCAATATTTGACGACCTAGTGGCAATCGCAATCATTGCCATCTTCTTCACAACCGACCTGCAACCAACATGGCTGCTCCTGGCAATAGCTGTTGCAGCTCTGCACGTTGTTTTGGAGCGCGTGAAGGGCTTGCCGATCAATCTGATTCGACTAGCAAGCTTCTTAGTTCTTTGGTACTTGGTTTTCCAGTCCGGTGTGCACGCAACTGTCGCGGGTGTTCTGCTCGGCTTGATCATTCCAGCTCGAAAAGCTCACGGTTTAGTCTCCAAGATTCAGCCCTGGACAAACTCTGTGGTGCTACCTCTCTTCGCTTTTTTCGCTGTTGCCATTGCGCTTCCGACCTTCCAGGATTCTGGGTCGAATGTATTCAATGGAATTCTCTTTGGCTTACCCGTTGGGAAGATCCTGGGCATCACTGCGTTTGCCGTGATAGCTAATGCGCTTGCCAAACCTGAGGCGCGCATGGAGCTAAAGTTCCTAGACTTCTTGGCGATTTCTGCTTTGGCCGGTGTTGGATTCACAGTCTCGCTCTTGATGGCGAAACTAGCCTTCGAAGACCTGCCCGAACTTGCTGCTGAGGCAACATTGGCGGTTATTCTCGGTTCGGTGATCTCGATGGTAATCGGGGCATTGCTATCGCAGTCTCGTGCCAGGTACTACCGCAAGCTTCAGAACTAGTAGAGCTCGCAGAGCGCGCCGATTCTCGAAACCGCCCTTAGATACTTCTTCCGATACCCGCCACCGATCATCGTTGAAGAGAAAACCAAAGTCGCGCTGATATCACCGGATGTGCGAATCGGTATCTGCTGCTCATAAAGCCTGTCAACCAGAGCCACTAGACGCAGCGCTTTGACTTGGTCCTCCAGCTGGAAAACATCGTAGATAGCCAATGATCCAACGTCGGAAATGAGTCTTCTGAACTTAGTTGGATGAATCTGGGCCAATAGATCGAGTAGTTCCGAGAATTTCATTGCGTACGCATCTGGTTGGTAGCCGATCCAGTCCTGCAGCTCACGAATTGAGAGATTCCTGGACTCTTGGGAAGAATCTCGGTGTCGATAGTCTTCGCCATCCACACTGACGATCTCAAAGCGCTCCCCCAAGCCTTGGATTTCTCGCTTGAAATCCTCGGCCGCAAATCTTCCTTGGCCGAGCGCGTTTGGCGGGGTGTTTGAAGTTGCAGCAAACTTCACGCCGACTGCCGCCAACTCTTTAAGGAACCTAGACATGAGCATTGTGTCGCCTGGGTCGTCTAGTTCAAACTCATCTATGCAGATAAGACCAAACTTGGAGAACTCCTTGACAGCGGTTTGAAAGCCGATGTAGCCAACCAGACTGGTGTACTCCAGGAAGCTGCCAAAAGCTTTAGGTCCCTGAAACTCATGCCAGACAGAAGCAAGAAGGTGAGTTTTTCCAACACCAAAGCCGCCATCAAGGTAAATCCCAGGAGCGGTGGTCTCCTTAGAGAACAACTTCGCGCGTTTACCGGTTACGAATTGTTTAGCTCTATCCACAGCAGCCTGCTGAGAGGGGAAATTGGCGTCAGGACGGTAACTTTCGAACCTTGCCTTAGTGAATTCCGGGGGTGGCAATAATTGCTTGATTAGTTCTTGAGGTGTGATATCTGGGACAATTGAGGGAAGGGAATTAGCACCAGTAATGCGCTGTTCTAACAAATTGAATCCTCCCAGATTCGCCAGTTTAGACAATAGAGAAGGACTGTCATGTCAGAAACCGCAAGAATCTCCGGCTACGCCAACCCAGATGTCCTAGTTACAACCCAGTGGCTCGAAGAGAATTCCTCCAAGGTGAGAATCGTGGAGTGCGATGAGGATGTTCTGCTTTACGAAGTTGGACACATTCCAGGAGCTGTGAAGCTTGACTGGCACACCGAACTAAACGACCAAGATAAGCGCGACTACCTAACTGGCGCTCAGTTCGCTGAACTTATGAAGCAAAAAGGCATCGATCGTAAGGACACCGTCGTTCTCTATGGCGACCGCTCAAACTGGTGGGCAACCTACGCATTCTGGGTCTTCAAGCTATTCGGTCACGAAGATGTTCGAATCCTCAACGGTGGCCGTGCCAAGTGGATTGCCGAGGGTCGCGAGCTGACTAAGGATGCTGCAGCTACCCGCAGCGTTGAGTACCCAGCCGTAGAGCGCGATGACAAAACAATTCGTGCTTTCCGCAACGAGGTGCTAGACCACATTGGCAAGCCACTGGTGGATGTTCGTTCCAAGCCGGAGTACACCGGAGAGCGTCTTCACATGCCGGACTACCCAAACGAGGGTGCTTCTCGCGGAGGCCACATTCCTACTGCGGCTTCAATCCCATGGTCCTCAGCCATTCTCGAGGATGAGACTTTCAAGGATGTTGATGCCCTAAAGGCCATCTACTTCGATGCGACCGGATTCAACCCTGCGGATGACTTTGTTGCGTACTGCCGCATTGGAGAGCGCTCCAGCCACACCTGGTTCGTTCTCAAGTACCTGCTAGGTGTCAAGAACGTTCGCAACTACGACGGCTCTTGGACCGAGTGGGGCAACTTGGTCGGCGTTCCAATTGCCGTTGGTGAAGAGCCTGGAGTTCTTGTCCGTTGAATCCGAACGCAACCGCGGTTATCGACGACTTCACCTTTCTAGAAGAGCGTGATCGCCTGCAGTTGCTTCTTGAGTTCAGTGAGCAGTTGCCCGATCTTGACTCCCGCTTTGGCGACTCCCCTGAGCTACTAGAACGCGTCGAAGAGTGCCAATCGCCTGTGTTCATCGCGGTTGAGGGAAACGTTGAGAAGATTTCACTGCACTTCTCCGCACCTCAGGAAGCGCCCACCACAAGGGGCTTTGCGTCGGTGCTGAACGCGGCATTGAACGGCCAAAGCGCGCAGGAGATTCTTGACCTGCCAGATGACTTTCCTTCGATGTTGGGGCTGGATCGACTGATCTCTCCGCTGCGGGTTCGCGGCATGAGGGGGATGTTGGCTCGAATTAAGCGCAGAACCAGAGAAATCGTTGCAGCAAGTCACTGACATTCTCGGGACGTTCATCGCTCCCCCACCTGAGTACTTTCGGCAGTTGGTTTCCGGGTTCGCAGTCACAGCGTCATTGGTCTGCGATGCAAGTGGCAACACAGTCTCAAGTGATGGTTCTTCCAATGGGTTGGGCAACAACACAGATTTAGCTCTCTTGGTGGCCATGCGCCGCCAAGCAAAGGTGATTGTCACCTCCGGAAAGACCTTGAGAGCCGACAACTACCGTTTCCCAAAATCGGCTGATCTAGCTGTGCTCACCAACCAACAGGTTGACATCGTTGCGCCCGAGGGGCAAAAGCTCATTGTCTCCAGCTCAGGCTACGAACAATTGATTGAACAGCTGTCCCATTCTGGCTACACCAGGATGCATGTTGAGTATGGGGTCACTGGCATCAAGGAACTGATCGCCGGGAGTGCTCTAGATGCATTACTTCTTTCATCAAAGCAGCGATCTGGCGTTGAAGCCCTTTCCAGAGAGCTCAAAGTTTTGCCTATAATCATCGAGCTCGACGACCTTTACGTTGGCTTGGTGGCGTGGCACTCGGAAACAGCTTCATCCTGAGGATAAATTTGCGAAGTGGAAATCGATCTCACTTCTCTTAGCCCTACCTTTGCGGGCATGCTCGATCGGTTTAAGCAGGTTGAATCAAGAGCTGAGATAACTCTCAGCCAAATCCCATCGCCACAGGGAATCGCCCCAGAAGCCATAGCCATTGCAGCTGAGGTTAATCACGAGACTGCAACAGATCACGGTGTATCAAGACTTGTCTTCTGTCGAGACCCAGGCATACCTGAGGGCTGGAACTCAGAGTTTCGAATCATTGGCTACGCCAAGAGCCCAATCGAACTGGACATGGCTAAGGATGAATACCTCTCCGCTTTGCCTTGGGAGTGGCTCAAAGACTCACTCCAACAAGCCGGAGCCAACTTCGCTCACGACGCCGGAACAACTACAACGGTTCTTTCGACCGGCCATGGCGCATTGATTGGACAGCCTCAGCACGCAGAGCTTGAAATTAGAGCATCCTGGGCACCGCTTGACTTTGACTTGACCCCACACCTAGAGGGATGGATTGAGCTATTGGCTCTGATCTCCGGTCTTCCTCCAAAAGACTCCAAAGTTGTGAGGCTTTCTTGAGGCTAGATAAGCCAAGACTCCCGGTTCACTTCGTTGATTCAGAGACAGAACTTGCGACGCTGGTTGCTGCCCTTGGGGAAGTTGAACAGGTCTCCATAGATGCTGAGCGAGCCAGCGGATTCAGATACAGCCAGCGGGCTTATCTGGTTCAGATCGCCATCAAGGACGTTGGTATCTGGCTAGTTGACCCGGTTGCAGATGTCGACCTAGCCAGCCTTAGGGCGCCGCTGAACTCAAAAACTTGGCTACTGCATGCTGCCACGCAAGATCTCCCCTGCTTGGCTGAGCTCGGCCTTAAGCCAGCGGGACTTATCGACACGGAGCTCACGGCGAGAGTCGTCGGGCTAGAGCGAGTTGGACTTGGTTCAGTCTGTGAAGCCTTGCTTGGTATTGAACTAGCCAAAGAGCACTCTGCTGCCGACTGGTCACAGCGACCGCTTACCCAAGAGATGCTTGATTACGCCGCTCTTGACGTAGACGTGATGTTTGAGTTGTGGGAAAAACTCTCCGAGTTAGCGGTGGAGGCGGATAAGTCAGCATGGCTTGAGCAAGAGTTTGAGCACCTGCTCTCTTTCAAGCCAAAGCCGCCTCTAGAAGAGCCCTGGCGAGGGCTTCCTGGCATAAGCCGAATCAAAGACCTACCTAAGCTCAAGATTGCCGCAAGCCTGCACGCTGTCCGCGATGCAATAGCAGTTGAGAAGGACATTGCTCCTGGCCGGCTCATACCTGATCGTTCGATCATGGCTGCGGTGAATCAAGCTCCTAAGTCTCGAAGTGAATTGGCAAGCAACAAGGAGTTCCAGGGCAGGGCTTCCAGAACACTGCTGTCGACATGGTGGGATGCAATAGCCACAGCTGGAGAGCTTGAAGTCTCCCTAGAGCCATCAGAAAAAGGCAATGGGATTCCAAACCATAAGAGCTGGGAGCGACGATTCCCGGAAGCTCATCACCGACTAGAGGTTGTCAGACCATTGGTTCAAGCGCTTGCAGCAAAGCTCAACATTCCAGTCGAGAACTTGCTCACACCGGATTACCTGCGCAGGGTTTGCTTCGAGCCTCAAGAGGATGTTGCAGCGCAGCTAAAGAGCTACGGCGCACGAAAGTGGCAGATTGATTTAGTTACTGAAGTGATTCAGAAGGGTTTGCTAGACGCGGCTCAGCCTCAATCGGCTTAGCGTGTGGAACCTTTGATCCCACAACTTGGGCGACGATGTCTCTTGCGATTGCCTTAGGAGTAAGACCCAATCGGTCCAGAATCTCGTCCCGCTCAGCGTGCTCGAGGAATTCTGCCGGTATGCCCACTTCGTTCAAACCAGTGTCAACGCCGTGAGCGCGAAGCTCTTGGCGAAGCCTTGATCCAAAGCCACCGACTCGAACACCATCTTCAAGAGTCACTACCAAGCGGTGTGCAGCAGCCATTTCTACCAATGATTCCTTGATAGGAAGTGCCCACCTAGGGTCAACTACGGTGCAGCCGATTCCTTGCGCTGCAAGGAGTTCAGAAACAGCTAGAGCGGTTTGGGCAAAGCTTCCAACGCTGACCAGTAGTACGTCCTTTGAAGCGGCTTCCGCTAGTACGTCTGCCCCATCAGAGGTCTTCCTAATCTCATTCACTGGCAATGGGACATTGCCCTTAGGGAATCTCACCACAGTCGGCGCATCGTCAATGGCACATGCCTCGTGCAGCAGCTCCCTGAGGCTTTTCTCGTCTCGCGGGGCGGCTAAGCGGATGCCTGGCACCACCTGAAGGATCGAGAGATCCCACATGCCGTGGTGAGAAGCGCCATCTGGGCCGGTGATGCCAGAGCGGTCAAGAACAAAGGTAACTCCGGCCTTGTGAAGTGCCACGTCCATAAGGACCTGGTCAAAAGCACGGTTGAGGAAGGTTGCGTAGATCGCCACTACCGGGTGAAGTCCACCAAATGCCATACCAGCAGCTGCTGTAACGGCGTGCTGCTCTGCGATACCGACATCAAAAACTCGATCTGGGAAGCGATCGGCAAACTTATCCAGCCCAACTGGAATCAGCATTGCTCCAGTAATGCCCACGATGCGTGGGTTTTGCTCGGCAATTGAAGTTATCTCATCGCCAAAGACTGAAGTCCAAGAGGTTCCATTGGAGGCCTTGAGCGCTAATCCAGTCTCCGGGTTGATCTTTCCAACGGCGTGGAACTGGTCAGCAAGGTCTGAGATCGCAAGGTCGTAGCCCTTACCCTTCTGGGTAATGGCGTGAACGATTACAGGTGCACCATAATCCTTGGCCTGGGCTAGCGCCGTCTCCATGTCCTGGAGATTGTGACCGTCAACCGGACCGATGTATTTGATGTCCAAGTTCGGGAAAATACCCTTAGCGGTGTTGCCCACCACAACCCTCTGACCCGCAGCATGCACAGAATCAAAGATGATCCTGCCGAAGGTTCCGAACTTGTAGAAGATTCGCTTTGATAGCGAGTAGCTCTTCTTATACCAATTCTCAGTGCGAATCACATTCAGAGTCTTAGCCAATCCTCCGATGGTCGGTGCGTATGAACGGCCGTTGTCATTGACGACGATTACTAGGTTGCGGTCATTGTCATCGGTGATGTTGTTCAGGGCTTCCCAAGCCATACCTCCGGTGAGGGCACCATCACCAATAACGGCAACTACATGGCGATCCTTCTGACCGGTGGCCTTGAAGGCTCTAGAAATGCCGTCGGCCCAGGAAAGCGAGCTAGAGGCATGGGAAGACTCAACGATGTCGTGCTCAGATTCCGATCGCTGTGGGTAGCCCGCGATGCCGTCCTTCTGACGAAGGCTGGAGAGGTCTCGGCGACCTGTGAGCATCTTGTGGACATAAGACTGATGTCCGGTATCAAACACGATGGCATCGTTTGGTGAGTCAAAGACGCGGTGAATCGCGACAGTGGTCTCTACAACCCCAAGGTTTGGACCTAAGTGACCACCGGTTTTAGAGACAGATTCAACAAGGTAGGACCTGATCTCGCCGCAAAGCTCCTGGAGTTCTTCCTTGGAAAGTCCATCCAGGTCTCTCGGCTTCGAGATTCGCCCTAATTGCGTCATTTGATGATTAACCAGCTAGCCGGCCAAAGCCTTCCTAGGCAACCAAACTTCGCAGCACGTACTGAAGAATTCCACCGTTGCGGTAGTAGTCAGCTTCTCCTGGTGTGTCGATGCGTACAACCGCATCGAAGGTAATGGTCTGCTTGCCCGCTGCGGAGTGGCTGGTTGGCTTAGCAGTTACCTTCACGGTCTTTGGCGTGGTGCCTTGGTTCAGCGCAACAATGCCTTGAAAGCTGAATTCCTCGGTGCCGTCCAGGCCTAGAGAATCTGCGGTCTCCCCCTTAGGGAACTGAAGTGGCAGAACGCCCATACCGATTAGGTTGCTGCGGTGGATTCGCTCGAAGCTCTCGGCGATTACAACACGGATTCCCAGCAGCGAGGTGCCCTTGGCTGCCCAGTCTCTGGATGAACCTGAGCCATACTCTTTGCCCGCAAGAGCGACCAGTGGAGTTCCACTTGCGCGGTAGTTCTCAGCTGCATCGAAGATGAAGGTTTGAGGGCCATCAGCCTGAGAGAAGTCGCGGGTATAGCTACCCTCGACATCATTTAGCAGCTGGTTGCGAAGACGAATGTTGGCAAAGGTTCCACGAATCATTACCTCGTGGTTTCCACGACGGGAACCATAGCTGTTGAAGTCGACGCGAGATACGCCGTGCTCGGTTAGGTAGCGGCCGGCAGGTGAGTCTGCCTTGATCGACCCAGCCGGTGAGATGTGGTCGGTGGTAACCGAGTCACCAAGCTTGACAAGCACGCGAGCACCGGCAACATCGCTCACTGGTGAAGGCTTGAGCTGCATGTTCTCGAAGTATGGGGCCTTCTTCACATAAGTGGAGTTCTCGTCCCACTCAAAGATCGCTCCCTTAGGGGTAGGCAGTGACTTCCAGTGCTCGTCGCCCTCAAACACCGAGGCGTACTGAGTCGTGAACATCTCAGAGTTGATCGAAGAGTCGATTGTGCTCTGGACCTCTTCAGGAGTTGGCCAAATGTCTCGAAGGAAGACATCGTTACCCGCCTGGTCCTGCCCCAAGGCTTCGGTTTCAAAGTCAAAGTCCATGGTGCCAGCAAGCGAGTAAGCGATAACCAGCGGTGGCGATGCTAGGTAGTTCATCTTCACGTCTGGGTTGATGCGACCTTCAAAGTTGCGGTTACCAGATAGCACAGCGGTTACAGCTAGGTCGTTTTGGTTGATTGCCTCGGAAATCTCCTCAGCTAGTGGGCCGGAGTTTCCAATGCAGGTGGTGCAACCATAGCCAACGAGGTTGAAACCGAGGGCGTTTAGATCGTCGGTTAGACCGGCCTTCTCGTAGTACTCGGTCACAACCTTGGAGCCAGGAGCCAGCGAGGTCTTTACCCAAGGCTTCGCCTTTAGGCCCTTAGCTACAGCCTTCCTGGCCACCAAACCAGCCGCCAGCATGACTGACGGGTTTGAGGTGTTGGTGCAGGAGGTGATGGAAGCGATGGTGACAGCACCATTGTCGATCTTGAAGTCCTTGCCCTTGACGTTGGTTGGCTTTGACTTGGTGTCTGAGTAGGTCTTGATGGCAGTGTCGAATGCGCTCTTTGACTTGCTTAGCTCGATGCGATCCTGAGGACGCTTTGGACCAGCGATGCTCGGAACTACAGTAGAAAGATCTAGTTCTAGATACTCGCTGTAAACAGGCTCAACGCTTGGGTCGTGCCAAAGGCCCTGGGCCTTGGTATATGCCTCTACTAGAGCAATCTCGTGCTCGCTGCGGCCGGTAATCCTTAGGTAGTCCAGGGTTACTTCATCGATTGGGAAGATGGCAACGGTGGAACCGAATTCCGGAGACATGTTTCCGATGGTGGCACGGTTGGCTAGTGGAACCTTTGCAACGCCAGAGCCGTAGAACTCGACGAACTTACCCACAACGCCGTGCTTGCGAAGTACCTCAGTGATGGTGAGCACCACGTCGGTTGCAGTTGCACCGGTTGGAATCTGGCCGGTGAGCTTGAAACCGACCACCTTTGGAATAAGCATGGATACTGGCTGACCCAACATTGCGGCCTCGGCTTCGATGCCACCAACACCCCAACCAAGGATTCCAAGACCGTTCACCATCGTGGTGTGAGAGTCGGTTCCAACGCAGGAGTCTGGGTATGCCACCAGCTCGCTATCTACTTCCCGGGTCATAACGGTTCTAGCCAAGTACTCGATGTTTACCTGGTGCACGATTCCGGTGCCGGGAGGAACCACTTTGAAGTTGTCAAAAGCTGTCTGGCCCCAACGAAGGAACTGGTAGCGCTCAGCGTTGCGCTGATACTCGAACTCTACGTTGCGCTCTGCAGCGTCTGCAGTTCCGGCTACATCGATAACAACCGAGTGGTCGATGACCATCTCAGCAGGCGCTAGCGGGTTGATCTGCTGAGGATCTCCACCAAGCTCCAGTACTGCTTCACGCATGGTTGCAAGGTCTACTACACAAGGGACGCCAGTGAAGTCCTGCATGATCACGCGGGCTGGAGAGAACTGAATCTCGATGTCAGGCTCTGCGGTTGGGTCCCAGTTCACAAGGGCGTTGACGTGATCCTTGGTTACGTTCGCGCCATCCTCGGTGCGAAGCATGTTCTCAAGCAGGATCTTGAGGCTAAAAGGTAGCTTGCTAACTCCGAGCTCGGGCATTGAGAAGTACTTGTAGCTCTTGTTGCCCACCGATAGGTGCTTAGCGGAATTGAAGCTGTTGGTCATTATTGAATCTCCTGATGTTGTACCTGACTAATTTACTGCTTTTCCTTGGCGCTGAGGCCCCTTAGCAGAACCCAGGTCAACACCAAAAGGCCTGCATATGCCGGTGCACCGAGCACCACCTTTGATGCAGCCAGTAGCTCTACTTGCTTTGAAAAATAGAGTGGTAACTGCACAGCGAGACGAAGAAAGAAGAATCCGACCCATACCAGAGTCACCAGCTGAGCCCTGCGGAAGACAACCTTGTCCTTACGCCAATTCTCTAGGCCGAAAAGCAGCTGCGCGATAAAACCCATGATTGGGTAGCGAAACAGCACAGACAGCAGCATTACCGAGCCATACGCGGCGTTAGTAATAAAGCCTGGAATGAAGTAATCCTCTGCGCTGCCGCCATCGCGAAGCGCTAAGTATGCAGCCAAAGCGATAGCGAGAGCTCCAGCAATTGCCTGGGTAACTGGCTGTCTTCTTATGATGCGAACGGCGATGAATGCTAGTGCGAGGGCACTTGCTACCGAAACGCTAACCACGGCTGACTTACTGACGGCGAATGCCACCGAGAACGCAAACGCTGGGATGATCGACTCAGCGATTCCCAGTGGACCACCGATGGCATCCATAAGGGACTGCTTCGATATCTTGGGCCCATCCTCGGTATTAGATACGCCGAGCTTTCTGGCTATGCGGTCGGAATCACTCACTGCTGCACCGGAATACTCAGTGGCAATAGATCACCCGGTGGGAGTGGAGTCTCTCCCCTGCTGACCCCAACCGATCTGAATAGGTCGATCAATGACTGGTATCTGGGAGGGTGTGCAAGATCAGGGCCGGTCATCACGCCGCGCAGGAACCAACGAGGTCCATCGACTCCAATGAACCGACTTTCCCTAAGTAGGCGCTGTCCATCCTCAACAACCGGAACTCCAGCCTTGATTTCTGGACCGAGAGCTCCTTCGACTCGCTCTGTGGAGCCACCCTGCTCAGCAACAGCCTGTTCAATGGCGGCAAGTGTTGGTTCCCAGATGCCGTCGATCTTGCTGGCAGCAAAGGCTTGCAACTGAAGTCTGTGGCCGTCTTCCTCAAGAGTTATGGCAACTACTCGGTTGTTTACCTCATCGATGTCGGCACGCACAATCAACCCTGGCTTTGGCGCGATGCGAATCGATTCGAAATCCAGGTAAGGGGTCAGTAGCCCAATTTCCGAGACATCGAAAGGGCCGTTAACCTCTCTGTCTTTTGGAGCAATCTTCGGCACTAGTTTCTCCCACTCGAACCGAAGCCGGTTTCGCCACGGGTACTCTCTGGAAGGGTCGTTACCGCGATGAAAGTCGCGTGCTCGACCTTCTGGAAAACAAGCTGGGCAATTCGATCCCCAACGGCGATCGGGAAATCCTCTTTTGAGGTGTTCAGGAGCGTCACCATGATCTCACCGCGGTACCCGGCGTCAACGGTGCCGGGGGTGTTTAGAACAGTAATACCGTGCTTTGCGGCCAATCCACTTCGCGGGTGAACCAGGCCAACGTAGCCATCTGGCATAGAAATGCGAACACCTGTTTTAACAAGGGCGCGCTCGCCGGCAGCAAGGACCAATTCTTGGGTGGATCTCAGGTCGCAGCCCGCATCTCCAGGCTTTGCGTAAAAAGGCTCGAATCCCGGTTCGGCAATCAGCAGTACTTCGAAAGTCATCCCTAGAGCGTAATCTATTGAGGTGCAAACGCTGCAATTTGAAGAACGTCTCTATCCATCCTTTGGCATGTACTTGGCCTACTCACTGCTTTCGCCAATGGTTTTACTGGCCGCAGCACCATTTGGATGGCCGCTTGCAATAAGCCTCGGGGCATTCACGCTGATGGCAGCTCTGGTATTGGCTTCGGTACTTAGCCCGCTGGTCGTAGTCGATGGTGAGCGCTTGCTGGCTGGGAAGATGTCTATTCCTAAACCTGCGATTGGCATCGTCACAGAGATTGACACTGAAGACCTAAGGTCGCAGCTAGGTCCAAAACTCGATGCCAGGGCTCAGCTGATGATTCGCGGAGATGTGAAGACTGCAGTACGAGTAGAAATCTCGGATGCTAATGACCCAACTCCGTACTTGATTATTAGCACCCGAAGACCAAGGGAATTAGTAAGCGCACTCCGAACAAATTAGACCTAGCTTGGTCTTGGATGCCTTCTGAGATTGTGGCTTTACTAGGAAGCAATTCATGCAGGTGAATTCATTTTCCTGCTGAGGCAAGATGACGACTTCTAGCTCTTCGTTTACAACGTCTGGGATAGTGAAGGAGTCAACATTGTCGACATCATCCTCGGAAATTGAAGGCTTGGATGGGATTCGCTCCTTGATCGCTTCAATCGACTCGGTATCGTCATCGTTTTTGCGCTGAGCGTCGTAATCGGTCGCCATTCACATCACCTCTCCACTATTACTTCGGCGTGAATCATGCCTCAGAAGTCAGAGATTCGCAAATAAGGCTCGCCGATGGGCTCAAGAGTTAATCAACTCACCGCAGTAATTACGCATAAATGCTTGCCACTTTGCCAAACTCTTTTGCAAGGAGCGTAAATCATGGAGCTAAAGTTCGTATCACGCGAAGGTGATTACCTGGTTTTTGAGACTTCAGACGGCGTGCGTGCTAGAACCCTTATCGACGATCAGGTCAAGGACGCGATCCGCAAGACCCAGCAAAGTGACTCCTCAAGCTTTACTCCACGCGAAGTGCAGAACCAGATCAGATCCGGCCTTTCGCTCTCCGAGGTTGCCGCAAACCTAGGAGTTCCAGAGTCAGCGGTTGAGCCTTTTGCCCTTCCGATTCTGGATGAGATCAGATTCGTGCTAGACGCAGCACTGAACACGACTTTGCCTAATGGACCAACCATGAAGCGCTTTGAGGACATGGTCCTCGCCTCTGACCCAGCCGCTACCTTCAAGGCAATCAAGTCAGAACAGGGTTGGGAGATTGTTGCCAAGGGCAACGCAACATACAGCTGGCTGTTCGACCTTAGATCTCGAGTGATTGAGCCAAACAGCGAATCCGCCAGGAAGATTGGCAAAGCCAACAGCCTTCGGGATTCAATCTTCACCGCACCAGTCAAAGAAGAGCCGGTTGCAATCGTTGAAGAACAGCAGCCTGAGACAGCATCTGTGCACGACCTGGTACAGGAACTTCGCTCCCGACGTGAGCAGCATGCTCAAGAACTAAAGCCACACTCGGCCAAGGGTCGTGCCGCGCTGCCAAGCTGGGATGAGATTGTCCTTGGAGCAGGTCCGCTAGACACCGACGCGGATTAGTGGAATCCGCAGCTCACTTGAACTAAGTCCACCGTGGTGGGCAACCATCTCGATGCTTCGTTTCTTCGAATACACACTGTGGAACAACGTGAAGTTTGATCTCGCTAGCAACATCAGCTCTGGCATTCGCGCTTGTGCAAGCTCTCCAACCGGTCCGAACCAATTCGCTTCGATTGCATCCTGAGTCAAAACCGTCTGGAACAGGGCACTCTGGCTCTCGAGTCTGTCTTGAAGACTAGGAGCTGCAGCAGGGTCCTTTAGATAGAGGTAAGCAACTCGAGTGTCGCCACCAAACCACTCCAGCAAACCTCCCTGGTCTACCGCGTCGTCGATTACCAAGTGTTGCTCGATTGGGGAGTCGATCATGCCGTGATCTGCAGTGACAATCAGGCCGCAGTCCTTAGGCAGGCTTGCGGCAAACTTCTCAAGTTCGGCATCCAATTCCTCAAGCAGGCTGGCCCAAGCTTGAGATTGCCATCCGAATTTGTGTCCGTACTTGTCTAGCTCTGGGATGTAGAGGTAGCTGATGGACTCGGTCTTTGAAGTCAATACCTCTCTGGCAGCCTGGAAACGCTGAGCTAGTGATTCAGTAGCGATGTATTCGGCCTTGCGCATTGTCGCCCTGGTATAACCGGAGTTTCGATACTCCTCGTGGCCGATTGCATAGCAAGCCACTCCTGAGGCGAATGCGAGTTCACTCAAGGTTTGGTTTGGCTGCCAGATTTCAGGGTCAGTTCTCTCGTTCCAACCTGTAAGCAGATTAATCTTTTCGTCGAATACGCGGTCGAACACCTGATGGCCGATCAAGCCGTGCTCCCCCGGGGTTAGACCGGTAGCAAAAGAAGCGATGTTGGCGCTCGTGGTGGATGGGAATCCAGCATGGGCGATAGCTCCAGCTTTCACCTGCGAAGCTAGCCAGGGTGCATGACCTGAACGCTCAAGAACATTCTCAGCGCCTAGTCCGTCGACCAACACGCAGACGATGTGCTTTGAGCCTCTAAGAGTGAGGGGGTTTGGCTGTCGCTGAACCGCTAGCAAGCTAGATGAAAACACGTGCCGTAGCTTCCCTAAGGCTTTAGGAACAACAGGTAGAGTCGAGGGCACACTCAAGTTTGACACATCAGGGACCATGACCAATCCAGAAGAACGCATTGTTGACATTGATGTCGCCAAAGAAATGCGCGAAAGCTTCCTGGAATACTCCTACTCGGTCATCTACTCCAGAGCCCTACCGGACGCCAGGGACGGTCTAAAGCCAGTTCAACGCCGCATTGTTTACCAGATGGGTGAGATGGGTCTTCGCCCGGACAAGGGCCACGTAAAGTCGGCTCGTGTCACCGGAGAGGTGATGGGCAAGCTTCACCCACATGGTGATGGTGCTATTTACGACGCATTGGTTCGAATGGCACAGTCCTTTAGCCTTCGCATCCCCCTTATTGATGGTCACGGAAACTTTGGATCACTTGACGATGGGCCAGCGGCGGCAAGGTACACCGAAGCACGACTAGCACCAGCTGCCCTGATGCTTAACGAGTCCCTTGACGAAGACGTGGTCGACTTTCAGCCAAACTATGACGCTCAGCTAAGTGAGCCAGAAGTCCTGCCAGCTGCTTTCCCGAACCTATTGGTAAATGGCGCTGCTGGCATTGCGGTTGGAATGGCAACCAACATGGCACCGCACAACCTCCGCGAGGTTATTGCCGCGCTGATGCTTTTGATCGATAACCCTGAAGTTACTCTCGAAGAGGTTATGCAGGTCCTACCTGGTCCCGATTTCCCAACTGGCGGTGTTGCACTAATCGCTGAGGGTTTGCTTGAGGCCTACTCACAAGGCAAGGGCACCATCAAAATCCGTGCGAAGGTCGCAGTTGAGACAGTTGGCCCAAGACGTACCGGCCTAGTGGTAACTGAGTTGCCATACCTTGTTGGCCCAGAGCGAGTTGTAGACAAGATTCGAGACGCTGTCAACGCAAAAAAGCTTGAGGGAATTCACAACGTAGTTGACCTTACCGATCGCGAGAACGGACTGCGTTTGGTAATCGAACTCAAAACTGGTTTTGACCCTGATTCTGTGCTCGAAGCTCTGTACCGATTTACTCCACTTGAAGAGACATTTGGTATCAACAACATCGCTTTGGTGGCCGGTAGACCTCAACAGCTTGGACTGCTAGAACTCCTTGCCGTATACCTACAACACCGCATGGAGGTTGTGCGTAGACGTTCAACCAACCGTCTTGATAGAAGAAGCGCCAGACTGCACCTGATCGAAGGTTTGCAGGTAGCGGTTCTAAACATTGATGAAGTGATCGAAGTGATCCGCACTAGCGACACCTCCGAAGCTGCTCGCTCGAGGCTGATGCAGGTGTTCGATCTAAGCGAGCTTCAAGCCGAGCACATCCTGGAACTTAGGCTCAGAAGACTAACCAGATTTAGCGTTATCGAACTTGAAACCGAAGCCGATCAGTTGCGCAAGGAAATCGAAGAGCTGCAATCGCTTTTGAGCTCGGAGCAAAGAATCAAACAGCAGATTCGACGCGAACTCGAAGAGGTTAGTGACAAGCACGGGGATGCAAGAAGGACTCAGTTGATTGACGCCTCTGGCATGGTCATAGTCAAGAAGGCTCCGGTGGTAACGGAGCTCGAAGATGAGCCGACCTTCGTCTGCATAACGCCTAGCGGAAAGCTATACCGCACCGCTACTCCCCCAATGGATACCAATGAAGCCAAGCTGCGTGTTCTATCAACCACGACAAGGTCGGATGTTGGTCTGGTCACTAACGACGGTGTTGCGCATGCTGTCCACGTCTCTGACCTCCCGACTTCAACTCCGGGCTTGACAGCACAACTCCCAGACCCAGAATCGATCATCGGCGTAACCTCGCTGCGCGTTGTTGGCGTCATCAACTGGCGCTCCGAGGAGACTTTTGCACTGGGCACTGCCCAGGGCACCGTCAAGCGATTTGCTGGACCGCTGCCAGATAAACAAGAGATTTCACTTATCGCCCTCAAAGAGCTAGACGAGGTCGTCGGCGTTGCAGTTGCAGAAGATGATTCAGAACTGACCTTCATTACCAACGAGGCGAACCTACTGGTGTTTCCTGCCAGCAGCGTGAGACCTCAGGGACTCCCAGCCGGCGGAATGGCAGGCATGAACATCCCAAGCGGTAGAGCAGTCTTCTTCGGGACGGCAAGCCCTGAATCGGTGGTTGTGACGGTTTCGAACTCATCGATGTCGCTTGGTGGAACCGATGCTGGAAGCGTCAAGCTAACGCAGTTGGCTGCATATCCCCGCAAGGGTCGAGGCGCAATGGGCGTTAGGTGTCACAAGTTCCTAAAGGGAGAAGACCAGCTTTACTTTGCAAGTCTCGCCTGCGCAGCACCAACCCTGTTTGATCTTGATGACAGACCGATCTTGGCTCCTGCAGTTGACCAGCGCCGTGACGGTTCTGGATCCTCAGCTAGCGATTACGTGGGAAGTGCGTACTAAGCGTCGATTCGCTCGCGATCGAAGCTGTCCGCAGAATCGACAATAAAGTCTCTGCGAGGCGCCACTTCGTTGCCCATCAACAGCTCGAAAATCTCGTCGGCAGCCTGAGCATCCTTCGCGGTGATCCGGCGCAGCATTCGATTCTGCGGCTGCATCGTGGTCTCAGCCAACTGATCTGCGTCCATCTCACCCAAGCCCTTGTAACGCTGGATTGGGTTTTGGTAGCTCTTGCCTGATTTCTCAAGCTTTGCCAGCAAATCGTGAAGCTCCTGCTGGCTGTAGGTGTAGATCGTCTCCTTGGACCGTCCAGCCTGGATCATGACCCGGTGCAGTGGAGGAACTGCGGCATAAACCCTGCCAGCCTCAACCAGTGGTCTCATGTATCTAAAGAACAGGGTCAGCAGCAGAGTCCTGATGTGAGCGCCATCGACGTCCGCATCGCTCATAAGAATGATCTTTTCGTAGCGGACAGCGTCCAAGTCAAAGGTGCGACCTGAACCACCACCGATTACCTGAATGATCGATGCACACTCGGTGTTCGAGAGCATGTCTGCAATAGACGCCTTCTGAACATTGAGAATCTTTCCGCGAATAGGAAGTAGCGCCTGGAACTTCGAGTCACGTGCCAACTTTGCAGTCCCAAGGGCGCTATCTCCCTCGACAATGAATAGCTCTGAACCAGCAGTCGCATCAGCGCGGCAGTCAACCAGCTTGGTTGGCAACGAGGAAGACTCGAGGGCATTCTTTCTGCGCTGAGTGTCCTTGAGTGACCTAGCACTGATCCTTGCCTTGGCCTCGTTGACAATCTTCTCCAGGAGATTGTCGACCTCTTGCTTGGTGCCGCGCACGGAGCCGGAGAGGTAGTTATCAAGCCAAGCTCCCAAGCCATTGGCAACAATTGCCTTGACGGCAGGCGTGCCAAGAGTTTCCTTTGTCTGTCCTTCAAATTGTGGTTCAGGGAGGCTGACGGTCACTACTGCGGTCAGACCGGCGAGCAGGTCCTCACGCTCGATCTTGAGCCCAGTGGCCTTTAGCTTGCGGGCATTCGAATCAATGATTGCGCGGAAGGACTTCAGAAGTGCCTGCTCAAAACCAGCCTGGTGGCTGCCGCCCTTTGGGGTGGAGATGATATTGACGAAAGTTCTCAGTTCAGTGTCGAAGCCATTCCCCCAGCGCAGTGCGATATCAACCGAACACTCTCGCTCAACTTCTTTAGAGACCATCGCGCCGTTGGCATCATCCAGGACCGGCACCGTCTCTAGGAATGACGACTTGAACTGAATACGTTTGGTCGGCATGACTGCGACGTCTTTGGCGAGGTGCTCGGCGTATTCAGCGATGCCTCCCTCGAAGCGATAATCGATCTTCGCGTCTGTTGCATGCTCATGAGCCTGCAGTCTCAGTCCTGGAACCAGGAAGGCGGTTTGACGAAGTCGATTTGCTAGGTCATCTAAGGAGAATGCCGCAGAGGCTTCAAAGATTTGTCTATCGGGCCAGTAGCGAACCCTGGTGCCGGTGACGCCCTTGGCAACCTTGCCAATGGTTCTCAGTTCACTGCCATCAATGAATGGTTCGAAACTTGCGTCTGGGCCGTCTCCTGCGAACTTTCCTGGCTCGCCACGCTTGAATGACATGGCATAGGTCGCACCATTGCGATCGACCTGCACATCCAAACGCGAAGATAGTGCGTTGACCACCGATGCACCGACTCCGTGAAGACCACCGGAGGCCGCATAGGACCCGCCACCAAACTTTCCACCAGCGTGCAACTTGGTGTAGACCACCTCAACGCCGCTCAATCCGGTGCGGGGCTCAATGTCTACCGGGACTCCACGCCCCTGGTCGCGGACCTCAATCGACCCATCCTCAAAAATCTCGACTTCAATCAGATTGCCGTGACCTGCTAGAGCCTCGTCGACTGAGTTATCGATGATCTCCCAGAGACAGTGCATAAGGCCGCGGGCATCGGTCGAGCCGATGTACATTCCGGGGCGCTTGCGAACTGCCTCTAAGCCTTCGAGTACCGAAAGATGTCTGGCTGAGTAGGTTTCCACTTGGGAAATCTAACCTTTGCCACTGCTTTTTTAGCCTTGCCACTTCGCAGTTAGCGAAACTGGGGGTAACTGGGACTTATTTGTCGGGGGTAGGTGGTTGAATGTAATCAAATGGAAGATCTAAAAGAAACCTCCCGCCTAGTGGCTGCTGACCGTTGCGATGTATGTGGTGCTCAGGCCTACATCAGAGTAGGGCTAGAAACCGGTGACCTACTGTTCTGTGCTCACCACGGAAACGAAAACAAGAGCAAGCTAGAGCCAATCACTATTTCTTGGCACGACCAGTCAGACGATCTGGCTAAAAGGTAGTTGCCTCGCGAACTAGGTTCGCAAGCTGTTCACTTCTCTCGAAGAATTCACCCTTGAACTCCACCCCCAGGGCTTGACCTACTGCACTCAACACGCTCGGATTCTTGGCAAGCACCGGGCCAAACAACGTGGTTCCGACAAATGCTCCAGAGATAAAGAACTTTGGCTCCAACACCGCTGAGTTGTGATAGCCGATTACCTCATGATTTGCGACCCTAATTTTCACAAACTTCGACTCTCGCTCACCGTGAGTGAGTTCGATGCCGAGCAAGGGTGCAAAAAACTCATAGCTACGCCCGACCAACAAGGTTGGCTTCCCCGCCATAAGCCTCATCTTCAGCTCAGGAACTAGAGCCATCAACTCAGCCTGGAAGTGATTGTGTGCAGCTATCGAACTGTCCCCCACAAGCAAAAAGTCACTTCCCACGAGCTCTTGCGTTACTTCAAAATCGACAGATACGGCCGTCAGATGAGCCTTCAAGACGGCAAGGTTTGCCTGGTCTCCGTTGTTGTCGAAGTACTCAGGTCTAAAGCTGGCAAGTTTGATCATTTGGCCAACCCTAGGTATCGACGGGTGCGACGCATGGCATCTGCTGAGAAAACGATCGTCGGATTCTCTCCCCTCAGAAGCGCGAAGTGCTCATTGGCTTCATCGATCTTTGGTTCCACCAAGTTCACTTTTACGCCTTGGTAGTGGAGTCTCAAGGCGAGTTCATGAGCGTTAAATCCTGAGACGACATCGACATAATCCAGATGGCTGAAATCGACCGTCCATAACCAGCTTGGGTCATGAATGTCTCGACCTGCCATGAGCATCAAGGGATGCGGGGTTGGGTCGAGTTTGTCTAGGTTCAGTTGGAAACTGGTCGGATTCTGAACCAGCATTAGTCGAACCGAACGATCTCTAATCAACGCCAGTTCATCGCGGGCGAAGACCGGAGGCAGTGCCTCGATTGTGCTCGCAACTAATTCGCGGTCAATTTCAATGAGTGAATCAACCGCGAGAATGGCAGCCGCTACGTTCATGGAGTGAGTCAGGTTGTCAAAGTTTCCCGCAATCTCAATGTCTAATCCCTTGAGCATCACAAGCAGTCGCTCAGCGGTGGAGGCTTTGATGACAGCAGACGCCGAGAGCTCAGGCTTGTCACCAAAGTTGATGGCGTATGACGGACCGGATTCAACCAATTCCGCTGACAATCCAAAGCCAAAGCATGAGTCGTGCTCAGCCGCTATCTGCGCAACATTCCTGTCGTCACGATTGGCAATCACAGTGCCGGAGTTCCTGACGATTTCCGCCAGCTTCTCCTGAACGAAAACTGGATCAATGAAGCGATCTAGCTGATCCGACAAGACGTTAGTGATGACACTGAGTCGAGGCTTGAGGTCCTTAGCTAAAGCTGCTCCGTGACCCTCATCCCACTCCAGCACGGCGATGTCAGCATCGATACGACCCTTTAGGTCTCCGAACTGCAGAATCGATGCGTAGTAACCCTGCTTGATGTTTGCGGTTGAGGGGTTGGTGAAGACTTTCAGCCCATGTGCGCGAAGCAAAGCGACGATCAGATTTGTGGTGCTGGACTTGCCGGCGGTTCCACTGATAACCACTAGACCCTGAGGCGCCGATTGGATGGCCCGCTCTAAGAGCCTGGGCTGAATTGTCGCGGCGATTGTTCCGGGAAGTGCCGAACCTCCACCGCGTCTAACAAGACGCAGAAGAAAACGGGCCGTTTTCCCAAGCGTCATCGCTAGGAAAGTGCGCATTAGCTATCTAGGTAGTCGCGCAATAGCTGGGAGCGGGAAGGGTGGCGAAGCTTGGACATGGTCTTGGACTCGATCTGGCGAATACGCTCGCGAGTAACACCGAACTTCTCGCCAATCTGGTCGAGGGTCATCTGAACGCCATCTCCCAGTCCGAACCTGGAGCGAATAACGCCAGCTTCGCGAGGGTGTAGCGAGTCGAGAACTCGCTCAAGCTCTTGCTGAAGCATGGTGAAACCAACAGCATCGGCTGGAACAACTGCTTCGGTATCTTCGATTAGGTCGCCGAACTCGCTGTCACCGTCTTCACCTAGTGGGGTGGATAGTGAGATTGGCTCGCGACCGTACTTCTGAACCTCGACAACCTTTTCAGGAGTCATGTCCAGCTCAGCAGCTAGCTCCTCAGGGGTCGGTTCGCGACCTAGGTCCTGGAGCAGCTGACGCTGAACGCGGGCAAGCTTGTTGATAACCTCAACCATGTGCACCGGAATACGAATGGTGCGCGCCTGGTCTGCCATTGCACGAGTAATCGCCTGGCGAATCCACCATGTTGCATAGGTAGAGAACTTATAACCCTTGGTGTAGTCGAACTTCTCAACCGCACGGATCAAACCGAGGTTACCCTCTTGAATCAGATCCAAAAACTGCATGCCGCGACCGGTATAACGCTTGGCAAGCGAAACAACTAGGCGAAGGTTGGCCTCTAGCAGGTGGCTCTTGGCGCGAGCGCCATCTTTGACGACCCAGCTCAGGTCGCGTCTTTCAGCAGGTGCCAGGCTCTTCGCGGTTGCAAGCTTCTCTTCGGCAAACAGACCGGCTTCGATGCGCTTTGCTAGTTCAACTTCAAGCTCAGCATTTAGCAGCGCAACCTTACCGATTTGCTTTAGGTAGTCCTTAACCGGGTCGGCGGTCGCGCCAGAGATGGTCAGGTTCTGCGCAGGGATGTCGTCATCGTCATCGCTTAGCACTAGGACGTCGGATGGAAGTGCTGCAAGGTCAACCGCTGGCTCAGCCTCGTCGTCCTTGTGCTCTTCGATTACTACTTCTGCAACCTCTTGAACCTCAGCTACGATCTCGTCGACAGACTCGATTTCAATGTCATCTTCGATGTCTTCTTCGTCTTCTTCAGCCACGGCAGCCTTAGCCTTGCTTGCTTTAGCAGCAGGCTTAGTTGCTTTGGCTTTGGCCTTGGATACGGTAGCGATAATGAACCTCGTTTTTGGGCAGACTTTAAACCCTTGTCAAGTCCGAAGACCTGAAAGGGTTTGACTGACAATTATGCCACTAAATGTGGCCGTTATGTGTAGATAACGGATAAAACTTTCGATTTATTCCGAGGCCGGATCTTCCTTGGACATGTTCGCCAGGTACTTCTCTAGCTCTTCCGCAATTTGGTCAGCGCTTGGCGGCGCGACCTGTGGCTTGCCAATTGGAGATCTGGATGGACCTGACCCAGAGCTGTAGCTTTGCTCGAGAGTGGCTACTAATTTTGCAAGCTCAGCGTTGTCATCGAGCTGCGCATTGACCTTGGCTTCGAACTTTGTTGCTCGCTCGCGGATTTCATCGGTTGGAAAGACCAAGCCAGTGGCTGCCGTAATTAGTTCTAACCCTGCTAGGGCCGCTGCAGGAACCTCGTTGTCAGCAAGATAGTGCGGGACCAGTAGGACAAAACCCGTAGTTGTCAGACCGGTCTGCCCGAGCTTGTATTCGAGCAGGTGGATGACATTGCCGGGAACCTGAGTCTGAGGCTTCCACTCCGAGAATCTCTCGACTAAATCAGAACGATTGCCGGAGACGGTAATGCCGACCGGTCTGGTGTGTGGGATCGGGAATGGAATCGAGTGCACCCAGGTCATAGATGAGATCTGATACTGCTCGACCAAATCTGCCACTGCATCTGAGAATGCTTCCCACTTGAAATCAGGCTCGTAACCCTCCAAAAGTAGGAATGGGCTACCTGCTTCATCGAAGACTAGGTAAAGACCTAGAACCGGAGGCTCGTATGAATCGATGTGATCTTTTTCGAAGTAGAGCGTTGGACGGCGTGACCGGTAGTCCAAGAGCTCATCGTTGCTGAATCGAACCAGAAGCTCGTTGTCTAGGTGGGCAAAAAGGTGCTCCGAGAGCTGGGAAATGGTCTGACCCGAATCAGTGAAGCCGGAGAGCATGGCCAGCATCGGAAGACCCGAGATTTGATGCTCGGATTCATAAATTCGATACAGCTCTGCCATAGCCCGATACTAACTCACCTAAGCTTTAAGAATGATCAATGTCTCTGTTGTTACCTCATCCCCAACCACCGCACACCAGCTAGCTATTCCCCTAGGTGAGGCAGGTCTTCTAGCCTCTGAAGCAATCCTCACCCAACAGGTTTTAGATCTGCACAAGGCGGACAAGAAGCCTGGAACAGTGGCCCGCGTGCTGCTTGGTCAGAATGTTGCGCTAGTCGTCGGAGTCGGAGCGGATTACCAACCGAAGGACTTCGCAGCTGCTGCAGTAAGAGCCGCCAGCGACAAGGCAGTTTTGGTTCTCAATGCCAAGGACGCTGCAGAAGCAAAGGCATTTGCCGAGGGTGCGGTGTTGGGTCAGAAGACACCAACTCGATTCAAGAAAGACTCCTCCTCCAACCTCGAGGTGCAGATTGTATGCAAAGAGTCAGCTGACATCTCCTTGGAGCTCAAGGTTGCAAACACCATCGTCGCGATTCGCGAGCTAATCAATTTGCCAGCCAACGAACTGTGGCCAGACAAGCTGGCTCAGGAGGCCAAGGCTATGGCCAAAGGTCTTCCTATCGATGTCGAGATCTGGGACGAGAAGAAGCTAGAGAAAGAGCGCTGTGGCGGAATCCTGGGCGTTGGAATGGGTTCCGTCAGACCTCCGAGGCTTGTGAAACTCACCTACAATGGCGGCGGTAAGCACTTCGCGCTCGTTGGTAAGGGAATCACCTTTGATACCGGTGGCCTCTCCCTGAAGCCCGCTGAGTCCATGGTCGGCATGAAGTACGACATGGCTGGAGCTGCATCGGTTCTCGGTGCCGTTATTGGTGCCGCCCAACTTGGAGTGAAGGCAAACATCACTGGTTTTATGTGTCTGGCTGAAAACATGCCTAGCGGCGAGGCAACTCGTCCAGGAGATGTGCTCACACTGCGCAACGGTAAGACCGTTGAGGTGCTAAACACCGATGCAGAAGGCCGACTTGTCCTTGGCGACGGATTGTCCCTTGCTTCGGAGATGAACCCAGATCACATCATTGACATTGCGACCCTGACCGGTGCGGCCACCATCGCACTCGGACACCGCTACGCGGGCCTAATGGGTCACGGACCAGCCTTGGAGCTTGCTCAGAAGGCAGCGGCAAAGACCGGCGAACTGCTCTGGCACATGCCACTTCCGAGTGAGCTTCGCGAGATGCTGAACTCCGAGCTTGCCGATATGACCAATGTCAAAATCGGTAACCGGGCGGGTGGAATGCTGATCGGCGGAATCTTCCTATCCGAGTTCGTCTCGAAAGATGCCAGCTGGGCTCACCTAGACATTGCCTCCAGTGGCAACAATGACCTAGCGCCATATTCGGTCTACCCAGGTGGAGCGACCGGCGTGATGATTCGCACCATGATTGAAATGACTAAGCACGCCTAGAGTTCATAGGTATTAGACTTGGCCTGTTTGGCGAGAATTTGGAGCAATAACTATGGCCGACCACAACTTTGACTTGGTAATCCTAGGTAGCGGTAGCGGTGGATACGCAGCTGCCCTCCGAGGAGCACAGCTTGGTATGAGTGTTGCGCTCATCGAGCGTGACAAGCTCGGCGGAACCTGCCTTCACCGCGGTTGCATCCCAACCAAGGCACTGCTCCACTCCGCCGAGGTGGCAGACGTCACCCGCGAAGCTGGCTCATACGGCGTAAACGCCACCTTCCAGTCCATCGACATGACTGCCGTAAACAAGTACCGCGACTCAATCGTTGACAAGCTCTACAAGGGTCTGACCGGACTTGTTTCTAGCAAGAACATCACTTTCGTTGTCGGCGAGGGTCGTATGACCGGACCTAAGACCATGACCGTAAATGGCGAGACTTACACCGGTAAGAACGTTGTGCTTGCCACCGGCTCAAACACCAGAACCCTTGGAATCGAGATCACTGGTCGAGTTATCACCAGCGACCAGGCCCTGCAGATGGACTTCGTTCCAAACAAGGTTGCCATCTTGGGAGGCGGAGTTATCGGTGTCGAGTTCGCATCGATCTGGCGCTCATTCGGTGCCGAGGTAGTGATCATTGAAGGTCTTGACCGCCTAGTGCCAAACGAAGACCCAGCCATGAGCAAGATTCTTGAGCGTGCATACCGCAAGCGCGGAATTGAATTCAAGCTCGGTAACCGTTTCAAGTCCGTGTCTCAAGACGCAAATGGTGTGACCGTGGAGCTTGAGAATGGCGAGCAGATCGCTGCCGAGCTGCTACTAGTTGCAGTTGGTCGTGGACCAAACGCGACTGGATTTGGCTTTGAGGAGCAGGGTGTTGCCATGGACCGTGGCTTCGTACCTACCAACGACCGCCTGCAGACCAACCTTGAGGGTGTCTACGCAGTTGGCGACATTGTTCCTGGCCTACAGCTTGCTCACCGCGGCTTCATGCAGGGAATCTTTGTTGCTGAGGAAATCGCTGGCCTAAAGCCAGTGAAGGTTGACGAGTGGGGCATCCCTCGCGTCACCTACTGCGAGCCAGAGATTGCGTCGGTTGGTTTGACCGAGGCGCAGGCTCGCGAGAAGTTTGGCACTGACAATGTTTCTATCTACGAGTACAACCTCGCCGGTAACGGCAAGAGCAACATCTTGGGCACCGCCGGTGTTGTGAAGCTAGTCCGCCAGAACAATGGACCGGTCGTTGGTTTCCATATGATTGGCTCTCGCGCAGGCGAGCAGGTCGGCGAGGCTCAACTAATCGTGAACTGGGAAGCCTACCCAGAGGATGTCGCACCACACATCCACGCCCACCCAACAATGAACGAAGCTATCGGCGAAGCACACCTTGCACTTGCCGGCAAGCCACTACACGCACACGCCTAAGAGTAAAGGGACTAAGTCATGAGCGAAGTTGTTCTTCCAGCACTTGGAGAATCAGTAACCGAGGGAACCATTACCCGCTGGCTAAAGAAGGTTGGCGACACCGTTGCCGTTGACGAGCCATTGGTTGAGGTCTCCACCGACAAGGTCGACACCGAGATCCCATCACCAGTTGCCGGCGTAGTCCAGCAGATCATGGTCCAGGAAGACGAGACCGTCGCTGTCGGAGCAGTACTAGCCGTTATCGGCGAGGGTGCAGCTCCTGCGGCAGCGCCAGCAGCCCCTGCCCCTGCAGCTGAAGTTCCAGCCCCGGTACCTGCACCAGTTGCAGAGCCGGCTCCAGTCGTAGCAGCACCTGCTGCAGCTCCAGTAGTTACTCCTCCCCCAGTTGCAGCACCCGTTGCAGAGCCAGTAACTCCAGCAGCAGTTCCACCAGCACCTGCAGTTGCACCTGCCACACCTGTGGCTGCTGACAACGAGTCAGACCCGAACTACATCACCCCAATCGTGCGCAAGCTCGCTCACGATATGGGCGTTGATCTTTCTAAGGTTCGCGGCACCGGAGTTGGTGGCCGTATTCGCAAAGAAGACGTTATGGCTTTCGGCTCGACCGCAGCTCCAGTAGCTGCAGCACCGGCCGCAGCCGCTCCGCTGGTGGCATCACCACTTCGTGGAACCACCGAGCCAATGTCCCGCCTTCGCAAGGTTCTTGCAGAGCGCGCAGTTGCTTCAATGCAGTCCAGCGCCCAGCTAACAACCGTTGTTGAAGTCGACGTCACCAAGATTGCCAACCTGCGCAAGAGCGTTCAGGCAGCCTTCGTGGCAAAAACCGGCGTAAAGCTGAACTTCATGCCTTTCTTTACCTTGGCTGCTGCTGAGGGACTTCAGGCACACCCGAAGATCAACAGCTCTGTAGATGGCGAGAACATCGTCTACCACGGCACCGAGAACATCAGCTTTGCAGTCGACACAGAGCGTGGCCTGCTAACTCCAGTAATCCGCAACGCAGCTTCGCTGAACATCGCGCAGACCGCTCAGCAGATTGCAGAGCTAGCTGACCGAACCCGTAACAACAAGCTGACTCCAGATGAGCTAAGCGGTGGAACTTTCACCCTTACCAACACCGGGTCTCGTGGAGCGCTCTTTGACACTCCAGTTGTTTTCTTGCCTCAAAGTGCGATCCTGGGCACCGGCGTTGTCACCAAGCGTCCAGTTGTAGTTACCGATGCCGAAGGCAACGAGTCAATTGCTATTCGTTCCATGGTTTACCTAGCGCTGAGCTATGACCACCGCCACATCGACGGTGCTGATGCCTCACGCTACCTAACCGACGTGAAGGCAAGACTTGAAGCTGGAGCATTCGAAGCGAACCTAGGAATCTAAAGCCGTAGGGCTTGGGAAGCTTTTTACGCTAACCAACGCTTTTGATTTCTACTGCCTAACGCGAGGAGTTGTGAGTGCCTGAGTTCATTGATCTGGCATTCGCTCCCAACTACATCAGCTACGCCGATGCCTACGAAAAGCAATTGGAGATTCATGCAGGCGTTGCTGCGGGTACCAGACCAAATACCATCTTGCTTCTAGAGCACTCTTCGGTCTACACCGCCGGAAAGCGCACCGAGGTTGAAGAGCTTCCGATGGATGGCAGCGAATTCGTCGAGACCAACCGCGGCGGCAAAATCACATGGCATGGGCCAGGACAGTTAGTTGGCTACGCCATCATGAGACTCCCCCAACCAATTGATGTCGTCAACTACGTGCGCTGGATGGAGCAGGTTTTGATTGATGTTCTGGAGCGATTGGGTGTTAAAGGTCAACGCGTTGAAGGTCGAACTGGAGTCTGGTTTGAGACTCCAACCGGTTTTGAAAAGGTTGCTGCAATTGGCATCAGGGTATCCGAGAAAGTGACAATGCACGGGTTTGCATTGAACTGCAACAACTCGCTAGAGCCCTACGAACACATCATCGCCTGCGGAATTTCTGACGCTAAGACAACCACCCTGAGCAATATCCTTGGTCGCGATGTGACAGTCACTGAAGCAGCTAACCTTGTAAAAGAACTGATGGGAGAAATACCAAGTGCCAGAATCTAAGCCTGAGCGCAAGCTACTTCGCCTTGAGGTTCGCAATGCCGAGACTCCGATTGAGCGCAAACCGCCTTGGATCAAGACCACCGCAAAGATGGGTCCTGAGTACCAGCAGCTGCACTCTTTGGTAAAGGATCAGGGCCTACACACTGTCTGCCAAGAGGCAGGTTGCCCAAACATTTTCGAGTGCTGGGAAGATCGCGAAGCGACCTTCCTAATCGGAGGCTCGCAGTGCACCAGAAGGTGCGACTTCTGCCAGATTGACACCGGCAAGCCAGCTGACTTTGATGCTGATGAGCCGCGCCGCGTCGGCGAGTCAGTGAAGACCATGAACCTTCGCTACGCAACTGTGACCGGTGTTGCCAGAGACGATCTCGAAGATGAGGGTGCCTGGCTTTACGCCGAGACCATCCGCCAGATTCACCAGCAGTCCCCTGGTACTGGAGTTGAGATCTTGATTCCAGACTTCTCAGGTCGACCAGAGCTATTGCAGCACGTCTTTGATGCAAGACCAGAGGTCTTTGCCCACAACGTAGAGACAGTGCCAAGGATCTTCAAGAGAATCAGACCAGCCTTCAACTACGAGCGCTCATTAGACGTGATCACTCAGGGTCGCAAAGCCGGGATGGTTACCAAATCGAACCTGATCCTTGGAATGGGTGAAGAGCGCTCGGAGATCTCACAAGCCCTTCAGGACCTTCACGATGCTGGAACAGACATCATTACCATCACCCAGTACCTAAGACCTTCTCCACGCCACCACCCAGTTGAGCGCTGGGTGAAGCCGGAGGAATTCATCGAGATGGCTAAGGAAGCTGAGGAGATTGGATTCCTGGGCGTGCTCTCCGGTCCGCTTGTCAGGTCTAGCTATCGTGCGGGTCGACTATGGGCCAAGAGCATGATCGCTAAGGGCAAGCCAATCCCTGCAGATTTGCAACACTTGGCCGACAAGCTCGAGTTCGCACAAGCAAGTGCGATTGCCTGAGTAAACTACTTCCGTGGCTAAGAACCCTAAATCTCCTGGCAGAATGCGCCAGTTACTGCGTGTATACAAGATCACCGCAAAGAATGACCCGACCGCGCTTTGGCTATCCATCCTGGGCTTCCTGCTGGTCTTTGGTGCCAGCTTCCTAATCGGCTTCTTGGTCAATGGATTCGGCACGCTGGGATTCTGGCTATGGATTGTCACAGGAGTTCTCTCCTCGGTCCTAACCTTCATGATCGTGATGTCGCGTCGCGCTGAGCGAAACGCCTACATCCAAATTGAGGGCCAGGCCGGTGCAGTTGGTGCAGTGTTGGACTCGCAGATTCGAAGAAGCTGGCGCACCTCCCCTATGCCAATCGCAGTAAACGCAAAGAGCCGCGAGGCGGTCTACCGCATGATTGGCCCAGCTGGTGTGGTTCTTATCGGCGAAGGCTCGACGGTTCGTGTGCAGCAGATGCTTGAGGATGAGTCCCGCAAGATTTCTAGAAGCGCGCCTGGCGTCACCATCCACAAGATCAAGGTCTCTGTCACAGACGGTATTCGTCTTTACGCACTTCTCAAGACCGTCTACAAGCTAAAGAAGTCACTCACTCGCTCAGAAGTTACGGTCGTGGCAAACCGCCTTGACGCCCTTGCTGGATCCTCGGCATTGCCAATCCCTAAGGGCATTGACCCGATGAGAGTAAGGCCGCCTAAGCGCAAGTCTTAACATCCCTGAAACATTTGAGTTGTAAATTATCTTCATTCCGACCGGAATGTCGCTATAAGCACAACCTATGAGAGGGAACAGCTATGTTCAAAACTGCCTCTGAGGTGATTGCCTACATCAAGGAAAACGATGTCAAGTTCCTAGATGTTCGCTTCACCGACCTACCAGGCGTTCAGCAGCACTTCAACCTGCCGGTATCTCAGATCGACGAGGACTTCTTTGCCAATGGGCAGCTCTTCGACGCATCCTCGATTCGCGGTTTTGCTTCAATTCACGAGTCAGACATGCAGTTGATTCCAGATGTGACCACTGCATACATCGACCCATTCCGCATTGAGAAGACTCTGATCATCTCTTTCGACATCTACAACCCACGCAACGGTGAGCTTTACCACCGTGACCCACGTCAGGTTGCCCACAAGGCAGAGCGCTACCTAGCTTCTACCGGGATTGCTGACACTGCATTCTTTGCACCTGAGGCAGAATTCTTCATCTTCGATGAGGTTCGCTACGAGACCAAGGCAAACACCGCTTTCCACATCGTGGACTCGGTTGAAGGTGCTTGGAACTCAGCTCGTCACGAAGAGGGCGGAAACCTAGGAAACAAGACCCCATTCAAGGGTGGCTACTTCCCAGTTTCCCCAGTTGACCACCTAGCTGACATCCGCGACACCATCGTTTTGGAGCTAGAGGCAGCCGGTCTTGATGTTGAGCGCAGCCACCACGAGGTTGGTACCGCTGGCCAGTGCGAGATCAACTACCGCTTTGACACCTTGGTGAAGTCCGCAGACGACGTATTGAAGTTCAAGTACATCGTCAAGAACGTTGCACATCAGTACGGCAAGACCGCAACATTCATGCCAAAGCCACTGTTTGGTGACAACGGTTCCGGTATGCACGTTCACCAGTCGCTTTGGAAGGACGGCAAGCCGCTGTTCTATGACGAGTCTGGCTACGGCGGTCTATCTGACCTTGCTCGCTGGTACATCGGTGGATTGCTAAAGCACGCACCTAGCTTGCTTGCATTCACCAACCCAACCGTGAACTCCTACCACCGCCTAGTGCCAGGCTTCGAGGCTCCAGTGAACCTGGTTTACTCTGCTGGTAACCGCTCGGCTGCGATCCGCATCCCAATGACTGGATCGAACCCGAAGGCAAAGCGCATTGAGTTCCGCGCTCCAGATGCTTCTGGTAACCCATACCTAGCTTTCGCAGCGATGTTGATGGCTGGTCTGGACGGTATCAAGAACCGCATCGAGCCTCACGCTCCGGTCGACAAGGACCTCTACGAGCTACCACCAGAGGAGGCAAAGTCAATTCCTCAGGTGCCTGGTTCGCTAGGTGGCGTTCTTGACGCTCTAGAGCTGGACAACGAGTACCTCAAGCAGGGCAACGTCTTCACCGACGACCTAATTGAGACCTGGATCGACTACAAGCGTGAGAAGGAACTTAAGCCACTAGCTCAGCGCCCTCACCCTTACGAGTTCGAGCTTTACTACGGCGTCTAATAGCCAATTCGTTGACAGGCGGGCCTTATGGTCCGCCTGTTTCCGTTTAAGCGAAGTGTTTCTCGAAAGCCGCTCTGGCCTTGCGGGTTACCGATAGATAGGTTTCCTCAAGCAGCTGAGACTGACCCGGTGGATACTCGAGAATCCTTGCCATCGATTCAAGTTGGCGCAGGTCATTGGGAAGCTGATCAGTTCGCTTATCACTGGCTAGCACCTCAGCGCTTCTACATCTCGAGGCTATCAACCAGCCAGCTGCCAAGCGGTCAACATCCTCCGCAGGTAGCAGACCCAGTGTCTTGAGGGAGCTTAGAGCTTCAGAAGTAGAGGTGGTTTGAAGCTCTGTATTCTGCCCTGCATGCTGCAACTGCAACAGCTGCACCAGCCACTCAACGTCCGAAATCGACCCTCTACCAAGCTTTAGATGACGGGCAGGATTTGCGCCCTGTGGAAGACGCTCAGCCTCCACTCGAGCCTTGATGCGTCGAATTTCAACCAAGCTGCTCTTGGGTAGATCTTTGGGATACCGATAGCCATCGACAAGAGATGTGAAATCTCTCGTGAGCTCGTCCGTGCCGACAACCACCCTGGCCCGCAAAAGAGCCTGGAATTCCCACGCCTCAGCCCAGCGTTCGTAGTAGCCGGCATAGCCGGCGGTAGATCGGACTCTCGGTCCGATCTTGCCCTCAGGGCGAAGATCGAGGTCGAGTTCGAACTCCAGAAGTGAATCCTTAGAGACTGCCAATAGGTGTTGGGACAACTTCTCAGCTTCAGCTTGAGCGGTGAGCGCATCCGAACGGTAAACCAGCATGGCATCAGCATCAGAACCAAAGCCAAGCTCGCGACCACCCCAGCGACCCATTGCGACAACACCTAAGTCAAGAGTGGAACCCTGCGAAACCTTTACCAGGTCAACCATGCTAAGGACATAGGCGTCTGTGACCGCGGTCAAACCCTCGGCAATCTGAGTCATTGTGGTAGCACCCAGCACTGCAGAGCTTGCGATCCTAAGAACTTCTCGACGTCTAACTTGCCTAATTGACTCGGCGGTTTGCTCGAGGTCCTCTGAGCGCTCCATGATGGCGGTCATTTCCGCAAGAATGACCTCTTTGCTAAGTGGGGTTAGAGAATCCTCATCGCTAAACCAAACCGAGGAATCTGGGATGTTCTCTAACAAGCGCGCAATGAACGCTGAGGAGGAAAGCACCCGCATCAGTCGTTCCGCGGCCCCAGAAGAATCTCGAAGCATTCTCAGGAACCAGTGGGTCTCCCCCAGCGTCTCACTCAGTCTGCGGAAGGAAATCAAGGCGCGGTCCGGATCTATCCCCTCGGCCATCCAGCGGAGCAGTACCGGCAAGAGGGTGCGTTGGATAACCGCACGTCTGGAGACACCAGATGTGAGGGCGGAGATGTGTGAGACCGCACCCTTCGGGTCCTTGAACCCCAGCGCACTCAGTCGATCAATTACCTCCTCGTCGCTCAATCTCACATCGCCAGGCGAAAGGCTAGCCATCGCAGTCAAGAGCGGGCGGTAGAAGACGCTGTCGTGCAGCGCTGCAACTTCGGAGCGAACCCTTTGCCAGAGTTCCTCTAGAGCTTCGGAAGTCAACTTCAAACCTCGGGCAACTCGCCTAAGTTCTGACTCGTTGTTTGGAATCAGGTGATCTCGGCGCAACTTGGAAAGCTGAACTCTGTGTTCAATGGCACGCAATGTTTGGTAGTGGTTTCTAAACGACTCAGCATCTGATCTTCCGATAAGCCCAGCTTCGCTTAGTGCTGTAACAGCAGAGAGAGTGTCGGGAACTCGCACGCTCTCATCTGTCACGCCGTGGACCAACTGCAGTAATTGGGCTGTGAACTCGACATCCCTGAGGCCACCGCGACCGAGCTTGATCTCACGATCCTTCTCGGCAGCTGGAATCAAATCGAGCACGCGCTTTCGCATGTTTCTGGCGTTCTCAACAATGGCAGCCCGGTTGGAGCGGGACCATACCAACGGCTTTATGAGCTCCTCATAGCGTTTACCAACCTCAACATCACCAGCTACAAATCGTGCCTTCAAAAGAGCCTGGAACTCCCAGTCCTCTGCCCACTTCTGGTAGTAGCTCAGGTGGGCATCTAGTCGCCTGACCAAAGCACCGGATTTACCCTCGGGCCTGAGGTTTGGATCAACCTGCCATAGGCCTGGCTCCAGAGATGGCTCGGAGATGACACGCGCCAGCTTGGTTGCAAGCTTGGTGCCGATCTCGATGACATTCTCGCCATCACCTTCGACCACATAGATGACATCAACATCTGAAACGTAGTTCAGCTCGCGTGCACCGCATTTACCCATCGCAATGACCGCTAAGAGTGTTTCAGAAACTTCCTGCTCCGAATAGCGACCCTCGGCCACCAGTTCATTTCGTGCGATTGCTAAGGCTGCATTCAACGCGCCAGCGGCGAGATCACTCAGTGCCGCAGTCACCTGCTGCACGGGGTGTCTATAGTCGGCATGGCCCAGGTCGAAATCGGCGATTCTCACTAATTGCGTAAGGTAGGAAATCTTGAGGGCGTCCTGTGAAGAACTATCAAGCTCGGCGAGTTCTTTGTCGGTTGGAATTCTGCTGGTTGCAGTGAAGAGAGCAACCAGACTCGGGTGCCTGATTGTGAAATCTGCTAACCCATTGCTGGCGGCAAGCACGCGACAAAGTCGCTCTGCCTGCTCCTGCTTTCCAAGGATTTTGGAAATGGATTTTGCATCGATCTCGGCCAGGCGAATTAGGGCGTCCAAAGCGCGGTCCGGAGAGGAGCTTGCAGAAATAGCCGATAGTGCGCTGTGGCCTTTGTCGCCAACCAGCTTTACAAGCTGCTCGAGTTTAGGAACAGTCTCGCTAAGCGCTTCAAAGCCCAACCGAGCTAACTCGCTCAGAGAGGAGCTTCTGGAATCAGCCATCTACAGCGTGCGAAGGTTTTGCTCTAGCTCGAAAAGCGTGACCTGAGATCTGTACTGTGCCCATTCGTTGCGCTTGTTTGCTAGCACGTAACTGAACACCGACTCCCCCAGCACCTCAGCTGCTAGCTCAGAAGACTCAAGCTTGCGAATCGCGTGATCTAGAGACTGTGGAAGTGGCTCAATGCCCATCGCGCGTCGTTCCATGTCGCTGAGCGACCAAACATCGTCCTCAGTCTCCGCAGCAAGCTCATAACCCTCTTCAATGCCCTTTAGTCCGGCCGAGAGCAGCAATGCATATGCCAAGTATGGGTTTGCGGCAGAATCCATCGCACGGTATTCAATTCTCGTGCTCTGGCTCTTCTCCGGCTTGTGCAGTGGAACGCGAATCAAGGCAGAACGGTTGTTGTGACCCCAGCTCACATAGCTAGGAGCCTCGCCACCACCCCACAGGCGCTTGTAGCTGTTCACATACTGGTTAGTTACCAGTGTCAACTCAGGGGCGTGACGCAGGATGCCAGCGATGAACTGTCTTGCAACATTGCTCAGGTGATACTTCGCGGCTGGGTCGAAGAAGGCATTGCGATCACCCTCAAACAGCGAGAAGTGAGTGTGCATGCCACTGCCAGGGTGATTGGTGAACGGCTTAGGCATAAAGGTTGCGTATACGCCCTGCTCGATGGCTACTTCCTTGACCACAGTTCTAAAGGTCATGATGTTATCTGCCATGGAAAGCGCATCGGCGTAGCGAAGATCGATCTCATTCTGTCCAGGCCCACCTTCGTGGTGGCTGAACTCAACCGAGATACCAAGCTGCTCCAACATAGTTACGGCGCGGCGACGGAAGTCGTGTGCTGTGCCACCTGGCACGTTATCGAAGTAGCCTGCGGTGTCAACTGGGACAGGAAGTCCGTTTTCTCCAAGCTCAGGGCTCTTTAGGAGGTAAAACTCGATTTCTGGGTGGACATAGAAACTAAAGCCCATCTTGGCTGCCTTGTCCAAAGCCCTTCTAAGAACGTTTCTCGGGTCGGCTGCTGCGGGCTTGCCATCCGGAGTGGCAACATCGCAAAACATGCGGGCTGCAGGGTCTACAGTGCCGCGCCAAGGAAGAATCTGGAATGTGGAAGGGTCTGGCATTGCAAGCATGTCTGCTTCGCTGGTTCGGGCCAATCCCTCGATGGCAGAACCGTCAAAACCGATACCTTCGGCGAACGCGCCTTCGATCTCTGCCGGTGCTACCGCAACCGACTTTAGGGTTCCCGCGACATCGGTAAACCACAGACGAATGAACTTAACGCCACGCTCTTCAATCGTGCGAAGTACGAACTCTTGCTGCTTGTCCATTTAGCCTCCCGCTACTAGCTAATAGGCTAGTGGTTGTGCCAGAAATAAAAGTGGGTTTAGCGCAGACAAACCCGGTGGTCGGCGACTACCAAAACAACGCGCTTGAGATCGCGCGACTGATGCACGATGCCAACCAGGCTGATGTTCAGCTTTTGGTTTTTGGCGAGCTTGCGCTAAACGGCTATCCACTTGGAGATCTCAGCTATCGCAGGGATGTTATCGCCAGTGGCGAAGATAAGTTAGCCCAGGTCATCTACGAGTCGAAGAGCTATCCGGAGATGACGATTGTGCTGGGGCACGCATCGCTAGCGAATACCCCCGGCCCAAAAATCCAATCCTCAGACGCAATTGCCCACAACAGCGCAACTGTGTTTCGCGGCGGGGTGGTCTTAGGTCGTTACGACAAACAGAGACTTCCGAACTATGACGTTTTCGATGACTGGAGAAACTTCGTTCCAGGTAGTGGTGAGTTCATCTTCGAGGTAGCTGGGGCAAAGTGCGCCGTTGCAATCTGCGAGGACATCTGGGAAGAGGATTCCCAGCGCACCAGCTCTTTAAAGCAGCAGGGCGTTGAGTATCTGGTTGTTCCTAATGGGTCCCCTTACACCAGAAACAAAGGCAAGCTCCGTCGCGACGCCGCAAGAAGCTTCGCCAGCGGGCTAAAAGTCGCATACGTAAACCTCGCCGGCGGCCAGGATGAGTTGGTCTTTGATGGCGACAGTTTCTTCCTAAATGCAAGCGGCGAAGAAACCATTACCGCAGGCCTGAGACCTGGTCTCTACTGCGCACCTTCCGAGACGGACAAAGTCCCAGAACTAGAGAAACTGTTTGAGGTCCTAACCATCGGACTACGGGACTACATTCGCAAAACAGGTCAGCAGAAAGTCGTGCTTGGCCTCAGCGGCGGAATTGATTCTGCACTTTGCGCAGCAATTGCCAAAGAAGCGGTTGGAGCCCAGAACGTTACCGGCGTGCTACTGCCCTCTAGATACTCGTCTGAACACTCACTTGCCGATGCTGAGCAGTTGGCGAAGAATCTTGGTATCGAATACCGCACCATCCCGATTGACCCAGCGCACAAGGCATTCGAGTCGAGCCTCAAGCTCAGTGATCTAGCTCAAGAGAACATTCAGGCAAGAATTCGCGCAGTGATCCTCATGGGCATCTCGAACTCCGAGGGCCACCTTCTGATCAGCACCGGCAACAAGTCCGAGGTGGCGGTCGGTTACTCGACGATGTACGGCGATGCAGCCGGAGGTTTCGCCCCAATCAAGGACGTTTACAAAACCGACGTCTGGAAGCTCGCCGAGCTTTACAACCAGCTCAAGGGCATTGAAGTTATCCCGAAAAACTCAATCACCAAACCTCCAAGTGCAGAACTTAGACCGGGACAGCTTGATCAAGATTCACTGCCCGACTATGAGCTGCTCGACTCGGTTCTAGCACTTTTGATTGAAGGCAAGAAAACTGCTTCCGAGATCGTCGCTATGGGCTTCGACTCGGAAACTGTAAGCCGAATCGACAAAATGGTCAGAGCTTCAGAGTGGAAGCGATCACAAGGGGCAATAGGCACCAAGACCACCGAGATTGCATTTGGACGAGGACGCAGAGTGCCACTCACCACTAGATTTGGTGAGCTATGAAAATCAGAACTTCAACCCTTTCCGCGCTGAAGCAAAAAGGTCAACGCTTCTCCTGCTTGACCAGCTACGACGCGCTAACCGCTGGCATCTTCGATGAGGCTGGCATTGAAGTCATCCTGGTAGGCGACTCGGCCAGCAACACCGTTTTAGCAAATGACGGGACCGTCCCAATCAGCTTGGACGAAATGCTGGTCTTTGGCCGTGCGGTTTCAAGAAGCGCAAAGAGTGCGCTGGTGGTTCTGGATATGCCTTTTGGTAGCTACGAGATCTCTCCAACCCAGGCTTTGGAGAATGGCATCCGCGCCATGAAGGAGTCCGGCGCAGCTGCGCTAAAGATTGAAGGGGCTCGCACTGAGCAGATAAAGGCTTTGGTCGAAGTTGGAATTCCAGTTATGGGTCACGTTGGCTTCACTCCGCAATCGGTGCACGCCCTTGGCGGCTTCAAAGTCCAAGGCCGAGGAGAATCAGCCAACAAGATTCTCAAAGAGTGCCTTGCAATCCAAGCTGCTGGGGCTTTTGCAGTTGTCTTAGAGATGGTTCCAGCAGAGCTGGCTGCCCAGATCACCAAAGAGCTAGAGATTCCAACCATCGGCATTGGTGCTGGTAATCAAACCGACGCTCAGATTCTGGTTTGGACGGATTTTGCGGGCTTGGGTGAGAAGATGCCTTCCTTTGCAAAGCAATACCTGAATCTGCGTCAAGACTTACTTGCTGCTGCGACCAGCTACCGCTCAGAAGTGCAGTCCGGGTCATTCCCATCAAAGGACCAGAGCTTTAGCTAGACCAGTCTTCTGAGTCTTCCCGGCGAATGTCTTCTGCTCGCTTGGCAATAATCAGAGGTGCACGCTTTGCCTCTTCGAAAGTTGCAAAGGGTCCAATTCGGTCCAACGAGAGCGATTGCTTACCAATCTCGACCTCTAGGGTTTTGGTGTTGAACCAATATTCATCTTTCGCCATGGTTTGAGCCTAGTAACTCAATTTCAAAAATAGACTTGCCCACGTGCCAAAAGACGAAGCTGGGAAACTTACCCCCGGGAAGCTCTCCCCTCAAAGAGCAGTTCCGTCGCACATCCAAAGACCTGAGTACGTTGGAAAGCCAGGACCGGCACCCCACAAAGGCGGCGACAAGTACAACCTAGAGACAATCACAAGGATCCGGAAGGCCAGCAAGATTGCAGCCCAGGCCTTAGAGGTAGTCCTGCAAAGCGCGAAGCCGGGTGTTACAACCGACGATCTTGATCGAATTGGTCATGAGTTTCTGATCTCACAAGACGCTTACCCATCAACCTTGGGATATCGCGGCTTTCCCAAATCACTTTGCAGCTCAATGAATGAAGTGATCTGTCACGGCATTCCAGATGACACCGTCCTTGAGGATGGCGATCTTTTGAACATAGACATTTCCGCATACATCGATGGAGTTCACGGCGACACTAACGGAACAGTTCTAGTCGGTGAGGGCTCATTGGAACTCAAAGAGCTCGTGGAGCGCACCAAAGAAGCCATGCACCGCGGAATCAATGCAGCGTTGCCTGGACGCCGGGTGAACATCATTGGACGGGCTATTGAGACCTACGCAAAGCGCTTTGGCTACGGCGTAGTCAAAGAGTTCACTGGGCATGGAGTAGGTCCGAGCTTCCACACCGGACTGATAATCCCCCACTACGACGAACCCGAGTACGACACTTTGATCGAGGTTGGCATGGTCTTCACCGTCGAACCTATGATCACGCTCGGCTCTGCCGATTGGGACATGTGGGCAGACGACTGGACAGTCACAACCAGGGACAAGCAGCACACCGCACAGTTTGAACACACCATCTTGATCACTGAAGATGGTCCAGAGATCCTTACGGAGGCATAGTGGGCAAGAAGGCTATTGGAATCGACATTGGCGGCACAGGCATCAAGGCCGCCGTTGTGGACATCAAGAAGGGCGAGCTGGTTTCAGACCGTATCAGGGTGGAAACTCCAGCTGGTGGCGAGCCTGAGGCTATTGCGAACACCTGCAAACAAATCATCGAATCTTTGGGCGTCACTCACAGAAACTACTCGGTTGGAATCTGCTTCCCGGCGGTTGTAAAGCACGGTTTCACTCAGTCTGCCGCAAACGTATCCAAGCGCTGGATCGGCCTAAACGCCGACGAGCTTTTCGATAAGACTCTAGATCGTCACACCCACGTGATTAACGATGCTGATGCCGCAGGTCTCGCCGAAATCAAGTTTGGAGCCGGCAAAGGTTCGCACGGGCTCACCATTATGACCACACTGGGCACAGGTATTGGAACCGCACTTTTCTATAACGGTGTGCTGATTCCCAATGCGGAACTTGGGCACCTAGAAATCGAAGGCGTGGACTACGAGACAAAGGCTGCCTTTAGCGCGATGGAGCGTGAGGAACTTAGCTACAAGCAGTGGGCCGAGCGTCTTCAGAAGTACTACTCGACCCTCGAGCGCCTCTTGGTTCCGGATTTGTTCATTGTCGGCGGTGGCGTTTCCAAGAACCACGAGAAGTTCTTACCGCTGTTGGATCTAAAGACCAAAATCGTCCCGGCAACCACCAAGAACTCAGCAGGAATTATCGGAGCTGCCTCATTGGCATACGCGTCCAGCGAAGATTAGTAGATGGGCCAACCGATACGCCGGGTTCTGTCATGGACGATCATCTATCTCGGCTCGCAATTGCTCACGAGCTCTAGCGACCTACCCGAAGGCTAAGCGAGCAGCTCACAGCGCCTTCTGCTTGGTCTTGCTCCCGATGAGGTTTACATAGCCAACCCAGTCGCCTGGATTGCTGGTGGTCTCTTACACCACCGTTTCACCCTTACCCTTGCGGGCGGTTTACTTTCTGTTGCACTGTCCCTCGGATTACTCCGGGTGGGCGTTACCCACCATCGTGCTCTTTGGAGCCCGGACGTTCCTCGACAATGTCGCGATCGCCTGGTTGACCCATCTAGCTAAAGCCTACTTAGTTGGCAGATGTTGGCAAGAGTTAATAGCAAAGACCTCTGCGAAGTTGGGCCCGAAATAGCGCACAACAGAAACCGATGCCGGAGCAAACTGCAAAGTCCAGCTCAATGAGTTTGGACCTGACAGCGCGTGCCTAAGAATTGCTCTGAGAGGCATCATGTGACTCACAATGGCAACGGTCTGACCGTTGAACTCGGTGATGGCCCCCTCAAGAGCCGCAAGAACTCGGGTTTCAAGGTCATCGACGGACTCTCCGCCCGGAGGTTTGCGGGACATGGATCCACGCCAGGCTTGGATCTCTTGAGCGCTTGATGCTTCCATCTCGGCCATCGAGTGACCTTCCCAGTCACCAAAACCGATTTCTTTCAATCGCACATCCGGCTGAAGATCAACCTCGAAGTGCTTTGCCACAGCAGCTGCAGTCTGGGTGGTGCGCAGTTGCGGTGAGTGCAGAACCTTCGAGACCGTTGCTAGGCCAAATCTGGCCAGTAGCTCATCGGCGGCCTTGGCCGCCAGTTCGGCTTCCAGGAAGCCCAGCTCGCTCAGAGTCGGGTCTTCGCCATTACTGCCGCTAATCAGGTTGGACTCGGTCAACTGCGTGTGACCGTGACGTATCAACACGAAGGTGGTGGGCTCTGACGACTGTCTAGGTGCTCGGATGCTCTTGGGCTGAATTGAACCCAAGGAGAGTTCTACGCTGTCTCCAAAATCACCCTCATCCAGGGCGCGATTGGCGGCTGCATCCGCAGCTGAGTTTTGCTCTCTGGGAACCCACTGCAAAGTGACCTTTAGCCCGCGCATAATTCGGATGGCTTCGTGAGCAAGTTCCCTGAGTTCAGGGTGCTTGATTTGCCAGCGGCCGCTTAACTGCTCGACAACCAACTTGGAATCCATCTTGACCATAACCTCTGAGCCTGGCCAGTTACCCTCGATGTGTCTAAGGCCGGCAATAACCGCTTGATACTCTGCGTAGTTGTTGGTTCTTATGCCTAGATTCTCACCAAGCTCGGCGATGACGTTGCCAGAGCTGTCATAAATGACCGCTCCATAGGCTGCTGGTCCTGGATTGCCTCTGGAAGCGCCATCGGCGTATAGAACAAAACTCATCGAATCAGGATTGCCTGACACTCAGGACAGCTGGCTAGTTCGTCCGCAGGCACCAGGTGCAAGTCCGCGAGAGCGGTCGCCGTGATGCTCATGTTGCAAGCGGTGCAGGTGTTCTTCTGCAAGCGGCCAACGGCTAGGCCGCGTGCGAATCGAGTATCGAAACGAGCAAGGACTTCTTCGGAAATCTGGACCCTTAGACCTTGAACAGACTGCAGATTCGCCTGATGCCTGGCCTTCAGGTCGGAAAGCTCTAGCTGAACCCGAGCCTTGGTGATCTGAAACTCCTGCTCAAGCTTCTCCCCTAGCACCTCAAGTTCATGCATGCGCTCATCGGATTCGTTCTTTCGATCTAAAAGCTCAAGCTCAACATCCTCTAGATCAGATTCCCGCTTTGCAAGGGTCTCAAGCTCATGTTGAATTCCCATGGCATCTCTTGCAACTGCGGTCTTCTTGAGACGATCTTTATCGCTTGCGATTCGCTTAGTAACCAAAGCTAGGTCAGCTTCAAGACGCTCAAGTTCACGAACCAGAGCTTCATGCTCAGACCTGGCTTGACTGATTTCAGCCGAATTAGTGAGCTGAGCAGTTCTAGCAGCCTCGAGCTCAGAGCCGGTTGCCAGCTGTTTGGCTTCCGCTTCAAGCTTTCGATTGGTGACTAATAGCTCCTGGAGTGCAAAGAGGTTCTCCAGCTCGCCGCTTTTTACCTTCATTGCATCACCGCAAACGTCCATGGGTCAGTATTGATTTCACTAACCACAAACTCTACTTGCGGAATCAGTTTCTCCAGTTGCGACTTGGCACTATCGAGCCAAACCCATTCGGCCGCCCAGTGGGCGATGTCCATTAGTGCAGGCCCGCCGTCCAGTTGAGATTGCTGAGCAAAGTCCTGGGCCG
>CAZLKR010000006.1:45351-53899 GCA_964560155.1 uncultured Aquiluna sp.
GTGGTGACGCAAATCCGAGGTGATGTAGAGATCTGCTTCGCTTCTAGCCACCTCGGTGAGATAACTATCTCCAGCACCGGCTAGAACTGCGACCTTAGAAACTAGACGCTTAGGGTCCCCAGAAACCCTGATGCCCTGCGCTACGGCCGGAATCTTTCTCGCCACGATGCGAGCAAAATCCAAAAGCGTTGACTCGGTCACATCCCCAACGACGACATGAGAACTAGTGGATGCCAGTGGCTTGATGTTCGTCAGTCCAAGCTGTCTAGCAAGCGAGTCAGTTACTCCCCCGGGCTGAAAATCGGCATTGGTATGAGCAGAGAAGACTGCGATGTTGCTCCGAGTAGCAAGAGCGGCGAGCGAACCTTTGAAGCCTGACTCAGAGAGTTCAAATGCTCCACGCATAAACATTGGGTGGTGGCTCAGCACCAGGTTGCACCCAAGGGCTACAGCCTCTTCCATTACCTCACGCGTGACGTCTACCGAAAGCAGGACCTTGGAAATATCTTGCTTCGGTGAACCAAGCATCAGACCAGGGCGATCCCACTCTTCCTTAGAGGCCTGAGGCCACAGTGAATCGAAGTGTGAGATGAGTTCTTTGAGCAACATGACTACAAGCCAAGCAGATTATCGAGATTCATGTTGCGAAACTCGACATTTCTAATCTCCCGATCCTGCGCACGGATAACGAAGATTCTCAACACTGCGAATGTGACTCCGATAGCAAGGCCAAAGATCAGCGCCAACTCGTGCACAGTGAAGTCCGAGTTAGGCAGCACTAGCTCCTGGATTTGCTCCACACCAAATGGCGCCGCCAGCAACAGAGTGATCCATGTGAGCGGCTGGAAGGAGCCGTAGAAGCCGTAACTGGTATCAAGCGATGGAATGTGAAGCGGAGTTCTTCGGAAAAGTTGGTCAGTGAAGAGCAGCACGATTAGTGCAGCAAGAACCGCAACGGCCGGTCCATTCACATAGCCAAGTACTGGCATCGCCAAAACTGGAATCAGGAACGCTGCCCCAGCCCAGCGTCCAATGGGCCGTGCGGTGAGGTCCCTACCGGCAAATGTCATGGCCAGGAAGATAAGTCCCAAGGTTGCCGTCAGGGCAAGTGCACTCTGGCCAACCAGAATTAAACCGACACTAAGGCCCACACCAAGCGGAACTTGAAGCGTAAAGGACCAGGCCTTAGTTTGAGAGTGTGGCAGCGCGAAGGCGAAGACCACCACTGACATCAATCCAACAGCGAAAGATGCCCAGCCCACTTGAGCCCAGTCGCTGATAGCGGTCGAGTACAAGTAAGAGTCAGACAGCGGAGCATAAGCAAACCACTCGGGGGTAATTTGAAGCTGTTGGCCGGTGGCAAAAAGCAATACGGCACTAATCACGCCCGCAATCAGCAGGGTCCACCAGTGCCAAGTGCGGGGAAGTAGTTGCCCAAGGAGCAGGGCTGACAGCGCCATCACCAGCACATCGGTGCGGTAGCCGGGGATGACCGATACCAGTAGGTCATTGTCGAGAATGTGCAGCACTCCAGCCAGGAACACCAGTGAGGTGAATGACATGGCTAGCGCTGCCCCAAGGTAGACGCCCCAGCCACCAAAGACTGCAGCCGAACGAATCATCGGGTGCAAACTGTGGGACTTTATAAGCGCTAGCACAACTCCCGCAGCGCTTAGGCCGATGGCAAAGGAAATGATTGCCTCAACGGTTGTTAGCTCCAACCAGGTCGCAATCAACACATTGACTAAAGCCACTAGCAACCATGATGCCAGGCCAGGCACGATCTTTCTTGCGAGATCTTTCTTGCGTGAGCGCGCTCTGCGACCAATGATCGGAATCTCGGTTGTGAAGATCGGCACCTCGGGCTTGGAAAGCTCAATCGGCAAAGCTGCATCAACTGGCTCGATGTTTGCCGGCAAAACATCCAGAGCAAGCTTCTTCAAAGCCAAAAGTGCTTGAGGAGAGTTATCGGCTTGGAGCTCTGCGATCCACTGGCTCAAAGCTTCGGAATCTTGCTCTCGCAGCTGGGCTTGCTCGGCAATAAGTCGCTCAGAATTGGCAAGACCCTCCGCGGATGAACCGAGGAGGGTAATGGCGCGATGCAATTCAGCGTCACTAAGCGCTTTTGGCTTAGGGGGCTCGAATTCCACCATGTTTGCCTAACTAGGGGGTCGAGTGGGCCCTACCGGGCTCGAACCGATGACATCCACGGTGTAAGCGTGGCGCTCTACCAACTGAGCTAAAGGCCCGCAGAAGAGCTTAGTGGTTTTTTGACCGCTAAACCAACTCAAGAGCATTTTTGTAGTCGGAAAGTTTCCTTGGTTCGCCCGGGCTGGTCTCAAATTTGGCTGCGACCTCCCCGTTCTTGTCTATCACGAAGGTTGCGCGGGTGGCGATGCCACGTTCCGCTATGAACACACCGTACTTTTGCGCCACTTCGCCATGTGGCCAGAAGTCTGCAAGCACCGAGAACTTATATCCCTCGGACTCAGCGAATTTTGCCTGGACAAACTTTGAATCCACGCTGATCGCGAGTAGCTCAATACCATCTGACTCTAAGACGCTCAGATTGTCCCGAAGCTCACATAGCTCTCCGGTGCAGATACCGCTGAATGACAGTGGGTAGAACACCACCACAACTGGCTTCACGCCGCGGAACGAGGACAGCGTTACCTCTTCGCCGTGCTGGTTTGAAAGAGTGAAATCTGGTGCCTGGTCGCCAACGGTAATCATGTCTGCCTTTCGATGCTCAATAAAACCTACAACGCAAGCGAAATCATTCCAAGGCGAATAGACTTATCGGGCCCTAAAAGGGCAAATTCGGTAAAGCAGCCACGAAAAGAGGCTTTGATGTCGTTTAACGACCAAGATGCATTTGTTCCAGCAGTGTCGGACCTAGACCCTCAGGAAACTGCCGAGTGGCTTGAGTCACTCGATGCAGTCGCCAAGCGTCACGGTAGAGGCCGCGCGAGAGAGATCATGCAGTCGCTGCTTCGCCGAAGCCACGAACTTCAGCTAAACGTGCCATTGGTCCCTACCACCGACTACATCAACACCATCAGCCCGGAGGACGAGCCTCAGTTCCCAGGCGATGAGGCAATTGAGCGCACCTATCGGGCTTGGATGCGCTGGAACGCAGCCGTCATGGTGCATCGCGCTCAGCGACCAGGAATCTCAGTTGGTGGCCACATTTCATCTTTCGCCTCGAGCGCTTCGCTTTACGAGGTTGGCTTCAACCACTTTTTCAAGGGTCACGACCACCCGCAGGGTGCTGACTCGATCTTTGTTCAGGGCCACGCCTCCCCTGGTCCATACGCACGCGCATTTCTAGAGGGTCGCATCTCCGCAGATGAGATGGACAACTTCCGCCAGGAGAAGTCCCGCCCAAAGCCTGGCCGTGGCCTTCCGAGCTACCCGCACCCGCGCCTTATGCCAGATTTCTGGCAGTTCCCCACCGTTTCGATGGGCCTTGGCCCAATCAACGCCATCTACCAGGCACAGTTCAACCGCTTCCTAGATGGACGTGGCTTCAAGGACACCTCAGGCCAGCACGTCTGGGCATTCCTAGGCGATGGCGAGTTGGACGAGGTTGAGAGCCGCGGTGCTTTGCAGCTAGCGGCCAATGAGCAGCTAGACAACCTGACCTTCGTTGTAAATGCAAACCTTCAGCGACTTGACGGTCCGGTTCGCGGTAACGGAAAGATCATCCAGGAGCTTGAGTCGTTCTTCCGCGGAGCTGGTTGGAACGTAATCAAGGTGATCTGGGGCCGTGAGTGGGACAGCCTTTTGGCAAACGACACTGAGGGTGCTTTGGTCAATCTCATGAACCGCACTCCGGATGGTGACTACCAGACCTACAAGACCGAGTCCGGCAAGTTTGTTAGAGAGAACTTCTTTGCCCGCGATCCAAAGACACTTCAGCTAGTCGACCACCTCTCTGACGACCAGATTTGGGACCTAAAGCGCGGTGGACACGATTACAACAAGATCTACGCCGCCTACCAGGCTGCTATGAACCACAAGGGACAACCAACTGTCATCATCGCCAAGACCATCAAGGGTTACGGCCTAGGCAAGAGGTTCGAGGGTCGCAACGCTACCCACCAGATGAAAAAGATGACCTTGGATGACCTCAAGGACTTCCGCGATGCAATGCGCGTGCCAATTACCGATGCTCAGCTTGAGGCTGATCCATACCAGCCGCCTTACTACCACCCAGGTACTGACAGCCCTGAGATCCAGTACATGCACGAGCGTCGCCGTGAGCTAGGTGGCTACCTGCCAGAACGCCGCACTAAGTATGTGGACTTCAACCTTCCAGAAGAGAAGGCCTATGCCGTTCCACGCGCTGGCTCTGGAAACCAAGAAGTCGCAACCACGATGGCATTTGTTCGCATGCTGAAGGACCTGCTCAAGGCTGATGGCACCGGCGAGCGCATTCAGATGATCATTCCGGACGAGGCGCGAACCTTCGGTATGGATGCGTTCTTCCCAACCGCAAAGATCTACAACCCGAATGGCCAGAAGTACATGTCGGTTGACCGTGATTTGCTGCTGAGCTACAAGGAAGCTACCAACGGTCAGATCCTTCACACCGGTATCAACGAGGCAGGCTCAATGGCTGCCTTCACCGCTTCTGGTACTAGCTATGCAACCCATGGCCAGCCAATCATCCCGATCTACGTCTTCTACTCGATGTTTGGTTTCCAGCGCACCGCTGACCAGGTTTGGCTAGCAGGTGACCAAATGGCCCGTGGATTCATGATCGGAGCCACCGCCGGCCGCACCACGCTGACCGGTGAAGGACTGCAGCACGCTGACGGTCACTCGCTAGTTATCGCAAGCACCAACGCAGCGGTTGTTGCCTACGATCCTGCCTACGGATATGAGATTGCTCACATCACCAGAGCCGGTCTTGAGCGCATGTATGGCGGAAACCACGAAGACCCGAACGTGATCTACTACCTAACCGTCTACAACGAGCCAATGCTTCAGCCAGCTGAACCTGCGGATGTCGATGTCGATGGCATTCTCAAGGGAATGCACCTGATTTCCAAAAACTCTGCAGAGGGACACAAGGCTCAGATTCTTGCCTCAGGTGTTTCTGTGCCATGGGCGCTTGAAGCTCAGCAGCTTCTGCTCGAGTGGGGTGTCTCGGCAGATGTTTGGTCGGTTACTAGCTGGGGCGAACTTCGTCGCGATGGTTTGGCTTGCGATGAGCGCAAGTTCCTCTACCCGAACGAAGATGCACCGACCTCCTATGTTTCGCAGCGACTGGCTGATGCAAAGGGTCCAAAGCTTGGAGTCTCGGACTTCATGCACGCGGTGCCGGACATGATTCGTCCTTGGGTTCCTGGCTCATACGCCACCCTGGGCGCTGATGGCTTCGGCTTCTCGGACACCAGACCAGCAGCGCGTCGCCACTTCAAGATTGACGGACCTTCCATCGCGGTTCGAATTCTTGAGCAGTTGGTTGAGAAGGACAAGATCGATCGCGCTGTTCCTCAGCAAGCGATCGACAAGTACCGTCTGCACGATGTAAACGCTGGCACCAGTGGATCGGCCGGTGGAGACGCCTAAGCACCTCGCCTGGCTGCAATCAATAGCTGGCGAGCTAGCGACGGCGACTCTAAGTCGCCTGGATGAGACCCTGCCTTGGTATCGGTCAATGCCTCCTGCTCGCAGGGCAGCAATTGGATCGGTCGCGCAGAATGGAATCACCAGCTTTATCCAGTGGTACCAGGACCCCTCAAGCCAGCCTTGGGTGGCAGCTGACGTATTTGGGAATGCTCCTAGGGAACTACTTCGCTCTATTTCACTGCAGGAGACCCTTCAACTGATTCGGGTTGTGGTGGAGATGGTTGAGGCGCGAGTAGTCGCAGAACATCCAGACCTGACCGAATCGGTTTTGCGCTACTCACGCGACATCGCATTTAGCGCTGCCGATGTTTATGCCAAGGCGGCTGAGGCAAGAGGCCTCTGGGATGCCCGCCTAGAAGCATTGGTTGTTGACAGCATTATCTCTGGTGAAACCTCCCAGGAGATCAGCTCTCGCGTAGCAGCCCTGGGGTGGCGCAGCGATGGACAGGTGGCAGTGCTTCTTGGAATTGCCAACCCAAGTCCAGACCCGGACGGCATGCGCAAAGTTGCCCGCAAGGCTGGAAGCGACCTGCTATTGGGCATCCAGGGGCGAAGACAGGTTGCGGTCATTGGGTTGATGACGGCATCAGACAAGCCTGAGCAAGCAATTCAAGGTATCGCTACGCAGTTGGAAAGTTTCTTTGGTGGCGGACCGCTGATCCTAGGCAAGACCGTGGCAACCGTTTCGGATGCGCCTCGAAGCGCTAAGAGCGCATTGGCAGCACACTCTGTCGCGTTGAGCGTAGGTTCAGAGCAGAGGCCACTTTCGGCAGACGAGTTGCTCCCGGAGCGAGCTCTTGCTGGAGACAGCTTGGCTCGTCAAACGTTGATTGAGACCTACTACCTGCCGCTGGCAAAAACCTCCCCGGAGTTGCTTGGCACCCTTCGCGCTTACCTTGACTGCGGGCGTTCACTTGAACTGACGGCAAAGACCCTTTTTGTCCATGCGAATACCGTGCGTTACCGACTTAAGCGAATTTTTGAGGAGATCGCGGCGGATCCGACCGATGCCAGGACAGCCTTTGTTCTGCAAGTGGCGCTGCTGTTAGGTGCCATCAATGACACTGAATATGGATTGAAAAGGTAGTTTGTAAAGATGCGTATTTTGATGTGCCCAGGCCAAGGGTCCCAGTCCGAAGGATTCCTAATCGACTGGTTTGCAAATGTTCCCGGCTTCGAGACCAAGATCCGCGAGCTTGGTGAAGCCGCAGGCAAAGACCTAGTCCGCCTTGGAACCACTGCGAGTGAAGATGAGATCAAGGCGACTGAGAATGCTCAGCCATTGATTGTTGCGGCCGCTATTGCCGCCGCTAGAACGGCCATTGATCTTGATTCAATTGATGGCGTGGTTGGTCACTCGGTTGGCGAGTTTGCAGCGGCAGCAATTGCTGGTGTAATTCACGATTCAGAGGCGATGGAGCTGGTTGCCGTCAGGGCCAACGCAATGGCAAGCGCAGCAAAACTGGAAGTCACTTCGATGGCGGCCGTGCTTGGTGGTGATGAGGCTGTTGTCCTCAAAGCCTTGAGTGACCTAGGTCTATCACCGGCTAACTACAACGGAGCTGGCCAAATCGTTGCTGCGGGTTCTAAGGAAGCGATCACAAAGCTGGTTGCCGCTCCACCTGAGAAGACTCGCGTGATTGAGCTCAAGGTTGCCGGAGCATTCCACACCAGTTACATGCAACCTGCGGTTGAAGTCCTTGCACAGGCGGCAGCAAAGATCACCGCACATGACCCGAAGATCAAGCTCTGGAGCAATGTCGATGGCAGCGTTGTTACCTCGGGAGCTTCGTTCTTAGAAAGCTTGGTTTCTCAGGTTTCAAACCCAGTGCGCTGGGACCTTTGCATGAGCAGCATGGATGGCAACTCCCCCGAAGTTGTAGAGCTACCTCCGGCTGGCGCGCTGGCAGGACTTGCCAAGCGAGGGATGCCTAACTCCACGGCTGTTGCTCTAAAGACATTTACTGATCTCGAGAAAATCGGAGCGAAATGAAGACTCTCAACCAAACTAAAACCGAAGAGTTCACGCGAATCTACGCTCTTGGTGCCTCAAGAGGCCACCAGGTCGTGACTAACGATGATATTGCGGGTCCGATTGACTCCTCTGACGAGTGGATCAGACAGCGCACCGGAATCATTACTCGTAAGCGTGCCGATCAAGAGCAGTCTCTAATAGACATGGCCGTTGAGGCTTCAAACGAAGCGATTAGCAAAGCGGGCATCAAGCCAGAGGAAATCGGCACCGTTATCCTCGCCACCATCACCTTCCCTTACCAGACTCCTTCCGGAGCGTCATTGCTTGCAGAAATGGTCGGAGCCCATGGCGCAGCCGCATATGACATTTCAGCTGCATGTGCCGGGTACTGCTACGGAATTGCTCAGGCAGATGCACTGGTGAGGGCTGGAACCAGCAAGTACGTTTTGGTTGTCGGTGGCGAAAAGCTTTCGGACTTTATTGACCCAGCTGATCGCTCGATTAGCTTCTTGCTCGGCGATGGCGCAGGCGCTGCCATTGTTGGTCCAAGCGATCACCCGGGAATCTCAAAGTCAGTTTGGGGTTCGGACGGGGCAAACTGGGACAAGGTCGGCATGACCAGTTCGATTCTTGACTTCCGAGATGGCAAGGCCCAGTGGCCAACGCTGATCCAGGAGGGACAGTCAGTGTTTCGATGGGCAGTCTGGGAGATGGCAAAGGTTGCCAAGCAGGCTCTGGCAGAGTCGGGCCTTGAGGCCAAGGATCTCAGCGCATTGGTAACCCACCAGGCCAACATCCGTATCATCGATGAGTTGGCGAAGCAGCTTGAACTGCCTGATTCGGTTGTTGTCGCAAGGGACATTGTCGACACCGGTAATACTTCTGCCGCTTCGATTCCACTGGCAATGCACCGCCTTCTTGCCGAAGGCAAGG
>CAZLKR010000007.1:0-48596 GCA_964560155.1 uncultured Aquiluna sp.
GCTCAATTTCCGATGTGACCCCACAGGCTCACAACGGTTGCCGCCCTCCAAAGCGTCGCCGCGTCTAACTACAGCTTTTCCAAAACTAAAGATTCAAAGCATTCAGCTAAGCCACTGAGTGTAAAGACGAGCATCAAATAGCGGATGCTCAGATGAAAGGAACCAAATAGTGCTAATTGCACAGCGCCCAACCCTTCACGAAGAAGTTCTAGGTCCAAACCGTTCACGCTTCATCCTGGATCCACTAGAGCCAGGCTTTGGTTACACCCTTGGTAACTCACTACGCCGCACCCTGTTGTCTTCGATTCCAGGTGCAGCTGTGACCAACATCCGCATTCAGGGTGTTAGCCACGAGTTCTCCACCATTCCTGGTGTCAAAGAAGACGTTGTTGAGGTAATCCTCAACATCAAGAACCTAGTTGTTTCCTCTGAGCACGATGCTCCAGTGGTTGCACACCTAACCAAGAGCGCAGCCGGTCCTGTTACCGCTGCCGACATCCAGGTTCCTGCTGGTGTTGAGGTTCACAACCCAGAGCTAGTACTTGCGACTCTAAACGCCAAGGGCAAGCTAGAGATCGAGTTCGTTATCGAGCGCGGTCGTGGCTACGTTCAGGCTTCTCAGAACCGCAACCTGGATGCAGAAGCTGGCGTAATCCCAGTTGACTCCATCTACAGCCCAGTTCTAAAGGTTTCCTACCGCGTTGAGGCAACTCGTGCGGGTGAGTTCACCAACTTCGACAAGCTAATTGTTGATGTTGAAACCAAGCCGTCTGTTGAGCCACGCGATGCGGTTGCATCTGCTGGCTCCACTCTGGTTGAGCTATTTGGCCTAGCCAAGGAGCTAAACGCTGAGGCCGAAGGTATCGAGATTGGACCAGCTCCAGTTGAGGTTGCAGCTTCTAACGAGCTATCAACCCCAATCGAGGACCTGGACCTAACCGTTCGTTCTTACAACTGCCTAAAGCGCGAGGGCATCAACACCGTTTCAGAGCTAATCGCTTTGAGCGAGGACCAGTTGATGAACATTCGCAACTTTGGTTCCAAGTCTGTTGACGAGGTTCGCGAGAAGCTTGCTTCCCTAGGCCTTCGCTTCAAGGACGCAGTCCCAGGATTCGACAGCGCCTACTTCGGTGGCGGCTTCGACGACGACCAGATCTAAACGCTTAGAAACTCAAGGAGAAAGAAATGCCAACCCCAACTAAGGGCCCACGTCTCGGAGGCGGTCCAGCCCACGAGCGTCTGATGCTCAACAACATGGCAACCTCGCTGTTCAAGCACAAGCGCATCGTTACCACTGAGACCAAGGCCAAGCGCCTACGTCCAGTAGCCGAGCGTCTAGTTAGCTTTGCAAAGCGCGGAGACCTACACGCACGTCGCCGCGTAATGCAGCAGATCCTAGACAAGGGTGTCGTTCACGAGCTATTCGCTGAGATCGCACCGCTAGTTGCAGAGCGTCAGGGCGGTTACACCCGCATCACCAAGCTTGGCTACCGTAAGGGCGACAACGCTCCTATGGCAGTTATCGAGCTAGTGCTAGAGGCTGTAAACCCAAAGCCAAAGTCCAACAAGGTCAAGCTGACTAACAACATCGCAACCACCGCGGCAGCTGCCGTAGTGACCACCGCAGCAGCTGCAGCGGATGACGAAGTTGTTGTCGAAGAGGCCGCAGTTGAAGAAGTTGTGGTCGAGACCGCAGCGGCTGAGGCTGAGACTGAAGCTCCAGCAGCTGAGGTAGTCGAAGAGGCTGCAGCAGCTGAGGCTGAGGCACCTGCCGCAGAGGCAGACGCATCTTCCGCTGAGTAAGGAATTAGCAATGAGTGAACCCGCTGGTCTTGCCGGCGGGTTTTCTCGTTTCCGGATGGACTTTGCCTACGACGGCACCGACTTCAATGGCTGGGCAAAGCAGCCCAAATTGCGCACCGTGCAGGGCGATCTACTGAATGTTTTGCAGCAGATTTTCGGTCCCACCGAAAACGACTTCGCAATGCGGGTTGCCGGTCGCACCGATGCTGGCGTCCACGCCGATCACCAGGTTTGCCACTTTGATCTATCGCCTGAGCAGCTCAAGCGATTGGGCCGCACCCCGCTGACCGCAACCAGGTTGAACGCCTTATTGCCATCTGACATTGCGGTTCACAGCGTGAGTTTGGCAGCAGCCGGATTTGATGCCAGATTCTCGGCAATTGGCCGCAGCTACAAGTACTTGATTACCGATGGGCTTTGCAAGCCAAACCCGAAGCGAGCAAGGTATGCCTTGAGCATCAAGAAGGTGCTGGATATCGAATTGATGCAGCAGGGAACCCAGTTGCTCACGGGATTGCGCGACTTTGGAGCTTTTTGCAAGCCCAGGGAGGGCGCTACCACAATTCGTGAGCTTAGGACCCTAACCGTTACTCGGCTTGGCGATAGCTCAATCGAGGTGTTCTTAGAGGCGGATGCTTTCTGTCACAACATGGTTCGCGCCATCGTTGGATCCCTTATCGCAGTAGGGGAAAAGCGCCAAAGCCTAGAAGAACTCAAGCTGATGCAGGAGTCAGCGGTTAGAGGCGCAAAAGTGAAGGTAATCGCCCCTCGAGGCCTGACTTTAGATGCAATTTCCTACCCAGCCGATGAGAACTTGGGTGAGCAAGCAGAACGTGCGAGAAGAAGGCGTACTGCTGAGGAAATATCTGTTTGACCAAAGCCTAATAAGTCCCCTAGAATTAGCCCTTGGTTCGGCTATGCCGAAAGGGTTTGAAACCGCGATAGTCATGCGGAATCACACATAAGAAACTAAGAGGTAATTTAGCGTGCGTACTTATTCGCCTAAGGCCAGCGAGCTGTCCCACGAGTGGTTTGTCATCGACGCCACTGACGTGGTTTTGGGCCGCCTAGCTTCTCACGCCGCAGCACTGCTGCGCGGAAAGCACAAGCCAACCTTTGCTGCTCACATGGACAATGGTGACTTCGTCATCATCATCAACGCAGAGAAGGTTGCACTAACCGGTTCTAAGTTGGCCCAGAAGAAGGCTTACCGCCACTCTGGTTACCCAGGTGGTCTAACCGCTACTACTTACTCTGAGCTTTTGGAGAAGAACCCAGAGCGCGCAGTCGAGAAGGCAATCCGCGGCATGCTGCCAAAGAACACCCTTGGCGACCAGCAGCTCTCCAAGCTAAAGGTTTACAAGGGCGCTGTTCACCCACACGTTGCGCAGCAGCCAAAGCCATTCGTCATTGACCAGATTGCCCAGTAAGGAATACCAATTGGCCGAGAAGATCGTCGCAGAAGAGGCAGTAGAGACCTCTTACACCACCGAGAGTGCTCCTGAGAAGCCAGTGCGCTCTCGTGGCAACCTGACCCAGAACGGTGCCGGAACCGGTCGCCGCAAGGAGGCAGTTGCTCGCGTTCGTCTAATCCCAGGTACCGGCAAGATCACTGTGAACGGCCGCACCCTTGAGGACTACTTCCCAAACAAGCTGCACCAGCAGCTAATCACCGACCCGTTCAAGGTTCTTGAGCTACAGGGTGCTTACGACGTCATCTGCCGCATCGACGGTGGTGGCATCGCAGGTCAGGCTGGAGCTCTTCGTCTAGGCATTTCTCGTGCACTGAACGAGATTGACACCGACAACAACCGCGCTGCTTTGAAGAAGGCTGGCTTCCTCCGCCGTGACTCTCGCATCATTGAGAGCAAGAAGGCCGGTTTGAAGAAGGCCCGCAAGGCTTCTCAGTTCTCCAAGCGCTAAAGATACGCTTCTGCCATGGGCAGGCTATTTGGCACTGACGGGGTTCGCGGAACCGCGAACAAAGACATCACCGCAGAATTCTCGCTACGTTTGGCGCAGGCTGCTGCCTTGGTGCTTGGTGCAGATGCTAGAAAGCGTGGCGATCGCCCAAGAGCTGTGATTGCTCACGACCCACGAATCTCAAGTGACTTCATTTCTGCTGCTGTCGCAGCTGGTCTAGCGTCATCTGGAGTCGATGTATTTGACGCAGGCGTAGTGCCAACCCCGGCTGCTGCTTACTTAACCGCAGATATCGGTGCCGATTTTGGCGTGATGATTTCCGCAAGCCACAACTCTGCTCCAGACAATGGCATCAAGTTCTTTGCTCGCGGAGGACACAAGCTAGCGGACGCCACCGAAGACAAGATCGCCGAAGCCATGGGGCAGGTGCTAACCCCGATTGGATCTGAGGTTGGCCGAGTTACCCGCTTCTCCGACGCCGAAGACCGCTACATCGTGCACCTACTTGGCACACTGCCAAACCGACTCGAGGGACTAAAGATCGTTCTCGACTGCGCCCACGGTGCAGCGAGTGCGATTTCGCCTCAGATTTTCTCTGATGCTGGAGCAAAGGTCATCGTCATCGGTGCCGACCCAGATGGCAACAACATCAACTCCGGATACGGCTCCACTCACCTTTCTGCCCTTCAGGCAGCAGTTCTAAGCCACAAAGCAGACCTTGGAATTGCTCACGATGGTGATGCGGATCGCTGCCTGGCGGTTGATCACACCGGAGCGATTGTCGACGGCGATCACATCATGACCATTTTGGCAATGGCACTTAGGGAAACCGGAAGCCTTGCTCGTAACACCTTGGTCACCACAGTTATGTCCAACCTTGGTTTGAAGGTTGCAATGCGGGAAGCTGGAATCGACATTGTCGAAACTGGCGTTGGTGACCGCTATGTGCTGGAGGCAATGCGCGAGGGCGGTTATTCGCTCGGTGGCGAACAGTCTGGCCATGTGATTTTTGCGCAGTATGCCACCACCGGTGACGGCGTGCTAACCGGTCTGCACATCGCCGCGAGGGTTGTTTCGTCTGGAAAGACCCTGCGTGAGCTAGCAGCAGTAATGCCTAATTACCCTCAGGTTTTGATTAACGTTCCAGGAGTAGATAAGACCAAAGTCGGCTCTGACCCAGAGTTGAATCAGCTGGTGAAAACCGCAGAGGCCGAACTGGGCGATAACGGCCGAGTGCTGCTTCGAGCCTCCGGCACCGAATCGTTGGTTCGCGTCATGGTTGAAGCACAAGATCAGGGCACGGCGCAGAGCTGGGCAGAGCGAATCGCGCTTGCCGTTGAGCGCAGGCTCGGGCTTTAGTTCTTAGCCTCTATGCTCTTTCGGTAGTTTTCATACTCGCTCTTTGGAATCTTGCCGCTTGCAATCATGCAATCAAGCTCATCAAGTCTGTCCAACGTTCCCTCGACACAAAAGCAGTCGTTGTCTTGCTCTGATGTTTTCCCAACCGCCCAACAAAACGGCCGCTCCACCAAAGTGGCGGTTGATTCTGATTCCGAAGGTTTAGGCGTTGGCTCAAGGGTCGTGGGTGACTGAGTGACTTCGGGTTCTACAACTTCAGGCTCCAAAAGGCCCATGTCTCGGCGAAAAGAATCGTATTCACTCGCAGGAACTACTCGGCTAGCAACTAGACAGTCAAGTTCCTCAATGGTGGTCAGGTCACCCTCAACGCAAAAACAGTCACCACCAAGCTCTGAGGTCTTGCCGACTTCAAAACAAAAAGGGCTTCCGGGCTCAATCGGGGTAGTGCCAGTGTATTTTTCAATTGCATCGGTGGCCAAGACGGCCCCGACGACCACCAGCAAAGATCCCACAATGCCAAGCAATCCAATGCGAACAGCTCTCTTCACATTTCCCCCTGAAATGATTGATGCACTATGCCAAGATTCTAAGCCAGGCTTGTAATCTGAGTAAGGCCCCAGAGCTCACTAACGAATGGTTTATATGGCAAAAACACATACCTACCAACTTCGTCGATACAAAATTGCCCAGGGCAAGATGGCCGGTTTCACCACTTGGCTTCAAAGCACATTGATTCCGGTGCGCGAGGGCTTTGGCTTTCGAGTTGAGTTTCAGCTGGTGGATCACCAAGCTGATGAGTTTATTTGGTGCGTCTCGCTACCTGGTGATGAAGAAGCTTTCCTAAAGATTCAGGAACAATACAACTCTTCAGCTGAGCGCGCCAAGGCATTTGAGACTTTCCCTGCATGCATCGATTCGATGCAGATCAGTTTCGTTGAAGCTCTAGATCTTCCTAAGTAAAACCTGCTGAACGCGGTGCTCATCGCCTTTTTGCATCACTAACTTCGCCCTGTAACGAGTGGGTTCGATGTTTTCGCGCAGGTTTGGCAGATTGATGTTTTGCCAGAAGCCCTGTGCTCGCTCAATTGCTTGTTCCTGATTCAACTGCTTGGTCAGTTGGTGAAAGTAAGAGAGCGGGTTGGTAAATGCACTGGTCCAAAGCTGCAGAAAACGTGACAGGTACCACTTCTCAATGGTCTTTGGGTTGGCATCAATGTAGATCGTGAAATCAAAGAAATCGCTCAGCGCAAGCTCTTGCCCGATTGCCGGTGGTTGCAACACGTTCAGACCCTCAAGAATCAAGACATCCGGGGTTTTCACCTCTTCATATTCGCCATCAACGATGTCGTATGAAAGGTGTGAGTAGACCGGAGCGGTCACGTTCTCCACGCCCGATTTCACGTCGCTTACGAACTTTAGGAGTCGCTTGCGGTCGTAGCTTTCTGGGAAGCCTTTGCGATCCATGATGCCACGACGTTCAAGCTCGGCATTTGGATATAGGAAGCCGTCGGTGGTCACTAGCTCGACTCTCGGAGTTCCCTCCCAGCGCGACATAAGTTCTTTGAGCAATCTGGCAACGGTTGACTTTCCAACTGCTACCGAGCCAGCAATGCCAATAATGAAAGGGGTTTTTGCAGATCTTTCACCGAGAAACTTAGAAGAGGCGGAGTGAAGCTTCTGCATCTGGCTGGCGTAAAGCGAGAGTAGGTGAGAAACAGGTAGGTAAACCTCTTCGACCTCTTTCATGTCCAAGAAGTCGCCCAAGCTCTTTAGGTTCTGCAGCTCTTTTTCGGTGAGCGGGAGCTGGGTATTCTTCCCAAGCTCAGCCCAGTCCGCGCGTTCAATCGCGAGGTAGGGAGAAAGCTCCCCTAGGCCCTGTGCTGCACTCATAACTGGCTATTCTGCCGTAGATTAGACCTCATGTGTGGAATCGTCGGCTATGTAGGACCGGGGTCAACACTCGATGTACTTCTTGGAGGCTTAAAGCGCCTGGAATATCGAGGCTATGACTCCGCTGGTATTTCTGTAATTGACCCAGATTTGGGTCTGCAAACCCGCAAGCGTGCCGGCAAATTACAGGTCTTGGTCGATGACCTAAAAGACTCCCCACTTTCAGATGCTCACATTGGAATTGGTCACACCCGTTGGGCTACTCACGGCGCTCCAACCGATGGCAATGCCCACCCGCACCTCGGTGGTGAAAACCTAAAGCTTTCTTTGATTCACAACGGCATCATTGAGAACTTCTCAGAACTAAAGGCTGAACTTCTAGCCCAGGGCGTGAAGTTCACTTCTCAGACCGACTCTGAGGTCGCAGCTCACCTGGTGGCTCGTGCCTATGAGGAAACCAAAGACCTAAAGGCAGCCTTCGTCTCGGTGGTCAACCGCCTACACGGTGCTTTCACCTTGCTCTGCATCCACGAAGATCACAAAGACCTGATTCTTGCCGCTCGCAGAAACTCACCACTGGTTATTGGTCTTGGCGAGAACGAGAACTTCCTAGGTAGCGACGTTGCTGCTTTTGTTGAGCACACCAAACGAGCTGTCTCGGTAGGTCAGGACCAGATCGTTGAACTTCGCAGTGACTCGGTGAAGGTTTCAACCTTCCAAGGCGAAAGCGTTGAACTTGAAGAATTCGCCGTGGACTGGGATGCATCAAGTGCATCCAAGGGTGGCTGGCCATCCTTTATGGCCAAGGAGATTGCTGACCAGCCACAGGCAGTGGGTGACACCCTGATGGGTCGCCTCGACTCAGATGGACGAGTGAAGCTCGATGAATTTGCCGGGCTAGAAAAACTTGCTGAGGTAAATCGCATCATCATCACCGCCTGCGGCACCGCCGCTTACGCGGGTGAGGTTGCCAAGTACGCAATCGAGAAGTGGGCCAAGATACCTGTAAGCGTTGAGCTGGCACACGAGTTCCGTTACCGCGATCCGGTGATCGATACCAACACTTTGATTCTGGCAATTAGCCAGTCCGGTGAAACCATGGATACCCTGATGGCAATTCGCTATGCCAAGGAGCAGGGCGCTAAGGTGCTGAGCATCTGCAACACCCAAGGTGCAACTCTGGCTCGCGAGTCAGATGCGACCATTTACACCCACGCAGGTCCTGAGGTTGCGGTTGCATCCACCAAGGCATTCACTGCTCAAATCACCGCTGGGCTTTTGGTTGCCCTATCGCTTGGTTGGTTGCGCAAGGCACACTCAGAAGCAGTGCTTACCGACTTAGGTAAAGAGCTACTAAAGCTGCCTCGCCAGGTCAAGGCTGTGCTGGAATCTCTAGATCGCATGCGTGATCTTGGTCGCGAGTATTCAAATGCCAAGTCGGTCCTCTTCCTGGGTCGCAATGTTGGCTACCCAATCGCGATGGAGGGTGCACTGAAGCTCAAGGAGCTTGCCTATATCCACGCCGAGGGCTTTGCCGCCGGTGAACTAAAGCACGGTCCAATTGCACTTATTGAATCCGGACAGCCGGTTATCGTCGTGGTGCCATCTCCTAAGGGCGAAGATTCACTTCACCCGAAGGTGATCTCCAACATTCAGGAGATCAAGGCTCGAGGCGCGAAGGTAATCGCGATTGCTGAAGTTGGCGACAAGCTGGCGGCTGAGTTCTCTGACGAGGTTTTCAGCATCCCTGACTCTCACCCATTTATGGCTGCCGTACTCTCGGTAATTCCACTGCAGACCTTTGCGCTAGAGCTTGCATCTGCAAAGGGATTGGATGTTGACCAGCCAAGAAACTTGGCAAAGAGCGTTACGGTCGAATAAATGATCTACGGGGTCGGCACTGACCTTTGCTCAGTGGTGCGCATGTCTGACGCACTTACTCGCACGCCGAACCTCAAGCAGCGACTGTTCCACCCAAACGAGCTTGAACTCTCGGATGTTTCGCTGGCTGCAAGGTTTGCTGCTAAGGAAGCTCTGGCTAAAGCACTTGGTGACCCAAAGCTTTTGAGCTGGTCTGAGATTGAAATCGTGAAGGACGATCTTGGAAAACCGAGCATTGAGCTTCACGGAGACACCAAGACTCGGGTATCTGGCCTAGGCATTACTTCGATTCAGCTATCGCTTAGTCACGAACAAGAACTTGCATCTGCCTTCGTTGTATTGGAGGCTAACTAAATGCGCGAAATTCAAATAGACCTGGGCAAGATCCAGAGCAACTATCGCGCCCTCAAGGCAGTTGTCGCCCCGAGTCAGGTAATGGCAGTTGTCAAGGCCAATGCCTACGGCCACGGCATGCACGAAGTAGCACAGGCCCTTGAAGAGATTTCGGTTGACGCCCTGGGTGTCGCAGATCTAGAGGAAGCCATTGCACTTCGCGCAGCCGGTATTCGTTCGCGCCTTATGTGTTGGATTTTGACTGAGTCCGACGATTTTCAAATGGCAGCCGAGCAGGATATTGAGCTTGGCGTTTCCAACTTCGCGATTTTGAATGCCGCGCTTGAGGCAGGCGTGAAGCAGATTCACATCAAGGTTGACACCGGATTGGGCAGAGCCGGATTTGCCAAGGCTCAGTGGTCCGAGGTGTTTGAAAAACTCTCGGGCAAAACCATTGGTCTTTTCTCGCACTTAGCCAATACCTCCGAGTCAGAAGATTTGAAGCAGGAGCAACTTTTCCTAGAGGCTGAGAAGCTGGCACTTTCTTTGGGAGTTCAAATTTCCCAGCGCCACCTGGCCGCTACTGCAGCAGCTTTGAGCTATCCGAGCATGAGATACGAGATGGTGCGTTGCGGTATTGGGATTTATGGCCTTAACCCTTGGGAAGATCGCGACTACTCGGAATTCAAGTTGCAGCCAGCCATGCGCGCAGTTGCAAAGGTGGTAAACCTAAAGCGAGTTCAGCCTGGTCAAGGTGTTTCCTACGGATACCGCTATCGCACCGACAAAGAAACCACACTGGCACTGGTTCCGTTTGGCTACTCCGAGGGGATGCCGAGGATTGCGCAGGGCGCAAAGGTGTTGATCGCAGGAAAGCAATTTGAGGTTTCCGGTCGGATTGCCATGGACCAGTTCGTTGTCGATATCGGCGATCACAAAGTGGAACTTGGTGCAGAAGTGGTTATCTTCGGCGATCCAGCCCAAGGCGAACCGTCTGCCGAGGAGCTGGGTGCATCGGCAGGTTCAATTAACTATGAGGTCGTCACCAGGATTGGTGGCCGAGCCAAGAGGGTTTACCTCTAGGTATGGAATTTCAAATTCAAGACCCAGATCAAATGCATGAGTTGGGTTTAGCAATCGCCAAGGTTCTAAAGGCTGGCGATTTAGTGCTGCTCAATGGCCCACTCGGTGCCGGGAAAACCACTTTGACTCGTGGCATCGGTGAAGGATTAGGCGCCCAGGGCACAGTCCAATCCCCAACATTCGTCTTGGCACGTACTCACAGAACCGAAGCTGGACCGAAGCTGGTCCACGTCGATGCCTATCGTCTGAACTCAGCGTTAGAGCTGGATGACTTGGATATCGATTTTGCAAACTCGATTGTCGTGGTGGAGTGGGCAAGGGATTACATCGATGGCATCGCCCAGCACTGGTTGCAGGTCGATATCAATCGCGAGGCCGAGGACGAATCACGTTTGGTAACCACTTCAGGCTTCGGAGATCGCTGGCAGGGGGTGAAAATTGCTTTTAGCAATTGATACCTCAGCTGGCACCTCGACGGCAATTTTTGATGGCGAGACTCTGCTGGCTTTTATTGAGTATGACGACCCATTCGGTCACGCCGAGAACATCGGCAATGCCATCGCCGAGGCTCTTGAGAATTCGAAGTTGACCGCAGCGGAGATTACGGCTGTTGCGATTGGCAGAGGACCCGCTCCCTACACCGGCCTGAGGGTTGGCATGGCTGCCGGCACAGCTTTCGCCACCGCTCTTGGATTGCCGATGTATTCGGTGAGGAATTTGGATGCCGTGGCCTTGGCGCATGGCAATGCGAAGATCGTGGTCTCTAGCGATGCCAAGAGGCGAGAGTTGTTTGTGGCGGCCTATGACCAAGGCAGTAAGGTCTTTGGTCCAGCGGTTCTAAAGCCCGAGGAGCTTGAACAGTTTGCTGACTTCGAAGCGGTTGAAGGCAAGTGCAATGCCGAGTTGGTAGGTCGATATGCGCTCTGGGCTATCCAAACGGGCTTGGATCTCAGCGATTCAACGGCACTGTATTTGCGCTCACCTGATGTCGCACCATCCGCTGGAAAGCGGGTGAGTGGGTAATGCAGTACTTGCAACTTTCCAAAGATCACCTCACCACGGTTATGGACCTGGAGCAAAAGCTTTTCCCAGAGGATGCCTGGTCCGCCGCCAGCATGGCAAGCGAGCTTTCCGCGAACCACACCTATTACCTAGGGGTATTCGACAAAGACCTAATCGGCTATGCCGGTCTTTCAACCTCAGCCGGTGCATTCAGTTCGGATATCCAAACCATCGGCATCGCGTTGGATTATCGCGGCAAGGGTTTGGGCAGAGAGCTTATGCAAAGGCTGATCGCGAAAGCCAAGGAACTCGGCTCCGAGCAGTTGTTGCTTGAGGTTAGAGCGGACAACCAAGCGGCAATTTCGCTTTACCAAAGCCTGGGCTTTGAGCGGATTGATATTCGCAAGCGCTACTACCAACCAGCAGGTGTGGATGCCCTAATCATGCGGCTAGCAATTAGGCAGCCACTTGTGCTGGGGATTGAGTCCACTTGTGATGAGACCGGCGTTGGAATTGTTCGGGGTAATCGGCTCTTGGCCAATGCGCTTCACAGCTCAATGGATGAGCACTCGAAATATGGCGGGGTGGTTCCAGAGGTTGCAGCCCGTGCCCATCTAGAGGCAATTAGGCCAACTCTCGAGAAGGCTCTCAAAGAGGCCAATGTCACCATGGCAGATATCGATGCCATTGCGGTTGCGAATGGACCTGGACTTGCCGGTGCCCTGATGGTGGGAATCGGAGCTGCCAAGGGGTTAGCTATCGCTCACAACAAACCGCTCTACGCGGTGAACCACCTGGTTGGTCACGTCGGCGCCGATGTCCTAGAGCGCGGGGCCGTTGAGCTGCCGACAATTGCACTGCTAGTTTCCGGTGGTCACACCTCACTGCTGTTAGTTCGACACCTTTTGAATGACGTTGTGCTTTTGGGGGAGACCATCGATGATGCCGCCGGTGAGGCCTTTGACAAGGTAGCCAGAGTTTTGGGCCTGCCATATCCGGGAGGTCCCCAGATCGACAAATTGGCGGCCGAAGGTTCAGCAACCATCCGATTCCCTCGCGGGCTGACGCTTCCAAAGGATATGGAAAAGCACCGCTACGACTTCTCCTTCTCGGGGCTGAAGACTGCGGTTGCCAGACATGTTGAGAAGGCACAAGATGCCGGCGAGGACTTCTCCAAGGCGGACGTAGCGTCAAGCTTCCGAGAGGCTGTGGTCGATGTGCTTTTATCCAAGGCAATCAATGCCTGCAAGGACTTCGGAGTAAATCGCCTACTGCTTGGCGGTGGTGTGGTGGCAAACGCCAGATTGCGCGAAGAGGCCAAAAAGCGCTGTGACGAAAACGGTATTGAGCTTCGCATTCCAAGATTCCAACTCTGCACCGACAACGGAGCGATGATCGCTGCGCTTGGCTCGCAGTTGGTTATGGCAGGCAGAGAGCCCTCCGGTTTGGGCTTCGGGTCCGAGTCCACGCTCGAGGTCACCCAAGTTCAGACTCTCTAGAATCTCCCAGCTAACCTCCAGCGTTCTGTCACGCTGAGCTGTCATTGTTTGGCTGTCCCCAAGCAAAGGAAAAAAATGGCAGACAAGAAATCAGAACCAGAAGTTGCCGCAGAGGTAGTTCAACCAAAGATTGAGAAGAAGCCGTTTGACTTCACCTCACTAAACACTCTGTCAGTGGTATCGCTGGCAAGCGCATTGAGCATCGTGGGTGCGTTGATTGCGGTCATCACCGGTCACATCGCGCTAAAGCAAATTAAACAGAGTGGTGAATCAGGCCGCGCCCTGGCACTAACCGGAACCGTCCTTGGATATGTTCACCTAGCGGGCTGGATTCTCTTTGGCCTACTCGGAGTGATTGCAAAGGTGCTTATCTTCTCGGGTGTTCTAGGCATGGACCCCATGAGCCCTGAGTATTTTGAATTCGAACGCGGATTCGGCGGAATGCACTACGGAGACCGCTAAGCATTAGCCGCCAGAGCTAGCGAATCGGCTGAACGATAAGAGCTCGACGGGCGTCGCCCACCTTGGTGAGAATCAAGGTGGCGGCGCCCTCTCCCTTTAACTTCAGCTTTGGTCGCAGTTCTTCCGGGGTGATATCGACACCGCGCTTTTTGATCTCAAGTTTCCCAATGCCTAAAGTGGCCAGTGCCTTGCGAATGGCAACCTCATCCAGTGGCAGGGTCTCCAAAACCTCATAGGTCTTCAACCAAGGCGAACTAATTAGTTCCTCAGATGTGAGGTAGGCGATGCCATCAGACACTGTGGTCAATGAATGTTGAGCCGCAAATTCACCAAGCAGTTGCGAGCGAATCAGTGAGCTATCTGGTTCATAGATGTAACGCTGCAGCGCTGACGTCTCTGCTCTCTGAGCGCCATCGCCTTCAAAAGCAAAGCGCTGTCCGTCCCTAACCATCAGTGCCGAACGACCAGCTCTATTTGTCAGACCTTCAAACCAAAGCGTGAGTTCAACCAGGTCACCCTGATGCGAAATCCACTGCGCTTCCACGCCTCCTGGAATCAGCTCCAGTGGGAAGGCTGGCCCCAGCTTGATGCCCTTGGGTTTGGCAATCCCAAAGCACCAGTCGAGATTTGGACTGAAATCTGCCGGCGTCAGCGTGATGTGCTTTGCACCTTTACGCTCTAAGTCTCTGCGAGCCGGATCCAGCCAAATGGCATCGAAGCTCGCTAAGTCGAATTTCTCGGCATCGGCAACTCTGACCTGAGCATCTGGAAATGCCGCGAGGTTGAAGGATGCCAAAGCTGCGGTGTGAGTGTCCTGCTCAACTGCGGTCAACTTGAGGCCCAAGGAGGCAAAAGCCAGTGCGTCTGCACCTATGCCGCAGCCAAGGTCTGCAATGTTGTTGAAGCCATTGAGCCGGAAGCGCTCTGCGTGCAGCGCTGCAACCTGCAACCTAGTTGCCTGCTCCAAGCCCGCCTCTGTGAAGAGCATGTTCTTTGCAAAGTCGCCAAACTTGGCCTTGCCTCTGGTTCGAAGTCTTGCCTGGGTTATGACCTCGGTCACCAATAGGGCGGGGTGGCCGGTTTTACGCAATTTGGTGATGATGGCTAAGACATCGGCCTTGGAATCAATTTCGCCGACTTCATCGAGCAACCTAAGCGCTTCGGCGGTCAGTAAATGATTCATGAAATAAGGCTAGTGGTCCAGCTACTAGCACTCACCTTGACTGAGTGCTAAATAGGCCGTAAAGTTTTATTAGCACTCGTACTACGAGTCTGCTAAATCACATCTTTAAGAAAAGAAGAGGTCAAAGTGTCGGTTTCTATCAAGCCACTCGAAGATCGCATTGTTGTTCGCCCAGTTGAGGCAGAGCAGGTAACCGCATCCGGTCTGGTTATTCCAGACACCGCAAAGGAGAAGCCACAGGAGGCTGAGGTTATTGCAGTTGGCCCAGGCCGCTTCAACGAGGCTGGTGCTCGCATTCCAGTCGACGTGAAGGTTGGCGACAAGGTCATCTTCTCAAAGTACGGCGGCACTGAGCTGAAGTACGACGGCAAGGAGTACCTAGTGCTCTCTGCTCGCGACGTGCTTGCAATCATCGAGCGCTAAATCACTTAGAGGACGACCCAGGGAAACCTGGGTCGTTTTCCTTTAACCCCTAGGCTTTGAGGGTGAAGACACGTTCGAGCCATTCCACCGGTTTGCTGCTGGGCGTGAGCGCATATCTAATCTGGGGATCTTTCCCGCTGATCATCAACGCCACCAAGTTCGCTAACCCATTTGAGGTTGTGGTTTGGCGAGTGGTGTTTGGATTCCTCTTTGCCGCCCTAGTGCTAACCGTGATTCGGGGCTGGGGCAAGATCGTTGAGCTGCTTCGTTCACCCAAGCAACTTCGCTGGTTGGCGGTTGCCTCAATCTTTATCTTCATCAATTGGGAAACTTACGTGGTTGCAGTTGCCACCGGTAACACCATTGAGTCCTCACTGGGTTACTTCATCAACCCACTGATCACAATCGTCTTTGCTGTGGTGTTCTTGGGGGAGCGACTTCGGACTCCGCAGTGGATTGCACTCGGCATCGGATTCATTGCGGTTGCGGTTTTGACCTTTGACTACGGCAGACCCCCTTGGATCGCCTTCATCTTGGCTATCAGTTTTGCCATCTACTCGCTGGCAAAGAACAAGGTGGGTGGCAAGATCCAAGCCACGCAGTCTTTTGCCCTCGAGTCACTGCTTGTGATGCCGATTGCTTTGGGTCAGCTGGCAATCCTGGCGGCCTCTGAGCCGATCACCCTGCTGCAGAGTCCTAGCAACGCCTTTGTCCTCATTGGTTTTGGAATCATGACGGCGGTGCCATTGATCTTGTTTGGGGCAGCCGCTTCGAGAATCCCGCTTTCCACAATCGGCTTTATTCAATACATGACTCCAGTGCTGCAGTTTCTAACCGCGTTTTTTATCTTGCGGGAGCCAATGCCGGCTGTGCGCTGGGTTGGCTTTGGCCTGGTCTGGTTATCGCTTGTGGTGCTGAGCTTTGATGCCATTAGAAATAAGCGTAGATCGCTCGCGGTAATCGATCAGGGGTAGCTGAAACCTAATTGTTACGCACTGCTTACATAGCGGAACATTCGACCAATTTCGAAGTATCAAAACTCAATTTGCTTCTGATTTAGAAGCAAAAACAAGAGCAATCTGCGAATATCGCAGAACTTTCACTAGTGGGGTCGCCTTTTTCGAAGGAAAAAACGGTTGCAAACCGTCATTTTCAGTATGCTTTTGGGTAGCAGTGTGAGCGTTTGCCCACACTTGCCCTCTAATTGCTATTCAAGGAGCAAGAATGACTGAAATCGACATCAAGTCACGCTTGGCCCTCAAGACCGTTTCAGCTCTAGGTGTTTTGGCACTTAGCGCAGCGGCTTTGGCGGGTTGTGCGGCGACTTCCACTGAGACTGAAGCCACCGAGTCGGAGACTAGCGCTGCTGCTACCACCACTCCTGGCGGCTGTGAGCTTGGCCCAGAGCAGGAAGGCGACCTAACTCTTAAGCTAGGTACCGCTCTACCGCTAACTGGAAACCTTGCATTCCTCGGCCCACCTGAGGAGGCTGGTGTTGCACTAGCTATCAAGGACATCAACGAGGCCGGCAAGGGCATCACCATCGAGGCCACCCTGGGTGACTCGGGTGACACCGACAACAAGGCTTACGACACCGAGATCCCTCGTCTGCTAAACGCAGGTGTTGAGGCCGTTATCGGTGCCGCATCGTCCGGTACCTCTCTACAGTTCATCGACCGTTTGGTTGCAGAGTGCGTGATTCAGTTCTCGCCTGCAAACACTTCGGCTGCACTGACTGACTACGCAGACAAGGGACTGTACTTCCGTACCGCTCCATCTGACGTGCTACAGGGTGAAGTACTAGGTAACCTAATCGCAGAAGACGGACACCAGAAGATCTCGATGATCGTTCTGAACGACTCCTACGGAACCGGTCTAGCTGAGTTCGTAACCAAGGCCTTCGAGGCTGCTGGTGGCGAGGTTCTAGCTGCACCTACCTACAACACCGGTGACACCAACTTCGCTAGCCAGATCGCAGAGGCACTTGCTCCTGGACCTGACGCTATCGTGTTGATCACCTTCGACGAGGCTAAGACCATCGTTCCTGAGCTAACCGCTCAGTTCCCTGGTGAGAAGCTGTACTTCGTTGACGGTAACCTAACCGACTACTCTGAGGAATTTGCTCCTGGCACCCTTGAGGGCGCTAAGGGTACCTACCCAGGTGTAAACGAGTCCAAGATTGGTGACTTCATCAAGCGCATGGACGAGAACTGGCAGGCACAGGGCAACGCACCGCTAGAGCTAAACGCTTACGGTCCTGAGTCCTACGACGCAGTTGTTCTTCTAGCTCTTGCAGCTCTAGAGGCACGTAGCACCGAGGGTGCAAACATGTCTGTGAAGCTACAGGAAGTTTCCGGTGGATCCGGCAACGGCCAGAAGTGCACCAGCTTCGCCGAGTGTGCTGACATCATCAACGCCGGCGGAACCGCTGACTACGATGGCCCTTCAGGCAACGTTACCTTCAACGAGTTGGGTGACCCAACCGACGGTAACATCCTGATCCAGCAGTTCGACGGAAAGAACGTACCAGCTACCATCCGTGGCTAGTATCTAGTTCCAACAAAGAATCCCCCGGCCTTTGGCCGGGGGATTTCTTTTTAATAACTACTTAGATTTGCGATTGAACCATTCGATGCCAGCACCAACAGCCACGCCAATGGCAATGCCGATTGCAAGGCTTTCTAGGGCGAAACCGAGTGCTACTCCAAGAGCAGCACCAACACCCACCCAGGAGCCGGTTGTGGGCTTCTTAGGCACCCAGGGTGCCGAGGTACAGACCGATGACCTGTGGGTCGTTTAGAAGCTCACGACCGGTTCCTACGACCGCATCCTTACCCTGATCCAGAACGTAAGCACGGTCAGAAATCTGTAGGCAGCGGCGAGCGTTCTGCTCAACCATGATGCAGGTAACGCCAGCCTTGTTGATCTCAGACACACGAAGGAATGCCTCGTCCTGACGAACCGGAGACAGACCTGCGGATGGCTCATCCAAAAGCAGCACTGCTGGGTCCATCATCAGTGCGCGACCCATGGCAACCATCTGACGCTCACCACCTGATAGCGATCCAGCACGCTGCTTTAGGCGCTTGCCAAGCTCAGCGAAAATCGAAACCACAAACTCCAGGCGCTCGTTGTATTTTCCAGGCTCCTGGAAGATACCCATCTGAAGGTTTTCTTCAATGGTCAGGGAAGGGAAGACGTTGTTGGTCTGCGGGATAAAGCCCACGCCCTTGGACACCAACTGGTTTGGCTTGAGTCCAGTGATGTTCTCACCGTTGAGGGTGATTGAACCCTCGCGGACCTTTACCAGACCGAAGATGGACTTCAATAGCGTGGACTTACCGGCACCGTTGGGGCCGATGATGCCAATCAGTTCACCCTTGTCGGCATAGAGGTTCGTGCCATTGAGGATGTTTACACCTGGCAGGTAGCCGGCTGTTAGATCTTTGACTTCTACAACGCGAGTCATTTACTTACCTTCCTCGCTGATCACTTTGATGCGACCGGTAACGACACCTAGGTCGGTGTCCTGGTGAGCACCTAGGTAGGCATCGATAACTGCCTGCTCCTTCATAACGGTGTCTGGTGGACCCTCGGCAACAACCTTGCCTTCTGCCATAACAACCACCCAGTCGGCGATGTGGCGAACCATGTGCATATCGTGCTCAACAAAGAGCACGGTCATGCCCTCCTTCTTGAGGTTTAGCACGTGCTCAAGTAGGGACTGAGTCAAGGCTGGGTTCACACCGGCCATTGGCTCATCCAACATCACTAGAACTGGATCGGTCATTAGGGCACGGGCCATCTCAAGCAGCTTGCGCTGACCACCGGATAGTGATGCTGCGAAGTCATCCTTCTTGGTGTCCAACTTGAAGCGCTTTAGCAGCTCCATGGCCTTGACCTCAAGCGCAGCATCCTGCTTGCGCCATAGGAATGGGAATAGCGAGTTCAGAAGCTTCTCACCGGTCTGGTTCTTAGCACCCAGCTTCATGTTCTCAAGCACGGTCAACAGGCTCAGCGCCTTGGTTAGCTGGAAGGTGCGAACCTGACCCATCTTGGCAACTTTGAAAGATGGCACACCTGCAAGCTCACTGCCCTGGAACGACCAGGCGCCGGTGTCTGGAGTATCGAAACCGGTCAGCAAGTTGAACAGGGTGGTCTTACCGGCACCGTTAGGGCCGATAAGGGCGGTGATAGCACCGCTTGGAATTTCAAGGTGCTCAACGTCAACCGCAGTTAGACCGCCGAAGCTCTTCTTTACGTGGTCGATGACCAGGATCGGATTCACCTTCTTGACGCCAGGAGCAGCGACTCCGACGTGTAGTCCGGTTGACTTCTGGTGCTCTGAATTACTTGACAAAGGTCATCTCCCTCTTGTCTCCGAAAATACCCTGCGGACGGTAGATCACAATCAGCATCAGTCCAATACCAACCAGCACATAGCGCAGAGTTGCGGCCTGGATGCCTGACACCGGCAGGATGCCGGACTCAGCCAAGGCTGGAAGGACGTTGGTCAAGAAAGCCTGCAGCACCCAGAAGATCACCGAACCAAGCACCGGACCGAAGATGGTAGCCGCACCACCTAGCAACAGTGCGGTCCAGAGGAAGAAGGTCAGCGAGGTGACGTAAACGCCTGGGGAAACATTAGTGCTGGTTGCCAAAACGATTCCACCAAGAGCTCCGAATACACCACCAATGATCAGCGCCTGCATTTTGTATGCGAAGACGTTCTTACCTAGAGCGCGAACTGCATCCTCATCCTCACGGATACCCTTGATGACTCGACCCCAAGGTGAGCGCATCAGTGCCCACAGTAGGAAGGTCGCTACCGCTAGAACGACTAGACCGAAGACCAACATCCACAGCGTCTGCTCGTTGTAAGTCCAAGGACCCCAGCCGTAGTTTCCTACCGGGAATGGGTTGGCCTCGGCGAAGCCACCGGTGTTGTTGTAACCGAATAGGCCATCCGCGCTACCGGTCACTGGCTCGAAAGCAGTGGTTAGGAATAGCAGGCGAAGGATTTCGGCTGCAGCGATGGTCACAATGGCCAGGTAGTCACCGCGAAGTCGCAGAGTAGGAATACCCATGATTAGAGCGAAAACCACCGAGGCAGCAACGCCGGCTAGCATGCCAGCCCACCAAGGCAGCCCGAAGGTGAGAACGCTGATTGCGTATCCATAGGCACCGACGGCCATAAAGCCTGCGATACCGAAGTTCAACAATCCGGCGAAACCGAAGTGCATAGCCAGACCCAACGCTGCTAGTGCAAACGCCAAGATGGTTGGAGTAAGTAGTCCCGCAAGGGTGTTATTGAGAATTGATCCCCAGTCCATGGTCGACCTCCTAACCTATCCTCTGTTTTTTGCCCAGCAAACCTTGTGGTCTGAAGAGCAAGATTCCAATAAGAACTACCAAAGCACCGACGTACTTTAGGTCGGCTGGAATGATCAGCGAGCTGGTCTCAACTAGCACACCAACTACGATCGATCCAATTAGGGCACCGAATGCGGTACCCAAGCCACCCAAGGTAACTGCGGCGAAAATCAAGAGCAGAATCTGAGCTCCCATGTCCCACTTGATGCCCGGACGGAAGTAAGCCCAAAGCACACCGGCAAGACCTGCAAGCGCTCCAGAGATGATCCAAACTGTGCGGATCACCTTGTCCACGTCGATACCGGAGGCAGCAGCTAGGTCTGGGTTGTCAGAAATAGCGCGGGTAGCCTTACCGGTCTTGGTCCTAAGTAGCCACCAAGCAAATCCCATGATGACCACAATCGAGATTGCCATCGAAACCAAGTCGGTCATCGAAAGTGCAACCGAACCAAATAGCGGAACCATTGTTGAGTCGGCACCTGGAAGCTGCTCGGTGCCACCGCCAACGAAGTACTGGAATAGGTAGCGAGCGGTCAGCGATAGACCGATCGAAACGATCATGAGCTGAACCAGAGCGAGGCCGCGCTTTCGCAGCGGTTTCCATAAGCCGGCATCGAGTGCCCAACCCATACCTCCAGATAGCAGTACCGCTGCTGGAATCGCAAGCCACATTGGAAGCTGAAGCACAGTTCCCAAAACCAAGGCTGCGATGGCACCGAAGGTAACCATCTCGGAATGGGCGAAGTTTGAAAGACCAGTGGTGCCGAATACCAAGGAGAGTCCAACGGCTGCAAGGCCCAACATCAATCCGAAGTTCAAGCCGTAGATCAAACGGGCCACGATTTGGTCAAACATAGATACGGTGACGCGGACGCCCTCACCGATAAAGAAGTTGGCTACCAGTAGGTCGGACTTACCAATCACAACATCCTTGGTTGCGCCACCCTCACCGGTAACTGCGATGCCCTCCGGCAGAGTCTCCTGGTCCAGGGTCACCTTGTAGGTGTCGCCTTCAACGCCTGGAACACCGATGTACCACTTGCCATCAGCGCCAGAAACGGTCTCGGCGGTGTAGCCACCGCCCTCTACGATCATGCGAACGCCACCAAGTGGCTCGCCATCAAGCTTTACGTTTCCGGTGATACCGCGTTCTAGGTCCTCGCCAACACTGTCAGCGCTGGCTGGGGTTGCACCCAAGCCAAGGCCCAATGCCATAGCGGTTAGAAGTAGTAAAAAGGATGCGAGCAACCGCTTGGGGTTGCTGGTAGAGAGGAATTGCACCTGTCCTCCAAATCGTGTTGAGCTACTCTGCTCATGAAGCCCTTTGGGCTCTCAAAAAACATTAGCAAAGTAAACCTAGTGGTATTCCCCCCAAGCCATAAAACTTTGATTTCAAAAAGATTTCATTGCTGCATAAAAAGCACCTTATTAATAGGCAGCATTGCTTGGCTAGAATTAGTAAACGAATCCACCACCAGCAGAGGATTGCCAATTGGAGCTTCAAGACCCATTTTCCCTAGTCGGCCTAACTTATGACGACGTCCTACTGCTGCCTGGGCAATCTGATGTGATGCCTTCCGGTGTGAGCACCCAGACTCAGGTTTCTAGAAACATCTCGATACACGTCCCATTGATCTCCTCCGCAATGGACACCGTCACCGAAGCCAGAATGGCAATCGCCATGGCTAGGCAGGGTGGCTTGGGAATTCTGCACCGCAACCTTTCTATTGACGACCAGGTAACTCAGGTTGACCTTGTAAAGCGAAGCGAAGCAGGCATGGTTTCTCACCCGGTTACCACCACTCCTTACGCCACCATCCAAGAAGTTGATGACCAGTGCGGAAAGTATCGAGTCTCTGGCCTGCCAGTCATCGACGAGGACGGCAAGTTGGTTGGCATCGTGACCAACAGAGACATGCGCTTTGTCTTAGAGGTGCAGCGCACCACCACCTTGGTTAAAGATGTAATGACCCCAATGCCGCTAATTGTTGGCAAGGTCGGCATCAACCCGGATGAGGCGATGGCATTGCTAGCCCAGCACCGCATTGAGAAGCTGCCTTTGATTGACGATGATGGCAAACTCCGCGGCTTGATCACCGTGAAGGATTTTGACAAGAGCGAGAAGTACCCGAATGCATCTAAGGATGGCGCTGGTCGCTTGCTAGTTGGTGCGGCAATCGGTGTTGGTCCAGATGCTTGGGAGCGTGCCATGGCACTGGTTGAAACCGGCGTGGACATGCTGATTGTTGACACCGCTCACGGTCACAACACCGCTGTGCTGGACATGATTCGCAAGCTAAAGAGCGAGCCGGTAGCAAAGTTCACCGACATCGTTGGTGGCAACGTTGCTACTCGCGAGGGAGCTCAAGCCCTCATTGACGCAGGTGCCGATGGCGTGAAGGTAGGCGTCGGTCCAGGATCGATCTGCACCACTCGCGTGGTGGCAGGTGTTGGTGTGCCACAGGTAACTGCTGTGTATTTGGCCTCGCTAGCGGCAAAGCCTGCCGGAGTCCCAGTCATCGCAGATGGCGGCCTGCAGTATTCGGGAGACATTCCAAAGGCACTGGTTGCCGGAGCAAACTCGGTGATGCTCGGATCACTTTTGGCTGGTACCGATGAGGCTCCTGGCGACATCACCTTCGTGGGTGGAAAGCAGTACAAGACCTACCGCGGCATGGGGTCCCTTGGTGCGATGCAGTCGCGTGGCCAAGCCCAGTCTTACTCCAAGGACCGCTACTTCCAAGACGACGTGCTTCGCGAGGACAAGCTCGTGCCTGAGGGCATCGAAGGCCGAGTTCCTTACCGTGGCTCGGTTGCCTCTGTAGTTCACCAGTTGGTTGGTGGACTGCGAGCATCGATGGGTTATGTCGGCGGAGCTACAATTCCTGAGCTTCAGGAGCGCGGCAAGTTTGTTCGAATCACGGCGGCAGGACTGCGTGAATCGCACCCGCACGATGTTCAGATGACCATCGAAGCCCCTAACTACGGCACTCGCTAGGAGGCCCAAATGAATCAGATTGAAATCGGTCGCGGTAAGGACGCTCGCAGAGCATTTGCCTTTGACGACATTGCGGTAGTGCCAACCAGAAGGACCAGAGACCCAGAGGATGTTTCAACCTCTTGGGCAATCGATGCCTATAAGTTCGACCTACCTGTAGTAGCCGCTCCAATGGACTCCGCGATGAGCCCGGCAACTGCGATTGCGCTTGGCAAACTCGGGGGACTTGGCGTGCTGGATCTTGAAGGTCTTTGGACTCGCTACGAGGACCCGACCCAGCAGCTCGAAGAGATCGCTAATGCCAAGGATGCGGATGCAACTTCAGTGTTGCAGCGCATCTACGCCAAGCCAATCCAGCCTGAGCTGATTACCGCTCGCTTGGCAGAGATTCGCGCTGCCGGCGTGACTGTTGCCGGTGCACTTTCACCGCAGCGCACCCAGGAGTTCTCCAATGTCGTTCTAAAGGCTGGCGTTGAGATGTTTGTGATTCGTGGAAACACCGTTTCTGCCGAGCACGTATCCAAGACCCACGAACCACTGAACCTCAAGGAATTCATCTACAAGCTAGATGTTCCTGTGATGGTTGGTGGCGCTGCCAGCTACAAGGCTGCGCTGCACCTGATGCGCACCGGCGCCGCCGGCGTGCTGGTTGGGTTTGGTGGCGGAGCTGCTTCCTCAACCCGAAAGATTTTGGGCATTCACGCTCCAATGGCAACTGCTGTTGCCGATGTTGCGGCTGCTCGTCGCGACTATATGGATGAGTCCGGTGGTCGCTACGTGCACGTAATCGCCGATGGCGGACTTGGCACTTCTGGAGACATCGTCAAGGCAATTGCCTGTGGTGCAGATGCCGTGATGCTTGGAACCGTGCTGGCAAGAGCTGCCGAGGCACCGGGCCACGGTTGGCACTGGGGTCAAGAAGCGGTTAGCGAGAAGCTACCTAGAGGCAACCGAGTTTGGGTTGGCTCTCACGCGCCTTTGGAAAACATTTTGCTCGGGCCTGCGGACAACGCACATGGCACCAGCAACCTAATCGGAGCGCTTCGCCGCTCGATGGCTAGCACTGGTTATTCCGATGTGAAGGAATTCCAGCGCGTGGACGTCGTAGTCAACCAGTACCAGTAGATGAAGCAACCCAGTTTTTGGGAGATTGCCCGCCGACCCAAGTGGGTGGGGGGCCTGGCGTTTGCACTTTTAACCGCAGCCGTCTTTGCACTATTGATGCAGTGGCAGCTATCCCGCACATTCAACACCGTCGGTGTCAGCGTTGAAGAAAGCGCCCCGAGACCAATCTCGGAACTGATCGCACCTAATCAACCAATCGACAAACCGGTCTATGACCGGCTCGCGATTTTTGATGCAACTATCGACTCGAAGAACTCATTCATCGTCGGATCTCGATTGCAGCTCGAGGCAGATGGCACCACCTCAACGGGCTACTGGCTTGTGGCAAACACCTATATAGACGATGCCTCGCTGACCCTTGCAATTGGTTTTGCCGAGGACCTAGCAACCGTTAGGCAGGCTCAGCAAAACCTAAGCGATGTCGAGATATCTGCCGTTGGTTATGTCCAACCTGGCGAAGTTGTCAAAGAGTCAAGCGATGCAGATTTTGACTCGGTTGCCCTGGGGCAGCTAATCAACCTCTACTCTCAAACTCCGATCGCCTCATACCCGGCGTTTGTGATTTTGCAGTCTGGCTTCGAACATGACTTGGAGCCAATTTCCATCGGCATCAGGCAGCAGGAGATCGAGATCAACTGGCTAACCGCTTTCTATGCGGTGGAGTGGGCATTCTTTGCACTTGCTGCCTTCTACCTGTGGTGGCGCTTGGTGATGGATCAGCGAGCCAGAGAATCTGAGGCGTTGGCCTTGGAAGAGCCTAAATAACCGCCCAAAACTTGTTATTCTCTAACGATAATCAGGAGGAAACCTATGTCCACCATCACTACAACTGTGACCATCGAAGATCCAATTGGTCTGCACGCTCGACCTGCGGGCCAGATCGTAAAGCTAGTGAAGGAATCCGGTTTGACGGTTCGCATGGGCAAGGCCGGCGAAGAGCTGGTCTTGGCAAACTCCCCACTTCGCATGATGGCTCTCAAGGCCAAGACCGGCGAGGCGCTGGTTGTTGAGGTCGACACCGACGACCAGGCTGTCGCTGATGTCATTTTTAGCCAGATTCAAGATTTCCTAAAGGGTTAGTGGTGACAATCGCTACCGGTGCAATTCTCACCGGAATGGGTGTTGGGCTAAATGCAGTTAGCGCCGAAGTCTTCCGTGTAAAACCGCAGGCAGCTCTGCCTGGTCCGGCTAAGCACGCAGGGGATGTCGGGGTCGAAAAAGAAACCCTGAAGGGTGCAATTCACCACGTTGCAAGCTACCTCGATGAGCTTTCGGTAAAGGCTGGTGAAACTAGCGCTGAGATTTTTGAAGCATTGAAGATGCTGCTCGAAGATGAAGATTTGTTTGAGACTGCGGTTGCCGAAATCGAGTCCGGCTGGAATGCCGCCACCGCATTTATTGCAGCGGTTGATTCTCTAGAAGAGATTTTTGCCGGTGATGTCGCATTTGAAGAACGACTAGTTGACCTCAAAGATCTGGCTAAGCGAGTCGCGGCTCACATCGCAGGGATCCACATGGGTCTGGATCTTCCAACCACCGGAAGGTTTGTGATTGTCGGTGATGATTTCTCGCCTGCCGACACCGCTCAGTTCACGCAAGCGGTGGTTGGAGTTGTAACCATCAAGGGTGGACCAACCTCCCACACCGCGATCATCTGTCGCTCAAAGTCAATCCCGGCCGTGGTGTCCTGCAGCGAGGCTGTTGATTTGGTGGATGGCATGCAGGTGCTGGTTGATCCAGTAGGTGACCGGGTTGTGGTTGGTGGCGATGACTCAATGGCAACCAAGGCCATCACTTTTGTTGCCAAGAGCCTGGACCCAATCGTTCCGGTTCGAGCAAACATTGGCTCACTGGATGATTCGATTCAGGCTGCCACGACGGCAGCTAATGGAGTTGGGCTATTCCGCACCGAGTTGCTTTACCTATCCGAGTCGACCATGCCTTCGGCTCAGAAGCAGGCCAAGTCATACGCCGAAATTCTTAGCGCTGCTCCCGACGGGCCGATTGTGGTTCGCACCATCGATGCCGGTAGCGATAAGCCGGTGCCATTTTTGGATATGCCTCACGAGGAGAACCCAGCCCTTGGCATCCGAGGCTTCCGCTTGATCCAAGATCACCGTCAGTTCCTGGTGGATCAACTGACCTCACTTGAAGTAGCTCGCCAAGAAACTGGCCGTGAGGTCTGGGTAATGGCTCCGATGATTGCCACTTCTAGCGAGGCAATTGAATTTGCTGAGCTAGCCAGAAGCTGCGGTAAGTACAAAGTTGGCATCATGGTTGAGACCCCGGCAATCGCAATGGCGCTCAGGGACCTGACCGGGAAGCTCGACTTTATCTCTGTGGGAACCAACGACCTCTCGCAATATCTATTTGCAGCTGACCGAATGAACGCAGGTCTTGGTGCACTACTCAACCCTTGGCAGCCAGCTCTGGTGCGCATGCTCCAGGTGATTGCTAGCGAGTCTGAGGCTGCTGGAATCTCCTCCGGAGTCTGTGGAGAGTCGGCATCAGATCCAGCCTTTGCAGTAGTGCTAGCAGGTCTTGGCTTCAAGTCGGTATCGGCATCAAGGAGCCAGGTTGGTGCGGTTCGCTCAGCACTGTCCTCGGTTACCTTGGAACAGGCTCAAGAAGTTGCCCAGGCGGCACTCTCTGCGACCACCGCAGATCAGTGCAAGGCGGCCGTTCTCGGCGCACTTGCCAAGCTCGCCTAAAGTAAACTTCTTTTATGACAGGCCCTGCCGCTTCCCAAATTGACCAGGTAAAGAAAGTTCTAAAGCTCTTTACCGTTTCCAGCTACATCACTGGCATTTTCTTGATGCTGTTGATGATCACCTGGGGTATCCGCAGGCTGCCATTTTTGGGATTTGACCTGTGGCTTATGGGCCCAAATGGATTTATCACCTTTGAGCAGTATGGCGTTGAGGGTGAAGGCCTGCCGGATGTCGGTGTGAACCTAACGGTTGCGATCTTGATTGTTCACGGCTGGCTATACGTTCTTTATCTCTTTGCAGATTTCAGACTGTGGACCCTGATGCGCTGGTCGTTCTTCCGCTTCTTGATCATTGCCGCCGGTGGCGTTGTGCCACTGCTTAGCTTTTTCACCGAGTCCTACTACGCCAAGGTGGCTCGCAAACAACTGAGCGAAATTGAAGGTCAAAAGTGAAGCCAGTTCTAGTAGTTGATTTTGGTGCTCAGTATGCGCAGCTGATTGCCAGACGAGTGCGCGAGGCGAATGTCTACTCCGAGATTGTTCACCACAACATCACTGCTGATGAGGTAGCCGCAAAGAACCCAGCGGCAATCATTCTCTCCGGTGGCCCATCGAGCGTTTACGAGCAAAACTCGCCACAGCTTGATCCAGAAATCCTCAAGTTGGGCATTCCGGTTTTGGGAATCTGCTACGGCTTCCAGGTATTGGCCCAGGCCCTTGGTGGTCGGGTGGACAAGACCGGTAAGCGTGAATACGGTGCTACCGAGTTGCGCCTGAACAGTGCGGGTGTATTGCTAGGCAACCAGCCAGTGCAGCAGATCTGCTGGATGAGTCACGGTGACCAGGTAATGGTGGCGCCGGATGGCTTTGAGGTTTTGGCATCTACCGAAACCACACCCGTTGCGGCCTTTGAGTCGAAAGAGCAGCGAATCTATGGTGTGCAGTGGCACCCAGAGGTAAAGCACTCTGAGCAGGGACAGAATGTCCTCACCAACTTCCTCTACAACGGTGCAGGGATAGAACCAACCTGGAACTCAGGCAATGTGATTGCCGAGCAGATTGAGAAGATCCGCGCTCAAGTTGGCGATGCCAGGGTCATCTGTGGTCTATCGGGTGGCGTGGACTCGGCTGTTGCCGCAGCACTTGTTCACAAGGCCGTCGGCGATCAGCTGACCGCGGTGTTTGTAGATCACGGGCTATTGCGCAAGGGCGAGCGAGAGCAGGTTGAGCGAGACTACGTTGCAGCCACCGGCATTCGATTGGTCACCGTAGACGCCGAAGAGAAGTTTTTGTCGGCGCTCGCGGGTGTATCCGACCCGGAGACCAAGCGCAAGATCATTGGTCGTGAGTTCATTCGCACCTTCGAAGAGGCAGAGCGCAAGCTGATTGCCGAGGCGGCAGCAGATTCTCGCCCAATCAAGTTCCTAGTTCAGGGAACCCTGTATCCAGATGTTGTGGAATCCGGTGGCGGTGCAACCGCGGGCATCAAGTCTCACCACAACGTTGGCGGTCTGCCGGATGACCTGCAGTTTGAATTGATTGAGCCACTTCGAGCACTCTTCAAGGACGAGGTTCGTGCCATTGGTGCCGAACTGGGTCTGCCTCACGAGATTGTTCAGCGCCAACCGTTCCCAGGTCCAGGTCTTGGCATTCGAATCGTTGGCGAGGTCACCAAGGTACGCCTTGAGCTTTTGCGCGAAGCAGATGCAATCGTGCGCGAGGAACTTAGTGCAGCTGGCAAGGACCTGGAGATTTGGCAGTGCCCAGTAGTGCTCTTGGCAGATGTTCGATCGGTTGGAGTGCAGGGCGATGGCCGTAGCTACGGTCACCCAATTGTGTTGCGACCAGTTTCTTCCGAGGACGCCATGACCGCGGACTGGTCGAGATTGCCCTATGACCTGTTGGCCAAAATCTCTAACCGCATCACCAATGAGGTTGCTGATGTGAATCGCGTGGTTCTAGATATCACCTCCAAGCCCCCTGGAACTATCGAATGGGAGTAAGTGTTTTTGGTCACCGCGGTGCCTGCGGTTACCTGCCAGAAAACACCATGCCCTCGTTCGAACTGGCCTTTGAGCTAGGTGCGGATGCCATCGAATTTGATGTGGTCCTAACCAAAGACTCGATTCCGGTAATCCTTCACGATGTCGATCTGACTCGGACCACAAACATCGCAAATCATCCGCAGCTTGCAACCGAGGTTGATGGGCTGACATTTGCAGAAATCAAGAAGCTTCGAGCCATTGAGCGCTACCCAGAGGGCAGAGTCGAGTCGGCTAAACACAGCGGTGAATATGAAATCCCAAGTCTTGAGGAACTGCTTGCCAATCTGGCTTTTGAGGGTAGGCATCTGATCTTGGAGCTAAAGGACGGCAAGCGGTTTTTGGAAAAGGGCCTAAACCTGGTTGACTCGGTTGCGAATGTTCTAGCTAGCTCAGATTGGCGAACTCGAGGCATCAAACTAACCGTTGAGAGCTTTGAGTTCTCGATTCTCAGAAGCGCTAAGGCTGCATTCGGTTCCGGAATTGACTTTGTGTTTTTGTCTGCCCCGGAAACCCTACCTTCGGGCAGAACTTCGCTTGAAGACGACCTGCTCGAGGAGATCGCCGCTGAGTTTGACGGGGTATCGGTAGCCATAGAGATGCTCTGGGAGGGCGAACTGGTTGCAAGAGCGAAGGCTCTAGGGCTAAAGGTATTCGCGTACACGGCTCGAGTTGAAACCGCCAAGGGCGATGTCGAATCTTGGTTTGAGAAGCTTGTGCAAAGCGGTGTGGATGGAATCTTTGCCGACCAACCAGACCGGCTAATCAAAACCGTCGCACGGCTGTCCTAAGCTACCTCAGATGCAACTAGACCTCTTCGCCCAAAATGACCCAGACGCCCTGTTGGCGGGATTAAATCCGCAGCAGCGCGAGGCTGTGGAATACCGCGGCAGGGCACTGTTGATCGTTGCAGGTGCAGGCAGTGGTAAGACCAGGGTGCTAACCCATCGCATTGCGCACTTTTTGGCCCAGAAAGAACTGTGGCCTTCGCAGATTTTGGCAATCACATTCACCAATAAGGCAGCCGCCGAGATGCGCGACCGAGTCGAGCAGCTGATTGGTGCATCTAGCGAGGGAATGTGGATCAAGACCTTCCACTCCGCTTGCTTGCAGATCCTTCGCCGCGAAGCCGATCGCCTTGGCCATGATTCCAACTTCACGGTTTATGACACCGGCGACACCAGGGCACTGCTAAAGCGCCTTCTCAGAGAAGCCGGCGCTGAAGATGCGGATATCAAACCGCAGCAAGCAGCAGCGATTATTTCTAATGCCAAGAACGAGCTCAAAGACGCCGAAGACTTTGCCAGAAATGCAGATCGCTCAAACCCGAAAGAGCGAATCGTTGCCGAGGTATTCCAGGCTTATGAGCGAGAACTGCTTCGCAACAATGCTTTTGACTTTGACGATTTGATCTCGGAAACCGTTGGATTGCTTCGCGCTCACCCTGAGGTCAGGGCTAGATATCAAAAGCGCTTCCGCCACCTCTTGGTTGATGAGTATCAAGACACCAACCATGCTCAGTACGCGTTGATTCGTGAGTTCACCAGGCCGCTGCCGGATGACTACGCAAACTTTGATGAGCGCACCGGTGAGGTTTTGCAACCGGCTCAGCTGACTGTGGTTGGTGACTCTGACCAGTCGATTTATGCCTTCCGCGGTGCGGACATTCGTAACATCACCGAGTTTGAGCGTGACTTCCCGGGCGCGCAAACTATTTTGCTCGAGCAGAACTATCGCTCAACGCAGAACATTCTTTCTGGCGCAAACGCTGTCATTTCACAGAACCCCTATCGACCTGCAAAGAACCTGTGGACCGACCAGGGTAGCGGCGAGCTCATCTCAATCTTTACTGGCTTCGATGAGCGCAACGAAGCTGCCTACGTTGTCGACCAAATCAAGAAGCTGCACACCGAAGGTGTCAACTATCGCGATATCGCAATTCTGTATCGCACCAACGCCCTGACCCCATCTCTGGAAGCCGAGCTCAAGAGTCAATTGATCCCATACGCCGTGATCGGTGGCCTCAAGTTCTTCGAGCGCAAAGAAATCAAAGACGCACTTGCCTACCTGACCGTGATTTCCAACGCGAGAAACGACGAAGCGGCAAGAAGAGTCTTGAATGTGCCAACCCGAGGCATCGGTGAAAAAACCGAGCTGAAGATTGCTCAGTACGCGCGAGAGAACGAGTTGTCATTTAGGCAGGCGATGTCTTTTGCTGGCCAGCTAGGTCTTGGGCCAAAGCTCACCGCAACGGTTGAGGGTTTTGGGGAGCTACTCAATGAGCTCGATGCGCTCTCCGCAACCGAAGGTCCTGCCGAAGTGCTGAAACTTGTCCTTGAGCGCAGCGGATATCGGGCATCTTTGGAGGGCTCTCGCGACCCTCAAGACGAGGCCAGGGTTGAAAACCTTGATGCACTGTTGGGCCAGCTATTTGATTGGCAAGCCAACAACCCCGAGGGCTCACTAGCTGACTACCTGGCCGAGATAACGCTCGCAGCCGCGGCCGATGAGATTGAAGATGAGTCGGGCAGCATTTCGCTGATGACCCTCCACACCGCCAAGGGGTTGGAGTACCAGGTCGTATTCCTTATCGGACTCGAGCAGGGAACTTTGCCGCACGTGAGATCTTTCGATGAGCCCGGTGGATTGCAAGAGGAGCGTCGCCTCATGTATGTGGGTATGACCAGGGCCAAACAAAAGCTCTACATCTCTCACGCACTGCAGCGCACCCTATTTGGAAACACCGCATCCTTTATCCCCTCTAGTTTCCTAAACGACATTCCAAGTGAGCTCTGCGACCAGGTAGGGGCTGACCGCCGTGAGCTTCGCTCTTCCAGCACTCAACCGGTTAGAACCACCTGGCAGGGAGCGGTCAATACTCCGGCAGCAATTAGAGACAACAAAGATCTCGAGTTGGCAGTTGGGGATTCGGTGCAGCACGATAGCTTTGGCAAGGGTCGAGTAATCGCAGTGGCGGGTAATCCACCCAAGCAAACCGCCGAGGTTCGCTTCGACTCCGGCGTTACCAAGCGATTACTAGTGAAAATGGCACCAATTACCAAGCTCTAGCCCTAATCCCGCAGGCGAATTCACTAGACTTACTCGAGTTGTCCGCTGACTTTAGAAACGGAAATAACCGTGGATTTATTTGAATATCAAGCGCGCGATCTTTTTGAGAAATACGGTGTTCCGGTTCTCGCAGGTCGTATCGCAGACACCCCAGAAGAAGCCGAAGCAGCTGCAAGAGCTATCGGTGGAACCGTTGTTGTAAAGGCCCAGGTTAAGACCGGTGGCCGCGGCAAGGCCGGTGGTGTAAAGGTTGCTCACACTCCTGAAGAAGCCAAGGAGAAGGCTGAGGCAATTCTTGGACTGGACATCAAGGGTCACGTTGTAAAGCGCGTGATGATCGCCCAGGGTGCATCTATTGACAAAGAGTTCTACTTCTCAGTTTTGCTAGACCGGTCAAACCGCACCTTCCTATCGCTTTGCAGCGTTGAGGGTGGCATGGAGATTGAGCAGCTAGCTGTCGAGCGCCCAGAGGCACTGGCAAAGATTCCAGTGTCTGCCGTGCACGGTATCGACAAGGCCAAGGCAGTTGAGATTGCAACCGCAGCTAAGTTCCCAAGCGAACTAATCGATGCAGTTTCTGATGTGTTCGTAAAGCTCTACGAAGTATTCAAGAAGGAAGACGCCACTTTGGTGGAGGTCAACCCGCTAGTGCTAACCACCGGTGGTGAGATCGTTGCCCTAGACGGCAAGGTTTCCTTCGATGACAACGCAGAGTTCCGTCACGAGCGCGAAGAGATGGAGCGCGACCAGCTTGACCCGCTTGAGGCTAAGGCCAAGGCTATGGACCTCAACTACGTCAAGCTAGACGGCGAAGTTGGCATCATCGGTAACGGTGCAGGTTTGGTTATGAGCACCTTGGATGTGGTTGCTTACGCAGGTGAGCGTCACGGCAACGTGAAGCCAGCTAACTTCCTAGACATCGGTGGCGGTGCCTCTGCTGAGGTTATGGCTGCAGGCCTAGATGTGATCTTGAACGACCCACAGGTTCGCAGCGTGTTCGTAAACGTATTCGGTGGAATCACCGCTTGTGACGCTGTTGCAAACGGAATCGTTGGAGCGCTAAACACCCTTGGAGACCGCGCCAGCAAGCCACTTGTGGTTCGCCTAGACGGTAACAATGTTGAAGAGGGACGTCGCATCCTCTCCGAGTTCAACCACCCGCTGGTAACACTGGCGGACACCATGGATGGCGGAGCCGACAAGGCCGCTCAGTTGGCTAACAAGTAAGGCTTTAGAAATGGCAATTTACCTAGACAAAAACTCAAAGATCATCGTCCAGGGCATGACTGGTGCCGAGGGCATGAAGCACACCACTCGCATGCTCGCAGGTGGCTCGAACATCGTCGGTGGCGTGAACCCACGCAAGGCTGGCGAGAGCGTAGATGTTGCTGGCAAGTCACTGCCAGTATTCGGAACCGTGAAGGAAGCCATGGCTGCCACCGGTGCGAATGTATCGGTGATCTTCGTTCCTCCTGCCTTTGCAAAGGCCGCAATCATCGAGGCAATCGACGCCGAGATCGCATTGGCTGTTGCAATCACCGAGGGCATCCCAGTGCACGACAGCGCTGAGGCTTGGGCCTACAACGTTGAGAAGGGCAAGAAGACCCGTCTAATCGGACCTAACTGCCCGGGCATCATTTCTCCTGAGCAGTCCAACGCCGGAATTACCCCTTCAAACATTGCTGGCAAGGGCCCAATCGGCTTGGTTTCCAAGTCTGGAACCCTGACCTACCAGATGATGTTTGAACTTCGCGACATCGGTTTCTCAACCGCTATCGGTATTGGTGGAGACCCAGTTATTGGCACCACTCACATCGATGCACTTGAGGCATTCCAAAACGACCCTGAGACCAAGGCAATTGTTCTTATCGGTGAGATCGGTGGCGACTCTGAGGAGAAGGCTGCTGCCTACATCGCAAAGAACGTCACCAAGCCAGTGGTTGCATACGTTGCAGGCTTCACCGCTCCTGAGGGCAAGACCATGGGTCACGCTGGAGCAATTGTTTCTGGTTCTGCTGGAACCGCCCAGGCCAAGAAGGAAGCCTTCGAGGCCGTAGGCGTGAAGGTAGGAAAGACTCCTTCCGAGACCGCAGCGCTAATGCGCGAGATTATCGCCAAGCTCTAAGGTGAACCGAGGGCTCAGTTTCGCTATTTCAGCGCTGCAAGCGCTGATTATTGGGGCTGTCACGATTGGTTTGGTTATTGCGCCACTAACCCTGGCATGGTTTATCGAGGGCGACGGTTCCGTTGACTGGATGGTTGCATTCCGGGTAGCCGCTTACGCATTCTTGCTTGCTTGCGGAGTTCCGCTGCAGTTCAATGCGGGAGAAATTCTGGGCATAGCGGTTCCTGCATTCACAATGTCCACTCTGCCACTTGGGCTAACCGCGCTGATGGCGGTGCTGATCATTCGCATCGGTCACCGACTCTCTGCCGCCGGTTCGATTTGGCCAGCCTGGGTTGGCGGTTCGGTGGCATTCGGTGGCATTGGACTTGCAGTTTCTATGCTCAGCGCAAATGAGGCAGTGGTGGTTGCGGAGTGGGCTCCCCTGATTGCTCCAGCATTCTTCTTTGGTGGAATCATGTTCTTAGCCTCAGTGCTTGGGCCTCGATACGAACTCTTTGAAGGGGCCAATCCGCCCGAGGCCAAAGAACGAATTTGGGTTAGAAACCAGGGCAAAGCCCTGTTCGCAAAGCTGCACTGGTCACTGGCGTCCGTGCTATCACCCGCATCCCGAGTTGGTTTGGCCGTCGTGGCAGCGCTTCTATTGGTGAGCTCCGCAATGATCGCGCTGGCGCTGGGCTTTGGTTGGATCCAGGTTGTAGCCCTTTATGAGGCTATGCGAGTCAGTGTGCTGGGTGGCGTCATGCTCACCATTGGGCAGCTTGCAATCCTTCCAAACCTGATCATCTACGGCATGAGCTGGATCGCCGGACCAGGATTCTCGATCGGGATTGGCTCCTCGGTTTCGGCACTGGGAACCCAGCTTGGTCCGATGCCGGCTTTACCGGTTTTTGTAGCAATTCCATCCGGTGGTTTTGACCGAGCTATTTTGTTTGCCCTGATTCCAATCATCGTCGCGTTCGTCGGCACTTTGTTTGCTCGGAGATACACCGACCAGATGCGTTGGGAGTACGCCACTCGTTTTTCGGCAGCTTTGGCATTTGCATTTATGGCGGCATTGATTGCGGCTCTGGCAGCTTTTGCAATTGCACTTTTGGCCTCAGGAAGTTTTGGACCTGGAAGATTTAGCGAGGTGGGCATCAACGCCTTCGCTTTCGCCGGTGTGCTTTTCTTAGAGGTGCTAATACCAAGTTTTGTTGCGGGATTGGTTGTAATTAAGCCATACAGCGATCAGCAAGAGCGTGGAAAGTAGGTCACCGGTGCTTTCGATTGTGGTGTTGATTTCCGGATCCGGCTCAAATCTCAGAGCACTTTTGGAAGCCTGCGATAACCCACTTTTCCCAGCCAAGATTTTGGCAGTCGGCGCAGACAATGCCGCATCAGGCCTAGCTCACGCAGAACAATTTGGGGTTCCAACTTTCGTAGTTGAGCCGGGATTGTTTGCCTCCCGAGATGATTGGTCTGAGATGCTGCTCAAGAATGTGCAGTACCACAAGCCTGACTTAGTGGTCTTGGCAGGATTTATGAAGGTACTGCCGGCAGGCTTTGTGTCAGCCTTGAGCCCAAACCTAATCAACATGCACCCGTCGCTGTTGCCAGCTTTCCCAGGGGCGCACGCTGTTAGGGACGCGCTTGCTGCCGGGGCAACTACAACCGGCGCGACCGTTCACATCGTGGATGCTGGCGTGGACACCGGTCCGGTGTTGGCACAACGCGAAGTTGCGATTCCAAGTGGAATCTCTGAGTCTGACCTGCACGAGCAAATCAAGACCATTGAGCGGGCACTTATCGTGGAGGTAATCGCAGAGATTGCCGAGGGCAAACTAAACCTTGCTGAAAGGGCTAACTGATGGCTAACAACCCTGAAGCTCGCAACTACAAAGAGCGCGACCAGGTAAAGATTTCTCGGGCCCTGATCTCGGTTTCGGATAAGACTGGATTACTTGAGCTGGCCAAGGGACTTAGCGCACAGGGTGTCGAGTTAGTCTCCACCGGATCAACTGCCAAGCAGATTGCTGATGCTGGGTTGCCAGTCAAAGAGGTTTCCGAGGTAACAGGTTTTCCAGAGTCGCTAGATGGTCGCGTGAAGACTCTGCACCCAAAGATTCACGGCGGAATTCTTGCCGACCTGAGGCTTGACGAACATGCTCAGGAATTGGCAGATCTCGACATCGAAGCTTTCCAGTTGGTTGTCGTGAACCTCTACCCATTTGTTCAAACCGTGGCAGCCGGAGCAACCGGTGACGCTGCGGTTGAGCAAATAGACATCGGTGGTCCAGCGATGGTTCGAGCTGCCGCCAAGAACCACGCCAATGTCGCAATCGTGGTAAATCCTGCCAACTACTCCAGGGTCCTGGAGGCTAACGGTAATGGCGGAACCACCCTTGCTTTGCGCCGAGAGTTGGCGCAGGCCGCCTTTAGTCACACCGCACAATATGACAGCGCAGTTGCGAACTGGATGAGCAAAGAATTTTCGGGGGAGAGTGAGAACTCTAACTTTGACGCCAGGGTAAATCTTGGCTTTGAACTCAAGAACGTGCTTCGCTACGGAGAGAACTCCCACCAAGGCGCTGCTTTGTATTCGGAGATTGGTGGCCAGGGCGGTGTGGCGCAAGCCAAGTTGTTGGGCGGCAAAGAGATGTCATACAACAACTACGTAGACGTTGATGCGGCTCTGCGCGCCGCCTATGACTTCGCGCAACCTGCGGTTGCGATCATCAAGCACGCTAACCCATGTGGAATTGCTGTGGCTCAAGAAGGTGTCGCTGATCCAATTGCGGATGCCCACGCCAAGGCCCACGAGACAGATCCGGTTTCTGCCTTTGGTGGCGTAATTGCCGCCAACCGAATCGTCACAGAAAAGATGGCCTTGCAGGTAGCTGAGATTTTCACCGAGGTAATTGCCGCTCCTGGCTATGAACCGGTAGCACTAGAGGTGCTCAGTAAGAAGAAGAACCTGAGAATCTTGGAACTGGCCGCCGGCTATCAGCGACCGGCTCGCGAGGTCAGGCAGGTTTCCGGTGGTGCGCTGATTCAGGACTCCGATGGTTTTGAGAATCTCGATGTTTCGAAGTGGCAATTGCAAACCGGCGAACCCGCCAGCGCTGAGCTAATGGCAGACCTTGAGTTTGCTTGGCGAGCATCCCGCGCTGTGAAGTCGAACGCTATTTTGCTAGCCAAGAACCTTGCGGCTGTGGGAATCGGCATGGGGCAGGTGAACCGCTTAGATTCATGCAGATTGGCAGTGACTCGTGCCGGTGATCGAGTGGTTGGTTCGGTCGCGGCCTCGGATGCGTTCTTCCCGTTTGCCGATGGTCTACAGGTGCTAATTGATGCCGGTGTTACCGCAGTCGTTCAGCCGGGCGGTAGCGTCCGCGACGAAGAGGTGATTGCTGCTGCAAAGGCAGCTGGCATCACCATGTACTTCACCGCGGAGCGTCACTTTTATCACTAGGTCGTTTCTTACGACGAAGTGGAATAAAACCCAGGGACTAACGGCGGCCATTTCTCGGTTACTGCTATCCTGAAGGGCTGCCCTAAAGGCGGCGGAAGAGATAAATGCAATCCGAACTAAGTACGTTCAAAACCCTTTGGCGTTTGGTGCCATTTGCGAAGCGAGCCCTACCCCGAATCTTCTTGGGAACGCTCGCGGCCATCGGCGCGCACATGTTTGCGCTTGCAATGCCGCAGTTCTTGCAAAATCTTGTAAATTCCCTAGTTTCCGGTGGCATTGATGCCCTACTTCCAGCTGTTGGTTTGATTCTTGCGATGGGTGTCGCCGAGGCAGTCTTTGTTTTGCTCAGGCGCTGGCTGGTGCTTACTCCTGGCACCTACGTTGAAGCGGATATGCGAAATGCCCTCTACGCAAAATTGCAGGATCTGCCTGTTGCTTTCCACGACCGTTGGCCATCGGGTCAGTTACTCTCCAGAGCAGTTAGAGACCTAAGCCTCACCAGACGCTGGCTGAGCTTTGGTCTGGTGTTGCTTGTTGCCAACCTCTTGACCTTGATTGTTGGAATGGCAATCCTCTTTAGCTTTAACTTCTGGCTGGGTCTTATCTTCCTGGTGGTTTCGATCCCAATCATCATCATTGGTTTCCGATTTGAGAAGACCTACGGCGAGGTGGCTCGACTATCGCAGGACCAATCCGGAGACCTCGCAACCAGAGTCGAGCAGGCAGTTCACGGCGTCAGAGTCCTCAAGGCCTTTGGTCGCGGTGGATTTGCGGCAGATCAGTTCTCCTCTGAGGCCAAGCAGCTCTTTGGCACCGAGATTAGAAAAGCCAAAGCAGTTGCAAATATCTGGCTCTATCTGATCCTCTTGCCGGAATTGGCTCTCGGACTCTCGCTATTGGCTGGCGTGCTTTTGGTGGCGGATGGTCAAATCACTGTCGGCGCCCTGGTGGCCTTCGTTGCAACCGCAATGGTGCTCAGATGGCCAACCGAGTCGCTCGGATTCCTTTTGGGCATGACCCTGGAAGCTAAATCTGCAGTAACCAGATTCTTTGAGGTAATCGACGAACCGGATCTGATCGCTGACCCTGAGAATCCAAAGACCATCACCAATCCCAAGGGCGTGCTGGAATTCAAAAACGTCAGTTTCCGCTATCCAGATACTGCGTCCGACCAGCCAGATCTAATCTCGAACCTAAACCTCAGACTTGAGCCAGGTGAGTCAGTTGCCTTGATCGGTCTCACCGGCTGTGGCAAGACCACCCTGACCGCGTTGAGCACCAGGTTGTATGAGGTGACCGGGGGAGCGGTAGAAATCGACGGAGTCGATATTCGAGACATGACCAGAGGTGAACTAAGAACTCTGATTGCCATGGCGTTCGAGGATGCAACTCTTTTCTCCTCATCGGTTCGAGACAACGTTTTGCTGGGCAACCCAACCCAGAGCGAAGAAGACCTAAAGCAGGCACTTGAGATTGCTCAGGCGCACTTTGTTTACGACCTGCCAAATGGCCTAGACACCAAGATTGGCGAGGAAGGTCTCTCGCTATCAGGCGGACAGCGTCAGCGATTGGCACTGGCCAGGGCGGTAGCTGCAAAGCCACGCATTCTGGTTTTGGATGACCCACTTTCAGCCCTGGATGTTGACACCGAAGCCATGGTTGAAGACGCCCTTCGCCACGTGCTAACCACCACCACGGCATTGATTGTTGCTCACCGCCCCTCAACCGTGATGTTGGCCGACAAGGTTGCGTTGATGGACCACGGCAAGGTGGTCGCCTTCGGCAGCCACCAAGAACTAATCAAGACTTCGGAGCACTACCGCTTTGTAATCAGCTCGCTAGACGCGGCAGAGAAGGCCAGGGAGGTGAACCTATGAGCATGCACGGCACCAACGATGAGGAGAAAACCGACCTCACGAAAGAAGAATCCCGCTTTGTAAGAGCACGCTCTAGAGTGCTGCTTGGCTCGCTGCTGCTTCCAATTCGAATTCGAGTTTTGGCCGCAATCTTCCTGGTCCTTATTTCAACCGCACTGCGCGTTGCGGGACCTGCGATCATCGCGTTTGGTATCGACAGTGCACTGCCGAAGGCCATGGTTGGGGACTACACCCCGCTCTCACTCACGGTCTTTGTCTACCTCTCGGCAGCCGCACTGACCGCGAGCTTGACCTACTTCTTCCTCATGGTCACCGCTCGCGCTTCCCAGGCAATGCTGTTTGATCTGAGAAACCGCGTTTTCCTTCACACCCAAAAGCTTTCGGTGGAGTTCCACGAGCGCTACACCGCTGGTCGCGTTATCGCTCGCCAAACCTCAGACCTTGAGTCCATTGGAGAATTGCTATCCGGTGGTCTGAGCGAGCTTGTGGTGGGTGGCACGTTCATGCTCTTCACCGCTGGAGCACTGTTCCTACTCGACCCAGAGAGCTTCTACATCCTGGTGATTGCGCTGGTACCGCTAGCAATCTTGACTCGCTGGTTCCAGCTCGGCACCAACAAGGGCTACCGCCTGCAGCGAGTTGCATCGTCGAGATTGATCCAATACTTCGTTGAGACCATGACCGGTATTCGCGCTGTGAAGGCTTTCCGCAAGGAGAAGGCAAACGAGAACCACTTCGGTGGATTGGTTGAGGACTACCGCGGTCACAACGCTCGCTTGATTCAGCTCTTTGGTATCTACGACCCAGGCTTGATCTTCATCGGTAATGTCACAGTGGCAGCCATTCTGTTATTTGGCGGTTTCCGAGTGCTTGAAGGTTCATTGGGCATTGGAGTTCTAACGGCCGCAATTCTCTACTCCAGAAGGTTCTTTGACCCGATGGAAGAAATTGCGATGTTCTACAACTCCTACCAGTCGGCAGCCTCTGCTCTGGAGAAGATTTCTGGAGTGCTGCAGGAGGAACCGACTGTTCCAGAACCTGAGAAGCCAGTTGCCCTGAAGGACGTTAAGGGCGAGATTCGCTTCACGGATGTCGAGTTCAGCTATGCCACCGGTTCAAAAGTTTTGCAGCCGTTTAGTCTCACGATTCCGGCCGGACAGACCGTTGCTTTGGTTGGTACAACCGGTGCGGGTAAGTCCACGCTGGCGAAGTTGATCTCACGTTTCTATGACCCATCTGAGGGAACAGTGAGCCTTGACGGTATTGACCTAAAGGACATCGCTAACTCTGACTTGCGCCACGAGATTGTCATGGTTACCCAGGAGGCTTACCTGTTCTCCGGTTCGGTTACCGAGAATATCCAGCTTGGCCGCCCAGATGCTTCGATGGAAGAAGTTATCGCTGCCGCTAAGGCTGTCGGTGCTCACGACTTCATCATGTCGCTGCCGGATGGCTACCAAACCGATGTGAATAAGCGCGGTGGTCGAGTTTCCTCAGGTCAACGTCAGCTGATCTCGTTTGCGCGAGCCTTCTTGGCAAACCCTTCGGTTTTGATTTTGGATGAGGCAACCAGCTCCTTGGATATTCCATCCGAGCGCTTGGTGCAGCAGGGCCTAAAGACCCTGCTTGACAACCGCACCGCGGTTATCATCGCACACCGCTTGTCCACAGTTTCCATCGCACAGCGCGTGCTGGTGATGGAGCACGGTCGAGTCATTGAGGATGGCAGCCCAGATCAGCTTGCTGCCTCCGGTGGCAAATTTGCCGCACTCTATAAGGCTTGGCGCGACTCGCTGGTTTAGCGCTTTAGTAGGGCGATTGCCTGGTTGGCAATCAGGTCCGTCTTAACCACACCACCAGAAATCTCAACCTCTTTGCCGGAGATGACCTCAAGGTAGGTGCCATCGGCAAGGTTGGTTGTAATCTCAACGCCCTTTAGGTCCTGGGTGGTGACATTCACCGCAAAGAATCCAACGTTCCCACGCTCAAAGCTCAGCACCGAGTCGGTGGCTTGTGGGTTTGTAACCGGCCGACCAGAGGTCTGATCCCGGAAGGCGATCATGGAGCTCACTGACTTCATGCGGTGCTGGCAGAGCCAGGTTCCGGCTTCGTGGTTGGTGAGGTAAATCGAACTGGTTTCGGCACACTTGGCATCGAGTAGGCGACCGTTTTCATCCTTTGGAGCCCAGTCGTAGCTGTCGAATGCGTAAGAGCTGTAAAGCATTGGCTGCCCGTAATCCAGGGCTAGCATCATGGCCGTTGCCGCCTCAAACTGCGCTGGCTGACTGTAGTTCAAGGTCTGACCATTGCGCTCAGTGTCGTGGTTGGAAACCATCACCACAGTCTGGTTAGAGGGCGTAATCCATGGAGATTCAGTTGAGGTGTCAGGCATGAACGCCACCTGCTGGGTGAAGATTGATGCCAACTGGTAGGCAAGATCAAAGCCGAAGATATCGCCAAAGCTGAGGTAATCGGTTGGCTCTGCCCCTGGGGTGCCAGGCACGACCTCTTGGATGTACTTGATTTCGACAGGCAACTTGGCTTTGATGCTCTCAAGATCTGCCAGCGGGATGTGCTTGGCGGCATCGATGCGGAAACCGGTGACGCCGATATCGACCATCGACTGTAGGTAGCCGACAATCTTGGCCTGCACGGTCTCGTCTTCGGTTCTCAGGTCGGCAAGGTTCAGAAGCTCACACTCTTGGACCTGAGTGATACTTGACCAGTCGGCGATCTGGCTGTCTAGAGTCTGTTCACAGGCATGGAAATCGCTTCGGGTGTAGAGGTCGCCATATTCATACTTTGCATACTCGCTGCCGGCGGTGCCAACACCTTCACTGCTGCCGGTCATGTGGTTGATTACCGCATCTGCGTAAATCTCAACACCATTGTCACCGCAGGTTTTAACCATCGACTCAAATTCGGCCTTGTTGCCAAGCTGGGATTCCAGCTGGTAACTCACTGGCTGATAGCCAACCCACCATTCTGACCCCTGGATGTGCTCCTGCGGCGGGGCAACCAAGACCCAGTCAATGCCTACATCTCCTAAGTACTCGCACTCATTGGCAATCGAGTTAAAGTTCCACATAAACAGCTGGACTCCAACCTGATCTTCGAATCGTTCAGAGCCGGAATTTGCGGTGCAGCCGGTCAGTGCCAAAACGCTGATCACTGCTGCGGTGAGATGCTTGAAAGTAAATCGCATGAGGCCATGCTAACCGATAGGCTTACTCAGGCTAATTAGCGCATGTAGCGCAGGTTTATCAGGAGAAAAATTGAGCAAAATTAAGGTGATTGGCAAGGTCGTTGAACTAGACGGCGACGAGATGACTCGCATTATTTGGCAGGACATCAAGGACCACCTAATCCTTCCGTTCCTAGACGTAGATCTTGAGTACTACGACCTATCGGTTGAGAACCGCGACGCTACCGACGACCAGGTCACCATCGATGCAGCTCACGCAATTCGCGAGCACGGCGTTGGTGTGAAGTGTGCAACCATCACCCCAGATGAAGCCCGCGTGACCGAGTTCAAGCTCAAGAAGATGTGGAAGAGCCCGAACGGCACCATCCGTAACATCCTTGACGGAGTGGTTTTCCGCGAGCCAATCATCATTTCCAACGTGCCACGTTTGGTACCGGGCTGGACCAAGCCGATCATCATCGGTCGTCACGCTCACGGTGACCAGTACAAGGCGACCGACTTCAAGGTTCCTGGTAAGGGTCGTGTAACCATCACCTGGACTCCAGCTGATGGTGGCGAGCCACAGACCCTGACCGTTGCCGACTACCCAGAAAACGGTGGTGTCGCCATGGGTATGTACAACTACATGGACTCAATCCGTGACTTTGCACGTGCATCTTTCAACTACGGACTATCCCGCAACTACCCGGTTTACCTATCCACCAAGAACACCATCCTGAAGGCCTATGACGGTGCGTTCAAGGATGCTTTCGAAGAGGTATTCCAGGCTGAGTACGCTGACAAGTTTGCAGCTGCCGGCATCACCTATGAGCACCGCCTAATCGACGACATGGTTGCGGCAGCGCTGAAGTGGGAGGGCGGCTACGTCTGGGCATGTAAGAACTACGACGGTGACGTGCAGTCCGACACCGTTGCGCAGGGCTTCGGCTCCCTTGGTCTTATGACCTCGGTGCTAACCACCCCAGATGGCAAGACCGCACTGGCTGAGGCAGCTCACGGAACTGTGACCCGCCACTACCGCCAGTGGCAGAAGGGCGAGAAGACTTCGACCAACCCGATTGCGTCGATCTTCGCCTGGACCAGAGGTCTTATGCACCGCGCCAAGCTAGATGGCACCCCTGAGGTTCACGCTTTTGCTGAGACCCTAGAGGACGTCATCATCAAGACTGTTGAGGCCGGTCACATGACCAAGGACCTTGCAGCACTGGTTGGCAAGCAGCAGGCTTGGCAGACCACCGAGGAGTTCATGGCTACCTTGGCAAAGAACCTAAAGGCCAGAATCGGTTAATCGATAAGGCTGTGGAAAACCCCCTGCAAGAAATTGCGGGGGGTTTTACCTTTTTGCCATGGCCTCTAAATGGAAAATCTCTTTGCTCCTGGTTCTGGCTGGTTTGGGCAACCTGCCAGCTCAGGCCGCAGCAGGCCCTTCAGTCATAAGCGCATATGGTGAGCAACCAGCTATCAACCAGACGAGATTCACCTTGCTTTTTAATGCACCGATCGAGAACCTCACCAAAGATGACTTTGAGGTCACACGCGGTTGCGCTATCGGATACCTAGAAATCCAAGACGCCACCGCTCAGGTTGATTTGGTTGACTGTCCAACCGGAATGGTTACCTTGACCTTGCTGGCTAACTCGATTGGCTCAAATGTGCTCGGACCCAATGTGAACCAGAGCTTCCAGATCGAGATCGATGCCACCAGGCCAACCGCGCGGTTCTCGCAGATTCTGATTGAGGGCAGTGGTCCTTTCAACTACCTAACCAAGTTGGAATTTAGTGAGCCGGTGACTTTTGATTCCAATCAGCTGGTCTTCACTTCCAGTAAACCCTGCTCCACGGGCGAGTATTCGATTCCAACCGGCTTTCAACTTCAGGCTAGCTGTGGTTATGCCGAACTGCAGTGGCTTCTCAAGGCTCACTCTCTTGTTGATGCCGCCGGCAACACTGGTCCACTTCGAGACGTAGTGATTTCAATCAACAATCCGGCACCCACGCCAACGGCCTCCCCAACGCCAACGCCCAGTCCGGTCGCACCATCTCCCACGCCCACTCCAAGCCCTGTAGCACCAACTGTTGAACCAGCACCCTGGTTTCCACCAGTGATGGAGCCTCCAACGCCTCCAGTTGTGATACCCGAACCTGATGTGAACACCTCAGAAGACTTTGTTGAGCCAACAATGTCAGAGGTGCCAACTTATCCGGAGCCGATGGTGACCCCGGGGTTTGCACCCTCAGAGCTATCGTCACTTCCGGGAACCATCTTTTCTAGCTACCTCGGTGGCAATCAGGTTGCAGAGTCAGAGCCCGAGTCCGTGTCTGAGTCACCTTCTGGCAGTTCAGAAAACAATTTGCTCGCTCAGGTGAAATATCAGGCGAAAACCAGTTCAGTGCCTGTAGCAATAAGGGCCTCGATGTCGGGTGCGGATCAGAACCCCGGGCTATGGCTTATCGGGGCAGGCTCGCTGATACTGGTAACCCTGGGCCTACTAAGACGATTTAGCGGAAGATAATGGTGCGCTGACCATCGAGTAGGACTCGGTGTTCGGCGAACCACTTCACGGCTTGGGTTAGAGTCTTCGACTCGGCATCCTGACCGATCTCCACCAACTGCTGCTTTGAAGCGGAGTGCTCAACGCGGGTTACGTTCTGCTCGATGATCGGACCTTCATCTAGGTCTTCGGTTACAAAGTGTGCGGTGGCACCGATTAGCTTCACGCCGCGAGCGTGTGCCTGGGCATATGGATTTGCGCCCTTGAATCCAGGTAGGAAGCTGTGGTGGATGTTGATGATTCGACCCGCAAAGTCTTTGCAGAATTCAGGGGAGAGGATTTGCATGTAGCGGGCAAGCACAATCAGTTCGATTTCTTGCTCTTGAATCACCTTGCGCAGGTGAGATTCGAAGGTTGCCTTGTCTTGAGCGCTGGCAATGTCAAAGCTCTCAAATTCAATGCCGTAGAACTCAGCTAGGTTTCCAAGCTCAGCGTGGTTACCAACAATCCTTGGGATTTCGATTGGCAAAAGACCAGCGCGCTGACGGTAGAGCAGGTCATTCAAAGTGTGTGAAGCCTTGGAAACCAAGACCAGGGTTTTCATGTTGCGACCAACGTGATCTAGCACGTAGGTCATGTTGAAGCGGGAGGCAATTTCTTCAAATTGCTTACCAAATGCCTCTTTGGTGATCTCGGCCTCAATCTGCAGGCGCATGAAAAAGCGACCGGTGTCTAGCGAGGTGTACTGCTGGCTCTCGGTGATGTTTCCACCGATTTCGACAACGGCTCCAGTGATTGCGTGCACGATGCCTTTTTGGTCAGGGCAGACAAATGTCAGTACCCAGTGTTCTTTTGAGCTAGCCATCCCACAATCCTATTGACTCAATCAACAAAGATTGCCGCGGGAGGGCTGGTAAACTCTGCCCATGTCCACTCAACCTGCCAGCTTTAATTCACCGCTTTCCGAGGTCGACCCGGAAATTGCTGCTGTCCTGCAGCAAGAATTGGATCGCCAGCGCCACACCCTTGAGATGATCGCCAGTGAGAACTTTGTCTCGCGCAGCATCTTGGAGACACAAGGGTCTGTGCTCACCAATAAGTACGCCGAAGGTTACCCAGGTAAGCGCTACTACGGTGGTTGCGAGGCTGTGGACGTTGCAGAAGAGCTTGCTCGTAATCGCGCCAAGGAGCTCTTCGGAGCAGAACACGCAAACGTGCAGCCGCACTCAGGTGCAACCGCAAACGCCGCAGTCATGATGGCTTTGGCCGACCCAGGCGAGAAGATTCTTGGACTGTCACTGGCTCACGGTGGTCACCTAACCCACGGCATGAAGCTAAATTTCTCCGGCAAGATGTACGAACCACACGCCTACGAACTAGACTCGAACACCTACCTGATCGACATGGACAATGTTCGTGAGCGAGCGTTGGAAGTTCGCCCGAAGGTTCTCATTGCAGGTTGGTCCGCATACTCTCGTCACCTTGACTTCGCAGCCTTCCGCTCAATCGCGGATGAGGTCGGCGCAAAGCTCTGGGTGGACATGGCGCACTTTGCAGGACTGGTTGCCGCTGGCGTTCACCCAAACCCAGTTCCATACGCTGATGTAGTTTCTTCGACCGTTCACAAGACTCTGGCCGGACCTCGCTCTGGAATGATTCTGTGCAAGCAGGAGCTTGCCAAGAAGATTGACTCTGCGGTGTTCCCTGGTCAACAGGGTGGACCGCTAATGCACGTGATTGCTGCCAAGGCAGTCGCCTACAAAGCAGCGATGCAGCCAGACTTTATCGAGCGTCAGAAGCGCACCATCGAGGGTGCTCAGATCATCGCGGAGCGATTGACTCAGCCAGACGTGGTTGCCGCAGGCGTATCGGTACTAACCGGTGGAACCGACGTTCACCTGGTGTTGGTTGATCTTCGCAACGCTCCAATCACCGGTCAGGATGCGGAAGACATTCTGCACGAGGCCGGCATCACCGTGAACAAGAACTCGGTTCCTTTTGACCCACGCCCACCGATGGTTACCTCCGGTATTCGTATCGGAACCCCAGCATTGGCGACTCGTGGCTTTGGAGCGAGCGAGTTCACCGAGGTCGCAGACATTATTGCCAACGCACTAAAACCAGGTGCAGACCTAGCCGCACTGCGTGCGCGAGTTCACAAGCTGACCGAGAACATCCCGCTTTACTCAAATCTAGAGAACTGGTAATTCTTTGACTGCGATCGTGCTGGATGGCCTGGCTACCGCCAAGGCAATCAAAGTCGAACTCGCAGCCGAGGTAGCCAAGCTTCACCAAGAAGGCATCAAGCCTGGCCTTGGAACCCTCTTAGTGGGCGATGACCCAGGGTCACACAGCTATGTAAACGGCAAGCACCGCGACTGTGCCGAGGTTGGTATCAACTCGATTCGAATTGAGCTCCCGACCTCTGCCAGCTTCAATGACATCAAAGCGGCGGTCAAAGATCTCAATGACGCCAAGGACGTAACCGGATACATCGTTCAGCTTCCACTTCCTGGCGGTATCGACTCAAACGCAATTCTGGAGCTGATGGATCCAGCTAAAGATGCTGATGGCTTGCACCCGATAAACCTTGGCCGCCTGGTGATGAACGTTGCTGGTGAGATGAAATCACCTCTGCCCTGCACTCCAAACGGCATCGTAGAGTTACTCAAGCGCTACCAAGTGCCAACCGCAGGGGCCGAGGTCGCAATCATTGGGCGAGGACTCACTGTCGGTAGACCACTTTCGCTACTCATGACTCGTAAGGGCATCGATTCCAGCGTCAATGTCCTCCACAGCGCCAGCCAGGACATCGCCTCCGCTGTTCGCAGAGCGGACATTGTGGTTGCAGCGCTGGGTAAGCCTCACTTTGTTCAGCCAGACTGGATCAAGCCGGGGGCCGCAGTTTTGGATGTCGGCATCACCAGAACATCAGCTGGACTGACTGGAGATGTTGATCCTCGAGTAGCAGAGGTTGCCGGTTGGCTATCGCCTAACCCAGGTGGAGTTGGACCCATGACAAGGGCCATGCTGCTAAAGAACGTTGTTTTAGCTGCTCAGAACTGAGAGCGAATTGCCCAGAGGTCTGGGAAAACCGGATTGAAAAGCGTGCTTGCAAGATATCCAGCACCGCTTGACCCGCCATTGACAACAGCCGCAACGGTTACGATTGGGCCGGTAGTTGGGAAAGTCTTTGTATAGCCACCAGTTACGGATTGGTCATAGTAAACTACATCGCCATCGGTAAAGCCGCCCGGGTCTTCGCTGAAGGTGAAGGTCACTTCG
>CAZLKR010000007.1:48606-52572 GCA_964560155.1 uncultured Aquiluna sp.
CCGTCCAATGGTGCGCTCCACCATCTTGACGTGACGATAGCGCCACTCTTGTAGGCCCTCATCAAAGTCCACCAGCGACTCAGCAACCATCGAAGCCTCTGGGTCGGATTTGTGAAGCTCAATCAAAACTTTCTGTACGCCTTCGTGAGGCTCCCAGGATTTGGAAACATCTCGGTCAAGGACATCTTTCGGCATTGGCATTCTGGAATCGAAGTAGTGCAGGGCTGAATCCCATAGCGATGGACGAAGCATGGCAGATTCCACTCTTGCCCTCGCTTCAGAACCTGGAATCAAGTGCTCGGCCATGCCCATTCCGCTGCCCTTGTCGGCATTTGCACCGGCCTGATCGCGACGCCCTAGGACAGCCTCTAGTTCGCGGAACTGTGCCGACTGGAAGCCAGATGCGCTAGTGAGTCTTGCCCGGAAGGAGTTGAACTGCAGCGGAGTCATCGTTTCCAGGATGTCCAACTGCGAGACGCAAGTCTTCATGATGGTTCTTACTCGTCCCAACAGCCCAAGCGAGCGGTGGGTGTCCCCGGCCTCCAAAGATTTCTGTGCGGCAGCAACCTCGTGAAGGATTTGCTTGAACCACAGCTCATAGACCTGGTGGATGGTGATGAAAAGCAGCTCATCGTGCTCTGGGCCATCGCTCAGTGGCTGCTGAAGGGTTAGCAGCTCATCCACCTTGAGGTATGAGATGTAGGTGACGTGCTTATCGTGGGTCATGTGACGCGGTTCCCATCTAGCTGAACAGTTTTGTAGTCTTCGCTTGCGACTAGATCGCGAAGTCTTTCGAACCCGTCGTAGACCTCGGCGTAGCTGGTGGCAAGTGGTGAGATGGCAAGTCGAATCGCACCCGGTTCGCGATAGTCCGGAATCACGTTCTTGAGTTTCCTCAGCGCAACCGCAATCTGCTTGGCGTCTTTATGAATCACGATGATGTGCCCACCACGTCTGTTGGCTTCGCGCGGAGTCCCAAGTGTGAAACCTAATGGCGCTAACCAGGCGTCGAAGAGGTCAATCATCAGATTGGTGCCCTTGGCAGCTTTAGCCTCAATTTGCTTGATGCCAGCTTCTGCAATCATCTCGAACGCCACTTCGACACCTCGAATGCCGATGATGCTCGGGCTTGCGATCTGGAATCCTCGAATGCCCTTGGCCTTCTCGTAGAACGGACCCATCGCAAACTGCTGCTCGTTGGAGAACCAGCCTTGGATTGGAATTTGAAGCTCGTCCTGCAGTGACTTGCGGATAAACATCCAAGCCGGTGAGCCGGGGCCAGAGTTGCCGTATTTGTAGGTGCAACCAACCGCAAGGTCGACTCCGTTGGCATCAAATTGCAGGTCAATAGCGCCGGCAGCGTGAGAACAGTCCCAAATCACCAAAGCCCCGTATTTGCGGGCAACATCCGTGATCCCCTTTAGGTCTGGGCGGCCACCAGAGCGGTACTGGATGGCCTGTAGCGTTACGAACGCAACATCATCGCTGAGGTGCTTCTCAAGCTCTTCTGGGCTGATCAGTTCGCAATCGTGGTCTACGTTTACTGCTCCTGGACCACCCATGCCGTCATTGTTGAGCGTGATGAGATTTAGTCCAAACTGCTCGGCTATGCCAGCCAGGATGTAGCGGTCTGTGGGGAAGTTTGCGGAATCGATAATGACCGTCTTGCGACCAGGTCTGGCTTTCAGAGCCGCCATGCAGAGTTGGTAGAAATTCACACTGGTGGTGTCGCAAACCAAGGTTTGTCCATCGGTGGTGCCAAGCACACTCTTAGCAAGCAGGTTGCCGGCAGGCTGGGCCTGGTCAATCCAGTGGCTCCAGCCATCGACCAGCTCGGTTCCCCACTCTTCAACTAGGAAGTGGTTGATTGACTCAACTGTCTTCTTTGGAAGTCGCCCTAGGGAGTTGCCATCCAGGTAGCAAAGGTTTGGGTCGGTAATGACGAATTGATCTTTGTAATGTGCCAGCGGGTCGGCGGCATCGAGCTCTAGTGCAAAGCTACGTTGCGTTGCCGAGGACTGGCCTGGGGCAGCACTCATGCCCCAACTCTACAACTAGACCAGCAGTTGGTGTTTGGCTAGCTCAGCGTATAGCGGGGTGGATTTCACAAGCTCGGAGTGTGTCCCGGAACCAACTACTTTGCCTCGTTCAAGCACGATGATTTGATCGCTGTCCACCACGGTTGAGAGTCGGTGAGCAATCACAATCAATGTGCGGTTTTTGGCAACCGCATCGATTGCCTCACGCATGCGCTGCTCGTTTGGTCCATCGAGTGCGCTGGTGGACTCATCCAGCAGCAGGATCGGTGGAGCAGCCAGCAGTGCTCTGGCAATTGCCAATCTCTGACGTTCACCTCCGGAGAGCATGATGCCATTTTCTCCAACCTCAGCATCGAGACCATTGGCATCACGGTTCAGCACCTCGGTGAGATTCACCATGTCTAAAACCTCACGCAGGTCATCATCGTTTGCCTCAGCACGACCAAGTAGCAGGTTTTCGCGAATCGATCCCGCAAGCACCGGGGCATCTTGCTCTACATAGCCGATTTGAGCACGCAGCGTATCCAGCGAGATGTCCTTGACCTTCTGGCCATCGAGCAAAATCTCTCCTGCGGTTGGCTCGTAGAACCTCTCGATCAAGGAGAAGATGGTCGATTTACCAGCACCCGATGGGCCAACCAGGGCAACTCTGTGGCCACGTGGAATCTGGAATGAGACACCCTCCAAGATGGGCTTTGGCTCTTCGCCCTCAGCAGGTTCGTAGTTGAAAGAAATATTCGAGAATTCAACTGCGTTCTCGCCCTGACGATTTAGATTTCCTTCGCCCTGGACCTCTTCGTCGATGACCATGATCTCTTGAATGCGAGCCAAAGCACCAAGTGCGCTCATCACGGAGGAGTAAGCACCGAATGCGGAGATCAGCGGTCCCACCATAAAGAACAGCAAGATTACGAAGGTGACCAGGTTAGAAATCGAAGTCTCGCCGGTGGCGACTCGAAGGCCTCCCAGACCAAGCACCACGATGAAAGCGGTGTTGAATGCGATCTGGGCAATTGGCGCAACGATCGCACTTAGCTTGGCAATCTTTACGCCCTGGTCATAGGCGGCAATGGCGTCCTTGTCGATGGCTAGTGCCTCACGAGTCTCTGCACGCGCTGCACGAATGGTGCGAATTGCTCCAAGCGCACGCTCGACCGAAGCGCTCATCGCGCCAACTTTTTGCTGAGCCTTGGTGGTTGCGCTTCTGAGCTTGCGTCCGGTCATTGCAATGGCGGCCACCGCAACAAAAACAACCAGCAGAGTTGAACCAAGCAAAATTGGGTCAATAAACGCCATCACGATAATCGCACCAAAGAACTGCAGCATGCCGCCAACCGCGTCAACTAGACCCTGGGTTAGGACTGACTTTAGAAGAGTCGAATCTGCACCAACTCGAGAGACTAGGTCACCAATACGACGACGGTCATACTCTTTGATTGGAAGTCGAAGCAGTCTTGAGACCAGCTTCTTGCGGGTGCCAAGCACGACGCCCTCACCGGTGCGGTAGAGCAAGTAAAACTGGAAGCCATTTATTAGCGCAGCGCTTACTAGCAGCACAACAATGCCGATTGCAAGGTTGGCGAATTCTTTACCCTGCTCAACGGCAGAGATCACCTGACCCATCAGAAGCGGTTGTCCCAGAGACAAAAGTGAGGTGAAGATCGAAAGCACCAGGGCAATGACGAGCGCTTTTTTGTGATCGACCAGGTATGGCAAGAGATCACTTAGCTTGGCCCTAGGTCCTTTGTACTCTCTAGACCTTGGGTTTTCGGTTGGGTCGCGATAGTCGCTCAAGTTACGCCTCTAGTCTGATCATTGGATCACCGAAGATCGCCTCGTTGAGCAGATAATTCAGCTCAGGCAGAGCAAGTGCTCTGGTGTAAGAGGTGTTCAATGTGAACCTCTCATAATCTAGCCCTTCGATAAC
>CAZLKR010000008.1:0-45790 GCA_964560155.1 uncultured Aquiluna sp.
GATTCACATAACTCAATAGTGTTTCGGCGGCCATAGCGAGAGGGAAACGCCCGGTCACATTCCGAACCCGGAAGCTAAGACTCTCAGCGCCGATGGTACTGCAAGGGGGACCTTGTGGGAGAGTAGGACACCGCCGGACTTACTTTAGAAATGGCCACTCCTTATGGGGTGGCCTTTTCTATTTAAGCTATCTTCAAGGAAGACAAATGGAATCCAGAAGACCAAGGCCTCAGGCCGACAAAGAAGGCCCTTCGGGTCGTGGTGTTCGCCAGGAAGGCGATCGCCCGGTTTGGCAACAGCGCGTTGAGCGCACCAAGGACGTCGAAAAGTCTCCTTTGATCCCCTCCGAGATCACTCCTGAGGATCTGGACATGGGTGCAAGGGTTCAACTCAAGACCCTCACCGCTGAGAATGCCGAGATGGTCGCTAGGCACCTAGCCATGGTTTCACTTCTGATTGATTCAGATGCTGAACTAGCTCACAAGCACGCTCTGGCAGCTTCTCGCAGAGCCGGCCGCTTGGCCATCGTCCACGAAACACTTGGCATTACTGCCTATAAAACATCAGATTTCGCACTCGCATTGCGCGAGTTGCTTACCCACCGCAGACTCACCGCGTCTAACGATCAGCTTCCATTGATCGTTGACTCTGAGCGCGGCATGGGTAGACCCGAGCGCGCCCTAGAGGCTGTCTCTGGTGTGGATCGCAGCAAGCTTGCGGTCGGAATTCGCATCAACTTAGCCATCGCACTTTCCGGCGCGAGGTTGGACATGGGTCAGGTCAAAGAGGCAAAGCAAGAACTTGAGATCGCGGAATTGACTCCAAAGACCGTCTACCCACAATCGCCACTTCTGTTCCGCAGCTATGCGGAGGTATTGCGTGAGCTCGGCCAGGATGGCGCTGAGTGGGACACGCTGGCTGACCGCGCTGACCACGCCCTTGCTAACCAAGACGGTGAATTGTTTGAACTAGTAGAAGAGATTCACATCCCTACCAGCGAAGAGTTTGATCGCACCAAGAAGCCTGAGCGAAAATTCACTCCGCGTGATGGCGAAAGACGCGAACGTCCAGGCGGGTCAGACCGACCTCGCCCTGCTCGCGATGGCGACAGGCGTGAACGTCCTGCCCGCGATGGAGACAAGCGTGAACGCCCAGCAGGCGCAGATCGCGATCGACCTCGTCCGGCTCGAGATGGTGAGCGTAAGTTCCCAGCCCGCGATGGCGAGAAGAAGCCTTGGGTGAAGGACGGCGGTCCAAAGAAGTTTGGTGGCAGATCGCAGACCTCCGGTAAGGACTTCAAGCCAAGGGGAAACCGTGGCAAGACTGGTTGATGGCTACGACTCACTGCTGCTTGATTTGGACGGGGTTGTATACCTCGGCTCTAAGGCAGTCGCGCACGCTGTCGAAAGCATCAACTTGGCTCAGAGCCAGGGTCTCAAGATCGGTTATGTAACCAACAATGCGTCCAGAAAACCAGAGACCATCGCTTCACAGCTAGAGGGTTTCGGGCTCAAGGTGCAGCCGGATGAAGTAGTTGGCTCCGCGAGGGCAGCCGTCAAAATGCTTCAAGAGCGAATCCCACCTGGCTCCAAGGTCTTGGTTGTTGGGGGAGAGGGTCTCACGTCAGAGGTTGAGGCCGTTGGCTTCGAGTTAGTTCACTCTGCTTCAGACAAGCCGGCAGCGGTGATCCAGGGATTCAGTCCAGATGTTGGGTGGAAACACCTGGCAGAGGCAGCCTTCGCAATCCAAGGCGGCGCTATTTGGCTTGCAACCAACCAGGACTGGACTATTCCCCGAGAGGGTGGAATTGCCCCCGGCAATGGAACTTTGGTCTCAGCTGTTCATACCGCTGTTGGAATACTTCCGGATTTCGCCGGCAAGCCATTTAGGCCAATCTTTGAATCTGCTGTTTCGCAATTGAACATTTCGCGTCCACTAATGATTGGCGATCGCCTCGATACTGACATTCGCGGCGGCGTTGGTTTTGGTATTGATACCGCCTGTGTATTGACGGGAATTGCCTCAAGAAAAGACTTGATTGGTGCCCGTCCTGAGGATCGCCCGACCTACATTTTGGAAGATTTGCGCCAGCTGTTTGAGCCATACCCGACTGTGAAGACGACCAAACGGGGAGTAAAACTTGGTCGCACCGAGGTTGAACTAATTGGCAGCAAGGTTTTGGTAACCGAGGGTGAACCAAGGTCTCTAGAGGCACTGCGAGCAGCCTGCTCGCTAATCTGGAACTGCGGAACTCCGATCTATGGCCTTGATGTCGAAGCCGCACTTTACGAATAGGACTTTGATGGATATCGAACAGCTGCTAACCGGCATTGACGAGCTTGAGCCACAGGCTCAGCTTGAGCGTTTGCAGCAGATAGTGAACGAGCTCGAGAAGCTAGTAAGCCAGTGAGTGAACGCTTAGACATCGAGTTGGTTATTCGGTCAATCGCTCGCTCGCGATCTCACGCAGCTCAATTAATCGACCAGTCAAGAGTGCTGGTGAACGGCAAAGTGGCAACTAAGCCGGCTCAGAAGATTGTGGTCACAGACGAACTCTCGTTGACCCAAGGGCCCGACTTTGTCTCCAGGGCGGGGCAGAAGCTGGATGATGCGCTTCGCGAGTTCAACATGCCAATCTCAGGCTGGTGCCTGGATGCCGGTGCATCGACCGGAGGCTTTACTCAGGTCCTACTCGAAAGAGGGGCGACTGGAGTAGTGGCAGTAGATGTCGGACATGACCAGCTGGTGGATCTGCTTAGAGGTGATGACCGAGTTGTCAGCCTCGAGGGCTGCAATCTCCGAGACCTTACGGTGGCAAAGCTCACCGAGCTCACTGGAAGACAATTTGACTTTGCACACGTGGTGGCTGATTTGAGCTTTATCTCGCTTACCTTGGTCCTAGAGCAGCTGGCTGCTTTGGCACCTAAGGCCCAGATGGTGCTTTTGGTCAAGCCTCAGTTCGAAGTCGGAAAGCACTCTTTGAATGCTTCCGGCATCGTGACCGACTGGAGAGATCGCCGCAGAGCCCTGGAGCAGGTAGTCGACTGCGTGGCCAAGTTGGGTTATGAAATCTCCGGCCTGATCGAATCCACGATCAAAGGCACCCACGGCAATACCGAATACTTATTGTGGATAAGCCCCACAGGTGTCGATAATCGGCAACAATGGTCTGAGGAGATTTCTCAACTCGCCAAGAGGGAACGATGAGTCGCAAGGTGTTGCTGGTTTCCAGCCCTCAGTACTTAGACAAGGCTGAGTTAGTGCTCCGCGCTTGCAATCACCTGGCGCAGAATTCCATCACCGTCCTGCTCGAACAGGAGCACATTGACTCCCTGACAAAGCTCGGGGTAGCTATTCCAAGTGGAGTCCTAAGTTACGACGGATCCGAAGTAGAGCTGGCGGTCGTCCTGGGCGGAGACGGCAGCATTCTTCGCGCTGCCGAACTGCTGCGCGGAACCAAAGCCCCAATCCTTGGTATAAACGCGGGTCACGTTGGTTTTATGGCGGAGGCTGAAAGTGGAAGCCTCATTTCAGCTTTGGACATTGTCGTCTCAAAGCGATACCAGGTTCGTGACCGACTTGCAGTTGAAGTTGTAGTCACCAATCAGGGCAACGAAACTTACCGCTCCTGGGCTTTGAATGAAGTCACAGTCGAGAAAAGCGCTCGTGAGCGCATGCTCGAGGTTGTGATTGAGGTCGATTCTCGTCCGGTCTCCTCCTTTGGTTGCGATGGCGTCTTGGTTGCCACCCCGACTGGATCAACTGCGTATGCATTTAGTGCTGGTGGTCCGGTGATTTGGCCAAACGTTGAAGCGCTAATGATGATTCCACTTAGCGCACATGCCCTTTTTGCAAGGCCGCTTGTGGTTGGCCCTCAGACACATCTCGCCATTGAGGTGCTGCGCCGCAGTTCCGGTGCGGGAGTGCTTTGGTGCGATGGCCGAAGGACATTTGACCTGTCGCCAGGTTCTCGCGTAGAGGTACGTCAGAGCAGTGAGCCAGTCCCAATGGTGGTTTTAGAAGATGAGCCTTTCGCGGATCGAATCGTGAAGAAGTTCTCGCTGCCGGTTACCGGCTGGAGAGGTCCAGACAGCGAGAAGTGATTGAAGCAATTGGAATCCGGAATCTTGGTGTAATTGAGTCAGCTCAGCTAGAACTTCAGCCTGGATTTACTGCCCTCACTGGTGAGACCGGCGCGGGAAAAACCATGGTGCTAAATGCCCTCAGCCTTTTGCTTGGAGGTCGCGCTGATTCAAGTGCGGTGAGAACCGGGCAGTCGCAGTTGTTTGTCGAAGGAACCTGGCGGATTACCGACCCGGAGCTAATCACCTCTGTGGAAGAACTTGGTGGTGAGGTCGAGTCAAATACTTTGATCGTGAATCGCACCGTTACATCCGATGGTCGATCACGAGCAGCTCTGGGCGGCGCCCAGACTCCTGCTGGAGCCCTTGCGGAACTAGCGTCGAAGCTTGTCACGGTGCACGGTCAGTCTGACCAGCTTCGCTTGCGCTCACTGGGAGCTCAAAGAGATGCACTGGACGAATTTGGCGGCGAGGCTGTTCGGAGCGCCAAGAGCGCCTACTCGCTAAGCTTCCAAGCCTTCAAGGATGTTCAGGCGAGATTGGAACGTCTGCAATCCGCAGCTTCCTCAGACCAGCGCAGGGTCAGCGAACTTCGCGAGCTACTAATCGAGATTGAGAAGCTAGCGCCTCAACCAGGGGAACTGCAGGATATCGAAGAGCGCATCAATCGTTTGGCCAATGTCGAGGCGCTTCGAATCAGTGCCGCAACCGCGCACGATGCTCTAGCGGAAGCAGAACCATCCGGGCTTGAGCTGCTTGGAATTGCAGCAAGAGCGCTGGAGAATTCCAGCGATCCCGAACTTCGCGAGCTTGGCACGCGATTGCGCGAGGTCACCGCTAACGCATCTGAGGTTTCGGCAACCCTTGCATCATTCCTGATTGACCTAGAAGCGGACCCGGCCCAATTGGAGCAGTTGCAGCAAAGAAAGGCTGCCCTAGTCCAACTCGAGCGCAGGCTCGGTGCAGACGTCGATCAAATCATCCAGTCCGTCCCCACCTGGCAGGCGGAGCTAATTGATCTTGATAGCTCAGATGAACAACTAGAACGTCTTGAGATGCAGTTGGAGGCGACTCTCTCGCAGTTGTCGTTGGCGGCTTCGCAGTTGAGTAATGCAAGATCTGAAGCCGCCGGACGACTAGCCGGTCGAGTGGCCGCAGAGCTAGCGGACCTTGCGATGCAGGGAAACAGCTTTAGTGTCAACGTGTCACAGCTTGGCGAGTTTGAGGCAAGCGGAAACGATCGTGTCGAATTCTTGTTGGCGAACGCCGGAAGTGAACCTAGGCCACTGGGCAAGGGCGCATCGGGCGGTGAGCTTTCTCGCATTATGTTGGCGATTGAGTTGGTGCTGGCCGGTGACCACCCGATGCCAACCATGATTTTTGATGAGGTTGATGCCGGAGTTGGCGGTCAGGCTGCAGTTGAGCTCGGTAGAAGACTTAGAAGGCTAAGCGAAAAGACTCAGGTAATTGTTGTAACGCACTTGCCTCAGGTTGCTGCCTTCGCTCACCAGCAGATTCAAGTCGCCAAGGAAGTTTCGGGAGAGATCACCAAGTCTTCAGTGCAGCTACTGTCCCCGGATCAAAGGCGCCGAGAGCTGGCACGCATGCTTTCAGGCAACCCAGATTCTGAAGTTGCACTGCAGCACGCACAAGAACTTTTGAATTCTCACTAGCAACTTTCGTGTCAGCGGCTATTTGAGCGGAATGAACTGATAAATTGAAGTTCCATGGCTAAGAGCTCTGGAATCCCCTCACACATCTTCGTAACCGGTGGCGTTGCGTCTTCACTAGGCAAAGGTTTGACCGCAGCATCGCTGGGTAACCTATTGACCGCCAGGGGATTGCGGGTGGTAATGCAAAAGCTTGACCCCTATCTAAACGTTGACCCGGGAACCATGAATCCGTTCCAGCACGGTGAGGTCTTCGTAACCGACGATGGCGCTGAAACCGACCTAGACATCGGTCACTATGAGCGTTTCCTAGACATCAATCTCAATGCCGCAGCCAATGTGACCACCGGCCAGGCCTACTCAACCGTTATCGCCAAGGAGCGCCGCGGAGAGTACCTAGGTGACACCGTTCAGGTGATTCCGCACATCACCGATGAAATCAAGCGCAGGATGCGCCTGCAAGCCAACCTTGAGCCAATTCCAGATGTAATCATCACCGAGATCGGTGGCACGGTTGGAGATATCGAATCTCAGCCATTTATGGAAGCTGCCCGCCAGGTTCGTCGTGACATCGGGCGCGACAATGTGTTCTTTGTACACGTGACTTTGGTTCCATACCTAAAGCCTTCGGGGGAGTTGAAGACCAAGCCAACCCAGCACTCGGTAGCGATGCTGCGCTCACTGGGTATTGCACCTGATGCGATTGTCTGCCGTTCCGACAGAGACTTGCCAGAGGGCATCAAGAACAAGATTGCAAACATGTGTGACGTTGACCGCGAAGCGGTAGTCACGGCAGCGGATGCCTCGTCGATCTACGACATTCCTAAGGTGCTTCACTCCGAGGGGCTAGACAGCTACATCATTCGAAGCCTTGGTCTTGAGGCTAAGGATGTGGACTGGACCAACTGGTCTCCGGTGTTGGCTGCTGTGCACGAACCAAAGCACGAGGTCACGATTGGCTTGGTGGGTAAGTACATCGACCTGCCAGACGCTTACCTCTCGGTCACTGAGGCGCTGCGTGCCGGAGGCTTTGCGGAGTCGACCAAGGTAAACGTTCGCTGGATCAAGTCCGATGATTGTGAGACCGAAGCCAGCGCTCGCGAGCTCCTTAGCGACCTAGATGCAATCTGCATCCCGGGTGGTTTTGGTATTCGCGGCATCGAAGGAAAGCTTGGAGCGCTGCGCTTTGCAAGAGAGAATCTGATCCCGACCCTTGGGCTGTGCCTAGGTCTGCAGTGCATGGTTATTGAATATGCAAGAAACGTTGCCGGCATCCAGGGTGCTACCTCGAGCGAGTTTGAGCCTGGTGCACCTCACCCAGTGATTGCCACCATGGCAGAGCAGGTCGATGTGCTAGCTGCCGGGGACATGGGTGGCACGATGCGACTAGGTCTTTACGAAGCCAAATTGCAAGAAGGTTCGCAGGTTGCCAAGGTTTATGGATCTCTAACTGCTACCGAACGCCACCGTCACCGCTACGAGGTAAACAACAGCTACCGCGAGCAGATTGCTGCGGCTGGTTTGGTGTTCTCGGGCACCAGCCCAGATGGCCAGTTGGTTGAGTATGTGGAGCTGCCAAAGTCGGTTCACCCCTACTACGTCTCTACCCAAGCACACCCAGAATTCAAGTCCCGTCCAACCAAGCCAAACCCAATGTTCCACGGCTTGGTGCAGGCAGCTCTCGAGCGCCAAAAGCAGCAAAAACTATTTGACGAGGCATAAATGACTTCGCCGCTGGATTCTTACCTGCGGCACCTTGCCATCGAGCGAGGCCTTAGTAAGAACACCCTCAGCGCATACAAGGCAGACCTGTCGAAGTACCGCGACTTTTTGAATGACAGCGGTTTGTCCGAGCTGTCCATAACTCGTGCTCAGCTGGGAGATTTTCTGTTGTGGTTGAACTCGCAACAGCTGAAGGCAGCGTCTTCAGCAAGAATCCTGGCTGCAGTTCGTGGCTACCAGAAGTATTTGCTGCTGGAAAACCTCCGAACCGATGATCCCAGTCAGCAGGTGAAGAGCCCGAAGCTTCCTAAGCGATTGCCTAAGGCGCTATCGCAGGCACAGGTGATGTCGCTTTTGGCAGCATCCGGACCGGAACCTGATGACGAGACCGCTGACGTCTTGCGACTGCGTAATCGGGCGATTTTAGAGCTGATGTATTCCTCTGGCTGTCGAGTCAGCGAGGTAGCGCAGTTGGATTTGGACGAAATGGTCGAGGGTGGTTGGGTCAGAATTCGCGGCAAGGGCTCCAAGGAGCGCTTGGTGCCGGTTGGATCATTTGCCCAGCGAGCCATTGACGCCTATCTGGTGCGCTCGAGACCGCTGCTAGCAGCCAAAGCTGGGGGACCGGCGCTCTTTCTAAATCAACGAGGTTCTAGGCTCTCGCGTCAGAGCATCTGGGAGATTATTCAAAGTGCTGGCGAGGCCTGCGGCCTGAAGGTCTCACCGCACTCGCTCAGGCACTCCTTTGCGACCCACCTGATCGAAGGCGGAGCGGATGTTCGAGTGGTGCAGGAGCTCTTGGGGCACGCATCGGTGGCCACAACACAGATTTACACCCTTGTCACAATTGATACATTGCGCGAGGTTTATGCGTCTTCTCACCCTCGTGCACGGCGGTAGGCTAGTGGCAGAAAAAGTTGGAGGCACCGGTGAATCTCTCTAAGAAGGAATTCCCAGTTCCGGCCAAGCTCAAAGAGCACGGTCCGGCACGCATAATTGCAATGTGCAATCAAAAAGGTGGCGTAGGTAAGACCACTACGACCATCAACCTAGCCGCGTCCCTTGCAGACTACGGTCGCAAAATCCTCGTGGTTGACTTTGACCCACAGGGCGCGCTTTCGGTCAACCTAGACGCTGACTACCAGGACGCTCCAACTATCTACGACCTGATGATGAACGTCACCATGGATCCTCACGAGGCAATCCAAAAGACCTCGATTCCTAACCTGGACGTCATCCCTGCCAACATCGACCTCTCGGCCGCTGAGATGAACCTAGTGACCGAGATGGGTCGCGAGCGAGTGCTGGATGGCATCTTGCACAAGGTCAAAGACGAATACGACGTCATCTTTATCGACTGCCAGCCATCACTTGGTCTTTTGACCGTCAATGCACTTACTGCAGCCCACGGTGTATTGATCCCGATGGCTACCGAGTTCTTCGCACTTCGCGGTGTTGCCCTATTGGTTCAGACCATTGAGAAGGTCAAGGCTAGAACTAACCCGACTCTGCAGCTTGATGGATTGATTCCAACCATGCACGATGCCAGAACGTTGCACTCACGCGAGGTGCTTGAGCGCCTGCAAGAGGCTTTTGACGGCAAGGTGTTCCAGACCGCAATCGGACGCACCGTGAAATTCCCAGATGCCACCGTTGCTCGCAAGCCAATTACTGATTTCGCACCTAGCTCAGATGCCGCCGAGGCTTACCGCCGGGTAGCAAGGGAGCTGGTGAGCCGTGGCTGTTCAGCTTGACTCTGAAATAGATTTCCAGCTACAACTCACAAACTTCGATGGTCCATTTGACCTTTTGCTGCGCCTTATTGGCAAGCACGAGCTGGACATCACCACAATCGCCCTAGCCAAAGTCACCGATGACTTTATTCAGTATGTGAAACAACTAGACGAGCAGGCCGGCATCGAGAGCGCATCGGAGTTCTTGGTTGTGGCGGCAACGCTATTGGATCTCAAGATTGCATCGCTTCTGCCGCAGGGCGAAGTTGTGGATGCCGAAGACATTGCACTTTTGGAAGCCAGAGACATTCTGTTCGCCAAGCTTTTGCAGTACCGAGCTTTCAAAGAGATCGCCAGCTGGTTCGGGACCGCTCTGGAGCTCGAGTCCAGCCGCATTCCAAGAGAAGTCAGATTAGAGGAGCGATTTAGAAATTCTCGCCCTCAGCTGCAGTGGGAAACCTCGCTGCAGGACTTCGCGCAGATCGCCCAACTGGCTTTTGCTCCACGAGAGATACCGGGTGTTGGCCTAACCCATCTTCATGCTCCCAGAGTTTCTATTCGCGAGCAGGCTCGGATCATGGTGGAGCGCTTACGCAAAGCCGGCAGCCTAACCTTCCGTGAACTAATTGCCGATTGTGCCGATAGGTCTGAGCTGGTTGCCCGCTTCTTGGGGATTTTGGAGCTCTATCGAGTAGGGGCGGCATCTTTTCAACAAAGCGACCCATTCGCGGATTTCACTGTGGTCTGGGAAGATAAGACCTTTGCAATGGATTCACTAGGGATGTTAGGGGCTGACTATGGCGACTGATTTCGCACTTAGGGCCGCTCTCGAGGCAATTTTGACTGTCGCCGAGACTCCGTTGAACCTGGTTACCCTAGCCGGTGCGCTAGAGGTGCCAATTGCTCAGGTGAAGCAAGAGCTTGAGGGTCTAGTTTCAGAGTATGAAAGCGCAAACGATGGCCTAGGGCGCGGTTTTGAACTGCGTGAGGTTGGTGGGGGTTGGCGACTTTACGTAAGGCCGCAGCACGATTGGGCAGTAAAGCTCTTGGTTGCCAATGAGAATCCAGCAAAGCTTTCCCAGGCAGCCCTTGAGACTCTTGCGGTGATTGCCTACCGTCAGCCGATTTCCCGTGGGCAAGTTTCTTCAATTCGCGGTGTGAACGTAGATTCCGTGGTTCGCACATTGCTCTCCAGAGGGCTCGTAACCGAGCTCTACACGGATGCAGAAACCGGAGCCGCCATGTTTGGCTCCACCGAGTTGCTTCTTGAGGTGCTCGGCATTAATTCAATCGAGGAACTACCGGCCATCAGCCCGTATTTGCCGGGACAGGATGACATTGACTGAGAATGAGGGCGTACGCCTACAAAAAGTTTTAGCTGCGGCGGGAGTTGCATCTCGCCGTGCTGTCGAAGAGATGATCGTCAAGGGTCGCATCAAGGTCAACGGCAAGGTCGTCAAGGAGCTTGGCACTCGAATCTTCCCTGAGGCTGACCAGGTTCAGGTTGATGGTAAGCCTTGGCAGTTAGACCCAGACCGCATCTACCTTGCCTTCCACAAGCCAAAGGGTGTGGTCTCCACCATGGCGGATGAGAACGGCAGACCTTGTCTTGCTGATTACTTTGTCGGCTTTGACCGAGTATTCAACATCGGGCGCCTAGATGCCGAGACCACTGGTCTGATCTTGATGACCAACGATGGTGAACTAGCAAACGAGCTTGCTCATCCCTCCTTTGGTGTGGAGAAGCTCTACGTTGCAAAGGTGCGCGGCAAGATCACCGCGGCTGAGATGCGCAAGCTCAAGGAGGGCGTAAAGCTAGAGGATGGTCTTGCTCAGGCCGATAGCGCCAGAGTGCTAGATCAGAATGAGCAGACCTCACTGGTTGAGTTGGTTTTGCACTCGGGTAAGAACCGAGTCGTTCGTCGCATGATGGAAGCGGTCGGTTTCCCAGTCCTAGAACTAACCAGAAAGAGTTTTGGCCCAATGCGCTTAGGCAATCTCAAGCCTGGTCAGTTCCGCGAGTTGAGTAAACTTGAGGTGAGCACGCTTATGCAAGCTGCCACCGGGAAAGAAGCAACCAGAAAGAGGCGCTAATGGCCGTTCGCGCAATTAGGGGAGCCATCCAGATTAATCAGGATGAACGCTCTGAGCTGCTCAAAGCTACCGCCGAGCTGGTTACCAAGGTGCTGCACGAGAACAACCTAGATCTGGCAGACCTAATCTCGATTTGGTTCACGGCAACTCCTGACCTGGTTAGTGAGTTTCCGGCGCTCGCCGCTAGAGAGCTAGGTCTTGGGGATGTTCCTCTGATGTGCTCTGTCGAGATGGCAGTTGCTGGCTCCATGCCAAGAGTCATTCGCCTGATGATGCACATCGAAACCAAACTTTCTCGCTCCGAAATCAAGCACGTCTACCTGCGCGGAGCCACCGCACTTAGGGCTGATCTAGCTCAGTGAAAAACCCAGAAATCAAGATTGTTGGGACTGGTCTTTTAGGGACGAGTCTTGGCTTGGCATTGGCCAGGCAATCGGTAATCGCAACCCTGGAAGATCAATCCAAAGCAAACTTGCGACTGGCGGTCGAATACGGCGCCGGTGTAGAGGTTGGTCCTGAACCAGACCTAGTGATTGTTTGCGTTCCGCCGGATCTGACCGCCGATCTAGTTTTAGAGCAGTTGAGAAAGCATCCTGCCGCCATCGTTACCGATGTGGCATCGGTGAAAAGCAAGGTTGCTATGGAGGTAGCCAGAGAACTTCCCGAACAAGCTCACCGATACATTGGCTCACACCCAATGGCTGGAAGAGAAAAAGGCGGCCCGGGAGCAGCCAGAGCCGACCTCTTCTTTGCTAGGCCTTGGATCATCACATCCTCCAAAGAAGCAAGCCCTGAGTCGGTTGAACTGATTAGGGATGTGGCTTTGCGTCTGGGTGCGCTGCCAGTGGAGCTAAGCGCTCAAGAACACGACGATGCTGTGGCTTTGGTATCCCACCTGCCGCAGTTGGTCGCATCCCTTTTGGCAAATCGGTTGAATCTTGGATCAAATGAGCAGCTTGGTCTTTCTGGGCAAGGACTAAGGGACACCTCCAGAATTGCGGCTAGCGATCCGGAGCTGTGGGTTCAGATCATCTCCCAGAACGCAAGCGCCATTTCGCCACTGATTGGGCAATTGCAGCAGGACCTGAAGCAGCTGGCTGATTCGGTCGCGAACATCGATGAGCCTGGCAGCTTGGCAAAAATACACGGACTTTTGCAAGGCGGTAATTCGGGCGTTGCCCGAATCCCGGGCAAGCACGGCGGAAAGAGCACCAATTACCAGGTTGTGACGGTAGTTATTGAAGATGCACCAGGTGCGCTGGCTAGCCTTCTAACCTTCATCGGCGAAATTGGCGTGAACCTAGAGGATCTAAATCTTGAACACTCTCCAGGTGCTCCAATCGGCTTGGTTGAACTGCAGGTTTTGCCAGAGGTGGCTCCAAGGCTTAGTGAGCAACTAGTTTCCAATGGCTGGCGGTTGGTCTAATGGCTGAGTTTGTCCTCGCCGTCGATGGACCGGCGGGTTCTGGTAAATCCAGTGTTTCAAAAGAGGTAGCTAGAAGGCTTGGTTTTGGTTATCTAGACACCGGTGCGGGTTACCGAGCCTTCGCCCTTCACAAGCTTGCTAATCCAGATAAGTCCACCTCAGAGTTGCTTGATTCATTTGATTACGAAATCTCGCTAGATCCTGATTCTCCAAAGGTATTGCTCGCAGGTGCTGACGTCACACACGAGATCAGAACTGAGAAAGCCGCCGCGGCGGTTAGCGAAGTGGCAAGAGTTCCTGAGGTTCGCAAGGCCCAACTTGAAGATGCCAGAGCCAGATCAATTGTTTGCCCAAAGACTGGAATCGTTGTCGAGGGAAGAGATATCACCACAGTGGTTGCCCCGGATGCAGCGTTACGAATATTGCTTACTGCCTCCGAGGCCGTTAGGCTCGCTAGGAGAGGTTTAGAAAACAGCGAGAGCGCTGAGAACCTCAAGGCCCGTGACGCTTCCGATTCGAAGGTTGTCGAGTTCATGACTGCGGCCGAAGGTGTTTATTTAGTTGATACCACTGACTTGGATTTTGAATCCAGCGTGGCTGAAGTATTGAGATTGGTAGAGGTGGTGAAGCATGGCTGAAGAGTTTGATCCGGAATTGGCAGAAGCTCAGGCGCAGGTTCTGCGCGAGGAGCTAAGTCAATATGACTTGGACGAGGAAGACTTTGGGCTTCTAGAGCTTGAGCTGGATGAGGATTACCAAGACGGTTACCGCCCATCCCCACCTGTGCTGGCCATTGTTGGCCGCCCAAACGTTGGTAAGTCAGCTTTGGTAAACAGAATTCTGGGACGTCGCGAGGCGGTTGTTGAGGACAAGCCAGGCATTACCCGAGACCGGGTTTCATACCGGGCCGAGTGGAATGGTCGTGCAATCACCCTGGTGGATACCGGTGGTTGGGAGCACGACGCCTCTGGAATTGATGCATCGGTTGCCGAGCAGGCTGAGATCGCTGTTGATCTTGCAGATGCAGTTCTTTTCGTGGTGGATGCCCTAGTTGGCCCAACCGCATCAGATGAGCGCGTGGTCAAGATGCTTCGCGGCTCCGGCAAGCCAGTACTGCTGGTTGCAAACAAGATTGACGATGCCCACCTGGACCCAGAGGCACATGCGCTTTGGAGCCTAGGTCTGGGTGAGCCTTACCCGGTTTCAGCGCTACACGGTAGGGGAGTGGCAGACCTTTTGGATGCAGCCCTAAAGGTGCTTCCAGAAAAGTCAGCGATTGCCGCCGATGAGTTCTCTGGCCCACGTCGAGTAGCTTTGATTGGTCGTCCAAACGTTGGTAAGTCATCGCTTCTAAACAAGGCCACCGGCACCAACCGTGCCGTTGTGAACGATATTGCTGGAACCACTCGCGATCCGATCGACGAGCAGGTTGAGATTGCCGGACGCATCTGGCGATTCATCGACACCGCAGGTATTCGACGCAAGATGCACCGCGTCGAAGGCGCAGACTTCTACGCCTCGCTTCGCACCGCGACCGCACTTGAGCGTGCCGAGGTTGCAGTCGTGCTATTTGATGTGACAGAGGCAATTAGCGAGGCGGATATCCGCATCGTGCAGCTTGGGCTGGACTCGGGGCGTGCCCTGATTCTTGCTTTCAACAAGTGGGACCTGCTGGACGAAGAGCGTCGTATTTACCTTGAGAAGGAAATCGATCGTGACCTCGCCCATGTTGACTGGGCACCGAGGGTAAACCTCTCTGCTCTTACCGGTCGTCACCTAGAGAAGCTTGTTCCAGCCTTGGAGTTGGCACTTGAGTCTTGGGACACCAGAATCCCAACCGGCAAGCTAAACGCCTTCCTGCAGGAGCTGCAGGCTGCAACCCCGCACCCAATTCGCGGTGGCAAGCAGCCTAGGATCCTTTTCGGCACGCAAGCTGCTTCTCGTCCACCGAAGTTCGTGCTGTTTGCAACTGGTTTCATTGAAGCTGGTTACCGCCGCTTCATAATTCGTAAGCTACGCGAGACCTATGGTTTTGAGGGCAGCCCAATCGAGATTGGTGTTCGAGTCAGAGAGCGCAGAAAGCGCGGCAAGTAATGTCCAAGATTTCCGTAATCGGAGCTGGTGCAGTAGGAACCGCCACTGCGTATGCACTCTTGATCAAAGAGGTTGCTAGCGAAATCGCGCTGTATGACATCGACACCCAAAAGGTTGATGCCGAAGTTTTGGATCTTGCCCACGGCACTCAGTTCACCGGTTCATCGAGAATTATCGGTGGCAGCGACATCGCCGTGACCGCAAACAGCGACCTAATCATCGTCACAGCTGGGGCCAAGCAGAAGCCAGGTCAGACTCGCCTAGATCTCGCTGAGGTCAACGTAAAGATTCTGCAGACTCTACTGCCGCAGCTGCTGGCTCAATCTCCAATAGCAATCTTCATGCTGGTAACAAACCCATGTGACGTTCTTGCGGTGGTGGCACAGAAGATTCTGGGACTACGTGCCAATCGAATTCTTGCGTCTGGCACTGTTCTTGACAGCGCACGTCTGCGTTGGACAATCGCGGAGCGATTCAAGGTTTCCAGTAACTCGGTGCATGCATACATAGTTGGAGAGCACGGCGATAGTGAGTTTGCACTTTGGAGTCAGACCCGCATTGGTCCGGTGCCGATTTCCGATTGGCAACTGGATACCGGCTCGGTGATCTCACATCAGGAACTCGAGCAAATGGCCCTTGATGTAAAGAACGCCGCCTACAAGGTCATCGCGGGTAAAGGTGCAACCAACTACGCCATTGGGCTTTCCGCGACAGCAATTGCCCAGGCAATCATCAATGACTCGAACGAAGTGCTCTCTGTCAGCACAGTGCTGGATAACTACCTTGGAGTTTCCGGAGTTGCCCTCTCGGTGCCAATGATTGTCAATCGATCTGGGGCTGCAAGAGCGGTTGAGGTTCCCATGACTGAGGCAGAGCACGCGAAGTTATTAGCGTCGGCAGCTGCGATACAAAAGTCTTTGAGTTCCCTAGGTTTCGATTCTTAGTACCAGCCCAACTAGACTTCAGGAGTTGTTAGACAACGGGCTGTAGCGCAGCTTGGTAGCGCACTTGACTGGGGGTCAAGGGGTCGTGGGTTCAAATCCCGCCAGCCCGACTGGGTAGCTTAGAGAATTCTGAAAGCAATCCCCGCTTACGAGGGATTGTCAGACCTGCAAGTTACTCTGTATCTACGGATACCCGAGCATCGGGGCTTAGCGAAGTTTGGATCAGGGGCGATACCTAATGCTGAACCAATCAATCGTTTTGGCTACCCGAAATCTTAGAGGCTTAGTTTTTTCCTTGGTGCTGGCACTTCTTGCCATGAACTTCAGTGTCTTGCCCGCAAAGGCCGCCAGCAATCCGGCCGCCATCACTATCAATAACTCAATTTGCGACTTGAACACAGCAGGCTACCTAGGTGCCGGTTCTGTAAACAACCCATGGCAAATCAGTGACTCGGCATCGCTTTGGGAAACCACCGATTGCGAAGCTCAGAGCCCCGGCGGCAACTACGTGCTAACGAGAAACATCAACCTCAGTGGCGCTAGCTCATTCAGTCGGCGTGCTATCGGGTATGTCTCCGTTGCCAACATAAACAGATTTCAAGGCACCTTTGACGGCCAAGGTCACAGCATCTCCAATTTGAACATTGAGGGCATGTACTCCTCGTTGTTTCCCGCCCAAACAGTGGCTTCGGCAGGATTGTTTGCCTGGCTGAATAATGCAGTCGTTAGAAACGTTGCCCTCTCCGGCGTTATCTCGGGAGCAACGGGCGACTTTTCAGCTGACGACGACGAATACTCAACTGGTGCCGTGGCTGGCCGGTCAACCGGAAACTTGGTGCTGGCAAATCTCACCACCTCGGCGACTGTGTCAGGTATGACAAAGGTCGGCGGGTTGGTTGGGGTGGTAGAGCTTGTATCTGCATCGAACTTGGTTGTGATGGGCAGGGTTGACGGCCGAGGGTTTGTCGGTGGTTTTATTGGGTGGGTTTCTCAATCTGCCACCATTTCAAATGGCGTTAATGAGGCTCGCATCTATTCTCAGTTCAATAATCTGGCCGCGTCCACCGGTGGAATTCTTGGGTATGCAGAGCAGGCTTCGCTTCACTATATCGAGAACCGAGGCGCAGTCCATGGAATCATTGAAACCGGCGGTCTGGTGGGGACTGGGGGAAGCGTAACCATATCTTCCTCAGTTAATTCCGGAGAAGTCGTGGGTGGCGCTTCACAGGGTCTAGTTCCCGGATCTCAAGCCGCGGGGCTAGTCGGTTACGCCCAAGAGGTGCGCATTTTCCAGAGTGCAAATCGAGGTGCGGTCTCGCTCTGGGGAAACACCGGGGGCGGCCTAGTAGCGCAGGCAATTAAAGTTTCGATCGAGCAAAGTGAAAATTCTGGTCTTATAACGCTAAGGGATGGCAACGTTGGCGGACTTATAGGGCGGTCAAGTGTTCTCGACATCAAGGATTCCTTGAACACTGGTCGAGTTGTAGCGAACACAACTCTTGGTGGCCTGGTTGCAAGAGTCTCATCCACTTCTCGAATCGATAACTCCTACAATTTCGGAGCGCTTTCGCAATCGCCTGAATGGTCAATTTCTCGATGGCTCACACCAGCACCAACCACTATCGACGGTGTTATGGCATTTGGATCTGGCACCATTAGCTCTTCTTACACAATTCCACCATCTGACAAAGTGGGAACGTCAACTGTCTTGCAGTTGAGAGTAAAAGACACCTACGTCGGTTGGGATTTTGTTTCGATTTGGGGATTCAATTGCGCTGAATCAATAGCCACCCCGAAACTCCGAGCATTATCTGGAAATACGTCCCTCAGCAGTAGTTCATGCCCGATTTCTATTCCAAATCCCGGCCCAGGACCAACACCTCCGGCACCACCATCGCCTGTTTTGAACGAGACGCCACCGGGCGCAGCGTCCTCCTCGTCTTCAACTAGTCCGAGCTCAAGTGGCACTGGATCTGGATCAGGTTCATCCACCCCGACCTTCTTGCTACTTGGAAATTACACGAGTTCACCAGGCCTGGTCTTACACCTGACGGGCTCCTCGCTAGATCGCGTCAACAAGGTCTTGATAGGAACCTATAGCGCGACTATTTCCGCATCTGCGGCATCCACGCTAAGCATCGTTGTTCCCAAATCAATACCACTGGGGTCCTACGACCTCATTCTGGAGTCATCGTCTGATCGCTTTGTGAAGATTCAGGCTCTCAGGGTTCAGGCGTTGCCAACCACAGTCTCAGTCCTTACAGGAAAGACGTTCGCGCTTTCTAAATTCAGTGGGGGTAGAACCTCGTTGAACCCAACCCAACGTCAATTTGTCGCGAGGCTCTTGTTGGGTACTGATGTGAAGAGGGTTGTCTGTACCGCACTGATAGTGCCAAATATGACTCATCATGCTCGAGTCCAGGTCAGGCTCAGAGCCACAGCTGCCTGCGAGCAGGTGAAATTCTTGCTGCCTAAATCAAGTGTTTGGGTTCAGTCCCGTATCTCTGGCCACAAGAAAATGCTTGGGCGAGTCATGCTCACAATCAGGGGTTAGTTAGATTGCTGATTGTTTCAAATTGATTTGGCGTAGCTCGGTGGTCAATCTAGAATTGCAATTCAATGCGGGGCCCCGCTAAATCAAGTCTGCGGAGGCATTTTGTCGATTCCAATCTCTTTTGAGGTCTATCCGCCGCGTGATTCTGATGGTGCCGAACTCCTTTACGAAGCCATAGATGAATTGGGAAAACTCAACCCAAATTTCATCTCGGTTACCTTTGGCGCTGGAGGATCAGAGACCAGTGGGTCTATCGAAGTTCTCAATTACATTCGTAAGCAAACCACGGCCATGCCATTGGCTCACCTCACTTGCGTCGGAACCTCAGCATCTGAAGCCCAGGCAATTGTGGAGAGATTCTTTGACGCAGGAATTACAGATTTCCTAGCTCTTCGCGGCGACTTTCCTCAGGGGCAACACCAGTTACCGGCAGACTCACTGCGATCAGCGAGCGAACTGGTCCAAGTTATTCGCGGCCTAGAGGCATCCAAGAAAATTGCGGTGGCGGCTTTTCCGAATGGCCATCCAGAGTCGGGTGCGGAGCGCTCGGACCTGCTTGCGCTAAAGGCCAAGCAAGATGCCGGTGCGGACTTTGCAATTACGCAGCTGTTCTTCTACGCCGATGACTACTTTGATTTTGTGGAGCTGGCTAGAGCCAACGGCATTACCATTCCGCTCATCCCAGGCATCATGCCAATCATTTCTGACAAGCGTTTGCACCGCGTATTGGAGTTGACGGGGGAGCGTGAGCCAGTCGAGCTCTCAAGATCTTTGGCTAATGCAGCTGGCGCTGATGAGAGACGCGAAGTCGGCATAGCCTGGGCTGCTGACCTGGTGAAGCAGTTGGCCAGACATGACCTGCCGGGTATCCACCTCTACGCCTTCAATGAATACAAAAATGTCAGCGAAGTCCTCAGGCGTGCTGGCCTGATTTAGCACTTGCCAGCGTTAGAATCTGGCACATGAGCCTTAAAGACGAGCTGCGCAGCATTCCTAACATGCTGAGCATCTTGCGCCTGATCTTGGTTCCGGTTTTCCTCTGGCTACTTCTAAATGACCACATGTTCTGGGCCCTTTTTGTTCTCGCATTCGCGGGCGCCTCGGACTGGCTCGATGGTCAAATCGCTAGGCGCTTCAACCAGATCACTGAACTTGGAAGAGTGCTAGATCCAGCAGCGGACCGCCTCTACATTTTCGCCAGCCTGATCGGCTTGGTAATCAATGGAAACGTCCCCGCTTGGGTAGCAATCGTTGTGATCGCAAGAGACGTGATGCTCTTGATTGTTTATCCAGTTTTGGCTTCTCACGGCTACGGTCCACTGCCGGTTCACTTCCTTGGCAAAGCTGGAACTTTCGCACTGCTATACGCACTGCCTTTGATGTTGCTTTCTGACATTTGGCCAGCGGCCGAATTCATAATCTTGCCGCTGTCCTGGGCCTTCGCATACTGGGGAATTGGACTGTATTGGCTTGCCGGATTTATTTACGTCAAGCAAGTTAAAGATTTGGTTTCTAGTAAGCCGTAAATCCCCTAGCATTGTGACTCTAGGGAGGGTCAAGTGGCGAAGGAATTTCAGTCAAGCGATGAGACCGCTCGCTTCGCGGAAGACCTTGTCCCGCAGGATGCCGATTCCCTTTCTCCGGAAGAACAAGCCGCCGTTTCTGCACTCCCAGCCGCGTCTGCACTTCTGATTGTTCGCCGCGGTGCCGGTGTTGGTTCTAGATTCCTACTCGATCAGGACGTCACAATCGCTGGTCGTCACCCTGATGCGGACATCTTCCTGGACGATGTAACCGTCTCTCGCAAGCACGCTGAATTTTTACGAACTGGTAACAGATTCTCAGTTTCGGATTTGGGCTCCATGAATGGAACCTATGCTGATGGCCAAAGGGTAGAGTCTGCGAACCTCAGCCACGGCGATGAAGTCTTGATTGGCAAATTCCGGATGACCTTTTTTGCATCAGAAAAGGACAGGTAGTTATGGATAACGCCGTAAGGAAAATCCAAGACCACCTCAAGCTCTATACCATCGGTCAAGTGCTTGGGGTGCTCAAGCCTGACTTCTCTGATCTAAGCCCATCCAAGCTTCGCTTCCTGGAAGACCAGGGGCTAATCACTCCTGATCGCACCGACTCTGGTTACCGCAAGTATTCCGAGTTGCAGATTGAGCGCATTCGCATCATCCTGACCCTGCAGCGCGATCAGTACCTGCCACTGAAGGTGATTCGCGATTACCTCGATGAGATTGACGCTGGACGTCAGCCACTTTTGCCGCCAACCAACCCAGGGTCGCTTCGCAAGGGTCAGCGCTTCTCCACCGCCCAGCTGAAGGCTGAGACCGGACTGAGCGACCTAGCTTTGCGCGAGGGTGCCGAGCTTGGTCTGTTCGGCGCGCAGCCGCACTCTTCCCACGAGGTTGAAATCGCATTCGCACTTGTCGGACTCGAGCAATTTGGAATTCAGCCAAGACACCTCAGGGGACTCAAGTCTGCCGCCGAGCGCGAAGTTGGAATTATCACGGGCGTAACCGAGCCTGTGCTTCGAAAGAAAGCCCCAGAATCGGCAGCGAGAGCTGCCCACATCGCCCGCGAAATCGCTGAACGTTTTGGAGCTATTCGTTCTCACTTGATTTCTGAGGCGATCGACTCCATCGAGAACTAGGTTTCGACACGCCGAGCTGTGGATAAACCATAAACCTCAGGTTGAAGGCAGACTTAACGGAACTTGACCACAGGGAGAATGCAAAGTGGAGATTGAATCCCCAATGCTGTTCACCGACGGCCTGCCATCGCAGGACATCGGCTACCGTGGCGCGTCCGCTGCAGCGGCAGCAGGAATTTCTTATCGTCAGCTGGACTACTGGGACCGCACCGGTTTGGTAGTACCTGCCATTCAAACCGCAACCGGTTCTGGATCACAGCGTCTTTATGCTTTCCGCGACATCTTGGTTCTAAAGCTGGTTAAGCGACTGCTTGACACCGGCGTATCACTGCAGCAGATTCGCCTTGCGGTGGAGCAGCTTCGTGCCGCGGGTATGAGCGATCTGAGTAACACCACCTTGATGTCCGATGGCGCCAGGGTTTACCTCTGCACTTCGCAGGATGAGGTTATTGACCTACTGGGCCAGGGCCAGGGTGTATTTGGAATTGCAGTTGGTCGAGTACTTCGCGAGGTAGAGGCAACTTTGGTTGACTTTGCTGCCGAAGAGGCCAACATCCAAGATGAACTAGCGGCTCGTAGAGCTCGCAAGATTTCTTAGCGTCTAAACCAACGCTTCTTTTTAGCTTCCGCTCTTGATTGCGGTTCTTCCTCAGTTGGAATTAGCTCAGTGATTGGATTTGCGCGACCTCTGGTTGCGCGCCCAACAACACCGACTCGGTCGCGTCGCTCAGTGCCGTGGTCAATGTCAGACACCGCACCAGCTAGAAGCCAGTCGAATCCCTTGGCAATCTCAGGTGCACCTTCGGCTGGCCAGGCGTGAATTGGTCGGGCACCAGTTGACTGCTGGATGGCTGCGCGTTCTTCGAAGAACGGCATCAGTAGCTGTTCGCCAAACATCTCGCGCAATTCCTTGATGCGGTACTCGTGCTCGTTGGACTGCGGGCGAAGCCTGTTCACCACAACACCCAGTAGCTGAAGTCTCGGGGTGAGCTTCGCACTGATCTCGGCGATTGCCTTACGGGCACGATCAGCAGCGATAACTGAGTACAGAGACGGTTCGGTAACCAAAATCACACGATCGGATGCAACCCAAGCTGTTCTGGTTAGGGCGTTGATCGATGGGGGAGTGTCGATGATGACCAAGTCATACTCGTCCTCAATCTGGGTCAGGACTTCTTCAAGTTTCCAAACATCCGAGACCGATGGTGCCGGGTTATCTAAAAGCAGTGACCTAGGGGAGCCGACCAGCACGTCCATCTTGGAACTGGCATTCCAGGGCGACGGAACAATTGCTCTGCGAATGATTGCAAGCTTTGGAGTTTGTAGGACTTCGGCGACCGATGTGCCAAAGTCGCTTACTGCGCCAAGCCCGCTGGTGGCATCACACTGGGGGTCAAGATCCACCAACAAAGTGTTCAAACCTTTGTTTAGGGCAGCGGACGCCAACCCTAGGGCGACGGTGGTTTTTCCGACGCCACCTTTTAAAGAGCTCACACTTAGAACTTGCACTGCAATAGGCTACCTTTTTATAGTCGGGTTCACCGGAGCACCCCACCGTTTCAGTGAGGTTCTATGTTCAAGAAAATTTTGGTTGCTAACCGCGGCGAGATTGCAGTTCGCGCTTTTCGCGCTGCTTATGAGACCGGTGCTTCGACTGTTGCCGTCTATCCATTCGAGGATCGCAACTCAGTTCACCGCCTAAAGGCTGATGAAGCCTACGAAATTAGTGCCGATGGTTCACCTGTAAAGGCTTACCTCTCGGTGTCCGAGATGATTCGCGTTGCAAAAGAATCCGGTGCTGACGCAATTTACCCAGGCTATGGATTTCTCTCCGAGAACCCTGACCTAGCAAGAGCTGCCGCCGAGGCTGGCATTGCATTTGTCGGTCCAGGTCCTGAGGTTTTGGAGCTAGCCGGCGATAAGGTCAATGCCAAGGCGGCTGCCATTCGCGCCGGTGTTCCAGTCTTGGCCTCCACCGAGTCCTCGGATGATGTAGATGTTTTGGTGCCTCAGGCGCAAAAGATTGGCTTCCCACTGTTTGTGAAGGCCGTTGCCGGCGGCGGTGGCCGCGGAATGCGCAAGGTCGAGCAGGAATCTGAGTTGGTGCAGTCCCTTGAGGCTGCAATGCGTGAGGCCGGCAGCGCTTTTGGTGATGCTCGAGTCTTCCTAGAGCAGGCAGTTATCCGCCCACGCCACATCGAGGTTCAGATTCTTGCGGATATGCACGGCAACATCATGCACCTGCACGAGCGCGACTGCAGTATCCAGCGCAGAAACCAGAAGGTTGTCGAGATTGCTCCAGCTCCTAAGCTCGATGACGCTCTTCGTCAGAAGTTGTTCCGCGATGCGATTGCTTTTGCCAAGGAGATTGGCTACCAGAACGCCGGGACGGTTGAGTTCCTAATTGACACGGTTGGCCCAAATGCCGGCAAGCACGTATTCATCGAGATGAATCCCCGCATCCAGGTCGAGCACACCGTCACCGAGGAAATCACCGACGTTGACCTGGTGCAGTCTCAGCTAAGAATCGCAGCCGGTGCCACACTTGAGGAGCTGGGCCTTCGTCAGGAGGACATCAAGCCTCACGGTTTTGCACTGCAGTGCCGCATTACCACAGAGGACCCAAGCGCTGGATTTAGACCAGACACCGGAATGATCACCACATACCGCTCTCCAGGCGGTGCGGGTATTCGTCTTGACGGTGGAACTGTTACCACCGGCGCCGAGGTGTCCCCACACTTTGACTCCATGCTGGTGAAGTTGATTACCAGGGGCAGAGACTTTGGTTCTGCGGTCAACCGTGCAAAGCGTGCCTTGGCCGAATTCCGTATCCGCGGTGTTGCCACAAACATCAACTTCCTGCAGGCGGTGTTGGATGACCCAACTTTTGCCTCCGGCGAGCTATCTACGCACTTTATTGACGAGCGCCCAGAGCTTATGCAGGGCAAGGTCTCCCAGGACCGTGGCACCAAGGTACTGCAGTGGCTGGCAGAGGTCACGGTCAACAAGCCCTGGGGTACTCGCGAGGGCAAGATTGATCCTGCTCGCAAGCTGCCAAACATCGACCTCTCCAGACCTGCCCCGGCCGGCACCAAGCAGTTGCTGACTGAACTTGGACCAGAAGGATTTGCCGCTTGGATGAGAGCACAGCAGCGAGTGTTGGTTACTGACTCCACTTTCCGCGATGCACATCAGTCGCTTTTAGCCACCAGAGTTCGAGGCAGAGACTTGGTTGCCGCAGCGCCATACGTGGCTCGCATGACTCCGGAGCTACTCTCTATCGAGGCTTGGGGTGGTGCGACATATGACGTGGCATTGAGATTCTTGGGGGAGGACCCATGGGATCGCCTAGCTCAAATTCGTGAGGCACTGCCAAATGTTTGCATCCAGATGCTGCTTCGCGGTCGCAACACCGTCGGCTACACCCCTTACCCAGAAGAGGTAACCAGGGCCTTCGTATTTGAAGCCGCCAGAACCGGCGTTGACATCTTCAGAATCTTTGACGCGCTAAATGATGTGGACCAGATGGTTCCTGCCATCAAGGCAGTGCGTGATACCGGAACGGCTATTGCCGAGGTTGGCATGAGCTTTACCGGCAATCTTGCCGACCCAAGCGAAACCCTATACACGCTCGATTACTACCTAGAGCTTGCCGACAAGATTGTTGCCGCCGGCGCTCACGTTTTGGCAATCAAGGACATGGCTGGATTGCTTAGGCCACAGGCTGCCAAGATCCTGGTAACCGCCCTTAGGGAGCGCTTTGACCTGCCAACCCACCTGCACACTCACGACACCGCGGGTGGCCAACTGGCCACGTTGCTTGCTGCCATTGAAGCCGGAGTTGACGCAGTCGATGTTGCAAGTGCCCCGATGGCTGGCACCACCAGCCAACCTTCGGCATCTGCACTGGTTGCAGCACTAGCCTTCACCGATCGCGACACCACCATGGATTTGGACAAGGTGACTGACCTTGAGCCTTACTGGGAAGCCGTGCGCCACGTTTACGCCCCGTTTGAGTCAGGTCTACCTGGCCCTACCGGTCGTGTCTATCGCCACGAGATTCCAGGCGGTCAGCTTTCGAATCTGAGACAGCAGGCCATCGCACTTGGGCTTGGCGATCGTTTCGAATTAGTTGAAGAAATGTATGCCGAGGCCAACCGAATCCTGGGCCGGCCTCCAAAGGTAACCCCGTCTTCAAAGGTGGTTGGCGATCTGGCACTTCACCTGGTTGCGGTTGCAGCTGACCCGAAGGACTTCGAGCAGAATCCTCAGAACTACGACATCCCACAGTCCGTTGTGGGATTCATGGCAGGGGAGCTGGGAGACCTTCCGGGTGGCTGGCCAGAACCGTTCCGCTCCAAGGTTCTAAGCGGTCGAACTGTTGACATCTCAATTGCGGCAGTTAGCGAAGAAGATCTAGCAATCCTCAACTCCAAAAACTACGCGGAGGTTCGCAGCACCCTGAACCGACTGCTCTTCCCAGGTCCAACCAAGGACTTCCAGCGAGCCAGCAACCTCTACGGTCAGCTGGACAAGCTCGCAACCTTGGACTACCTATACGGTTTTGAATCTGATGTCGAACACGTTGTTGAACTTCGCAAGGGTATCCAGCTCTTTGTTGGGCTTGAGGCTATTGGCGAAGCTGACTCAAAGGGCTTCCGCTCGGTCATGGCCAAGCTAAATGGGCAGCTAAGACCGATCACCGTGCGTGACCACAGCATCCAGGTAGCGGTTGCCAGTGCGGAGAAGGCAGATCCAAACCAGCCTGGACATGCCGCAGCACCATTCACCGGAGTCGTGACTCCGAAGGTGGTTATTGGTGACACTGTGCTGGTTGGTCAACCAATCGCAAGTATTGAAGCCATGAAAATGGAAGCCAACATCGCCGCTCCAATTGCGGGTCGAGTCACCCGGCTCGGCGTTGTGGGACCAACTCCGGTTGAAGCCGGCGATCTGATCGTCGTCATCGAGTAGGTCACGGTGGCAGTTCGCGAAATTCGCCTGTTTGGCGATCCGGTATTGAAGTCTGAGACCAGTCAGATTGTGGACTTTGCTTCAGTCAGCGGACTGGTTCAGGACCTGCTGGACACGACCTCACTTCCTGGACGAGCCGGTGTTGCAGCCACTCAAATTGGGGTTGGTTTAGCGGTTTTCTCATACAACGTCGATGGCAAACTCGGCTACCTGATTAATCCAGAGATCATCAAGCTGGAAGGCGAGATCGAACTCATGGAGGAAGGCTGCCTTTCGGTGCCTGGACTTTGGCACAAGACCCCGAGGTATCCAAAGGCAACGGCTCGCGGTTACCAGCTTGATGGCTCAGTTATTGAAGTTTCCGGCGAGGGATTAATGGCACAGGCCTTGCAGCATGAGTGCGATCACCTCAAAGGCATGCTCTATTTAGATCGACTTGAAAAAGAAGAACGGAGGCTGGCTTTCGCCAACCTCCGTCAACAGACTTGGTTTATCTCTTAGCCGTAGATTCTGTCCACGTGCAGCGAGAAGTCCTCCATCACCTTTGATCGCTTGATCTTTAGCGAAGGGGTTAGGTGACCTGATGCCTCGGTGAGCTCAACATCCAAAATCTCAAACTCCTTGATTTGCTCAGCGTTCGAGAACTTCTTGTTGACCTCGGCTATTGCGGCTGCAATCTCCTCGCGAATCCTTGGGTGCTTAGCAGCCTCGGCAAGGGTTAGCTTCTCAGCAATGCCGTTGTTGGCGCACCAAACTGGAACCATTTCTGGGTCCAGCGAGATCAGTGCTGCAATAAACGGCTTGGCGTCACCAATTACAACCACCTGACCAACTAGCGGGTGAGCGCGAATCGGGTCCTCAATCGGAGCAGGAGCTACGTTCTTGCCACCGGCGGTGACCAAGAGTTCCTTCTTGCGACCAGTGATTGTCAGGAAGCCATCCTCATCCAGCTCACCAATGTCTCCAGAGTGGAACCAGTCGTCGGTGAAAGCAGCGCGAGTAGCACTCTCATTTCTCCAGTAGCCGCGCATGATGTTGATGCCGCGTAGCCAGACCTCACCGTCATCGGCAATCATGATGCCTGTGCCTGGAAGGGCACGGCCAACCTTGCCGATCTTCTGCCAGCTCACGCGGCCGATAACGGCAGCAGCTGCAGTCTCGGTTAGGCCGTAACCCTCGAGCACAACCAGTCCGATACCGCGGTAGAAGTGACCTAGGCGAGCACCGAGCGGGGCACCACCGGAAATTGCATACTTCACATTGCCACCCATGGCAGCGCGGAGCTTCGAGTAAACCAACTTGTCGAATAGCCCGTGCTTGATCTTCAGTCCAAGTGATGGACCGCCCTTGGCATCAAGTGCCTTGCTGTATTCGATTGCGGTCTCAGCAGCGGTGCGGAAGATCTTGCCCTTGCCGCCAGCTTCAGCCCTTAGCTCAGCTCCGTTGTATACCTTCTCGAAAACGCGAGGAACGGCCAGCAGGAAGGTCGGCTTGAACACCGGTAGCACCTCGGCCACCAACTTGGTGTCACCCAGGTGACCAACTCGGATTCCCGAGTAGATGCAGAGCACCGATACGTAACGAGCAAAGATGTGCGCCATCGGCAAGAAGATCAAAGAGTGCTGTCGATCGTTTGCAATCTCAGGAATCTCGGCGGCGGCGTTCTTGCAGTGATCAACCAGCGAACGGTGAGTTAGCTCACAACCCTTTGGGTTACCGGTGGTTCCAGAGGTGTAAACGATGGTCGCCAGATCTCCGAGAGTTGCATTGGTTCTTGCAGTTTCAAGCACCTCGTCGGCAACCTTCTCACCAGCCTGGTGCAACTTTGTAAAGTCGCTGGAGTCAATCTGCCAAATGTGGTTCACTCGAGGAGTCTTTGAGCGAATCTGGTCCACTCGCGCTTGGTGCTCATCGTTTTCAATAAACAGTGCTACCGCGTCAGAGTCAGAGAGAATCCATTCGATCTGAGTAGGGGAGCTGGACTCGTAAATAGGAACGGTTACGGCTCCTGCAAACCAAATGGCAAAGTCGATCATCGACCACTCGTAGCGGGTCTTAGACATGATGGCTACTGCTTGGCCTGGCTCGATGCCGGCATCAATCAACCCTTTGGCCAGGGTCTGAACTTCGGCCAAAAAGTCGGCAGCGGTGACATTACGCCAGGACTTGTCAGGATTTTGTCTCGAGAAAAGGGCATGCTGCGGGGTCTGTCTTACGCGCTCCAGCAACAAATCGGTTGCGTTTTCTTGAGGGTTTGACTCCACTAAAAGCGGCGCATCATAAAACTTCATTGTTTGTCTCCCATTCGAGTTGCCAATACTCTAACGGGCTCAATGCGTGTGGGAGCTACAACTTATGTAACTCTTTTGCGGTTTTTTTGTAACCTTCCCACAAGGCTGTAAAATTCAGGTTCGCCTAGTAAATGAGGTATCAATGCTCTCAGTCGGAATCGACATCGGTGGCACCAAGATTCTTGGTGCGCTGGTGGATGAGCATGGCCAAATCCTCTACGAGGCAAAGGTTCCCTCTCCAGCTCAAGACCCTGACCTGATGGTCTCAACCGTGGTCGACCTAATCAAAGATGTCGCGTCACACGCTAAATCCGAAGTAGTTGGGGCTGGGGTTGCGGCTGCTGGCTTTATAGATGCCAACCAGTCCATGATTCTTTACGCTCCTAACTTGAATTGGCGCAATGAACCGTTCCGCGATCGGCTTCAGGTGCACCTAGACCTTCCGTTGGTAATTGAGAACGATGCGAATGCCGCAGGTTGGGCTGAATACAAGTTCGGTGCTGGTCGCGGCACCAAGGACATGGTGATGCTGACCCTCGGAACCGGAGTTGGGGGAGCGGTCGTCGCTGACTACAAACTTCGCCGCGGCGGGTTTGGAATTGCAGGAGAGCTCGGTCACGTTCGAGTTGTACAGGATGGCAAGCAGTGCGGCTGCGGTCGCAAGGGCTGCGTCGAGCAGTACTCCTCGGGAACCGCGGTCGTAAAAGCCGCCAAGAAACTTGCCTCTAGCGCAGGCCCCGCTGGTCAAAGACTGCGTGAACTCAAGGCCGAGGTTGGCGAGCTTTCCGGCGCACAGGTTTACCAAGCGCTACTAGAGGGAGATGCCGGGGTTTACTCAATCTTCCGCGAAGCGGGCCGATACCTGGGTCAGGCGATGGCAACCATCACTGCGGTTTTGGACCCACAGGTGTTCGTTATCGGCGGCGGACTATCTGACGCCGGCGAAAAGATTCTGGAGCCGATTCGCGAGGGTTTCTTGGAGGATCTTCCTGCTCGAGGCTTCCGCCCGGAGGCGAAGATTGTGACCGCAGAATTTACGAATCAAGCCGGTGTTATTGGTGCAGCGGACCTAGCGCGCGAGTCGCTCGCTAAGCTGTAGGTATCCCGACTGGAGCGCAAATTGGCATATTTCATTATCAAGAACTTCATTCTTGGCCCAATTCTGCAGATTTTGTTTCGCCCGTGGGTCAAAGGGTCTAGAAATGTCCCAACTTCCGGTGGTGCCATTCTGGCCTCCAACCACTTGTCCTTTTCGGACTCAATTTTCTTGCCGCTGAAGGTAAAGAGGCCTGTCACATTCCTAGCCAAGAGCGATTACTTCACTGGCAAGGGAGTCAAGGGAGCGCTAATCCGTTGGTTCTTCAAGGCCACCGGACAGCTACCGATTGATCGCTCAGGCGGTAAGGCATCCGAAGATTCACTGAACACCGGTTTGGGAGTTCTGGAGCGCGGCTTGCTGCTGGGCATTTACCCAGAGGGAACTCGCTCACCAGATGCCAAGCTATACCGCGGCAGAACCGGTATCGCTCGCATGGTTCTGGAAGCCAAGGTTCCGGTGGTTCCAGTGGCAATGATTGACACCGAGAAGGTGCAGCCAATTGGTTCAAAGTACCCAAAGATTCGCCGCGTTGGAGTTGTGATTGGCGAGCCAATGGATTTCACCAGATTTGCCGGCATGGAGGGGGAGCGCGCAGTGTTGCGCGCTGTCACCGATCTAATCGTCTACAACATCATGCAGCTGAGCAATCAGGAGTATGAGGACGTATACGCCTCCACCGTGAAAAATCGCATGGCCAAGGCCGCTTAGGTAAGGGAACCCTTTGACAGACTTCGGATTAGACAACTACCTCAAACTCGATGCCAAGCAGCAGCCGACATGGGCTGATGCTGCGGTGCTTGAGCAGGTAAAAAAAGAGCTTTCGGTTCAGCCACCGCTGGTATTCGCTGGTGAGGTTGACACTTTGCGCGACCGCTTGGCCCAAGCGGCCAGGGGAGAAGCCTTCTTGCTCCAGGGCGGTGACTGCGCCGAGACTTTCGTTGACGCCACAGCAGACCGCATTCGCAACCGAATCAAGACCGTGCTGCAGATGGCTGTGGTTTTGATGTATGGCTCATCGCTACCGGTAATCAAGATGGGTCGCATGGCTGGTCAGTTTGCCAAGCCAAGATCCTCAGACTTTGAAACTCGCGAAGGCGTAACTCTTCCGGCCTACCGCGGCGATGCTGTGAACGGCTATGAGTTCACCGAAGAATCTCGCAAGAATGACGCCAACCGTCTGATGCGTGCCTACCACACCTCTTCAAGCACCCTAAACCTGATTCGCGCTTTCACCACCGGTGGATTTGCGGATCTTCGTCAGGTGCACGCCTGGAACAAGGGCTTCACGGTAAACCCTGCCAACAAGAAGTACGAAAGCATCGCTGGAGATATCGACAGGGCCATGAGATTTATGGAAGCCTGCGGAGTTGATTCGGCTGAGCTTCGCAGCACCGAGTTCTTTGTATCTCACGAGGGTCTGTTGTTCGACTACGAGCGCCCAATGACCCGAATCGACTCCCGAACCGGAACACCTTACGTAACCTCCGGTCACTTCATTTGGGTCGGAGAGCGCACCAGGCAGCTCGAGGGTGCACACTTGGACTTCTTCTCCAGAGTCCGCAACCCGCTTGGTGTCAAGCTAGGCCCAACGACCTCGGTCGACGATCTAAAGCAGATCATTGAGAAGCTTGACCCAACTCGCGAGCCAGGTCGTTTGACCCTGATCTCACGCATGGGTGCCGGCAAGATCCGTGAGGAGCTGCCAAAGCTGATTGAGGCCGCCAAGGAGACCGGATCCCAGCCACTTTGGATTACTGACCCGATGCACGGCAATGGCATTACCACCAAGAACGGTTACAAGTCACGCCGCTTTGAGGACGTCATGGACGAGGTGATGGGCTTCTTCGAGGTTCACCGCGCGCTTGGCACTCACCCTGGTGGATTGCATGTTGAGCTAACCGGCGATGATGTTGCAGAATGCTTAGGTGGTTCTGAGATGATCGACGAAGCGACCTTAGAAACTCGTTACGAGTCGGTTTGCGATCCTCGCCTGAATCACATGCAATCGCTTGAGCTAGCGTTTTTGGTAGCCGAGCAGCTCGTTCAGACTCAAAGGAGATAGTTGATGTCGCTTCCCGGCGTAGATAGCTGGTTGACCATTGACCAGGCCGCAGAGCAGCTTGGCATCTCGGCCTCGAAGGTCAGAAGACTCATCGAAGAACACGTGCTCTTTAGCGTTAGGGTTGACAAGCAGCCAATGATTCCGGCCCATCTGATTCAAAACGGTGAGCCACTGGCCAGCATTAGAGGCACTTTGATCATGCTCTTGGACTGCAGCCTCACTATCGATGAGGCAATTGAGTGGATTTACGCAGAGAATGACATCTTGGGCAGAACCCCAATTTCAGCGCTGCTGGAGGGCCACAAAGCACCTGTTAGACGTGCTGCCCAAGCACTTGGATAACGCTATTTGCTTCGGTTAATTACGGCTTCGGTTAGGTTTGCAAGCTCTTTGCGACCCTGCTCTGAAATCTCTAGTTCGGAAAGCGCTTCAATGGCGCGGTTTGAATACTCCTCGATAAGTGCTTCGGTCTTTGCCAGAGCACCAGAATCCACAATTGCGTTTCTCATGAACTCGATCTGGTCGGCATCAAGCTCACCGCCTACCAAAAGCTCTTCAAAGATGTTTGCCACACTCGAAGGCAGTGCCTCGAGGGTCAAGCCAATCAAGACTGTGCGCTTTCCCTCTCTTAGGTCGTCTCCAGCAGGCTTGCCGGTGACCTGTGGGTCACCAAAGACGCCCAGGATGTCATCGCGGAGCTGGAATGCCAGGCCAAGTGGGATGCCAAAGTTACTTAGGCTCGCAAGTTCCGAGTGGTGAGCACCGCCAAGGGCTGCGCCGATTAGTAGCGGTGCTTCCAGGCTGTACTTGGCGGTCTTGTAGAGCATCACCTTGTTCGCCCTTGCCACCGCTTCAGACTTAGAGCGAATTGGCGCTGCGTTCTCTTCCAGCACGTCTAGGTACTGACCAGCCATAACCTCAAAGCGCATCTTGGAGAACTCGGTTCTGCAAGCAGCTTCAATGGTTTCGCCAGGGGAGTGCAGTAGCGCGTCACCAAAGAGTTCTGATGACCAAGACAGCATCATGTCGCCCACCAAAACCGAGCCAGCCACACCAAAGCGCTCAGCGCTGCCGGCAAATCGGCTGGACTGGTGCAAAGCCTCAAAGCGCTTGTGGATCGCAGGTTTCCCTCTGCGCGTATCCGATTGGTCCAGAAGGTCATCGTGAACCAGGGCCGCTGCGTGGAACATTTCCAGGGCTGCTGCCACCGAAACGATTGGGGTTTCAAGGCTTAGCTTTGTGGCATCGACATTCACCGGTTGGTAGCCAGCCCAGGCCCAGAAGGCAAAGAGGGCGCGGAATCGCTTGCCACCGGCAAGCAGATCCTGGGTGTAGTCGATTATCGGGATAAGGTCATCTGAGATCTCAGTAAGGTCAGACCGTTTGATTTCGCAATAGACATCCAGTCGCTGCTGAACGAGATTTAAGAGAAAACCTTGAGACATGAGGGATAGCCTAACCGAGCTTCCCTGTTTACAATTAGGGAAGATCGGAGTTCACAATGGGACTATCTGAGCGCGAACAAAAACTGCTCGAGGAGATGGAACGCAACCTCATGGCGCAAGACGCCGAGTTTGCTAAGACCATTTCCAAGACCACCAGCTCGAACCAGTCGGCTGGAAAGCTTGTGCTGGGCGTATTGATCCTGCTCTCCGGCGTTGGCCTACTGGTGCTATCCGTAGCACTGCAGGTCGCATTTTTCGGTGTGGTCGCATTCCTGGTGATGGTGATCGGCCTGGTGATTGCGAGTGCAAACTTCAAGGTTCCAGAGCTTCCAGCCGCCGGCGAGAAGACCAAAACCAATTTCTTTGAGGATCGCTGGAACCAGCGTTTCGGTAACGAGTAAAAAAACCTCGATTTGACCCCGCTTCGGCGGGGTTTTTTCTTTAACAAATGGTGACCAAAACGTGATAAAAAACACGCCAAAATAACCCAAAGTGGAGCAAAGTGGAGTAAAGTGGAGTAAACAGCTTGGGAAAGGGGTCAAAGTGCTACTTGGTACACACACGCCCAAGCTGGACGAAAAAGGCCGTTTGATCCTTCCCGCTAAGTTCCGCGATGAGCTTGGTGACGGCGTTGTCATCACCCGCGGCCAAGAGCGTTGCCTCTACGTCTTCTCCTCCAAAGAATTTGCTTCAGTTCACGAAAAGATCCGCCAAGCCCCTGTCACCAATGAGGAGGCTCGTCGCTACCTACGTGTCTTCCTATCCGGCGCAAGCGATGAGACCCCGGACAAGCAGGGTCGAGTGCTGCTACCTCAGCTACTTCGGGAGTACGCGAACCTTTCCAAAGAACTAGTCATCATCGGCGTTGGTGCTAGGGCGGAGATCTGGGACGCAAAGACCTGGAACGACTACCTAGCCAACAACGAAGAAGGCTTCGCCTCTCAGGCTCAGGAGGTGATCCCCGGGTTGTTCTAACCCTGCACCGTGGCCCTTGGCCGTGCTCCGGCCTTCTTCCCCGAAGTCGGAACAAGTGAAAACCAAGCTCACAAACGGACAAGGACCAAGGTGCAGGAAAGAACAGTAGGGAAACTTATGGTTCAGACCTCAGAACTTCACTCCCCAGTAATGCTTCAGCGCTGCCTAGACCTTCTGCAGCCTGGTTTCAAAGTTGCTCAGCCGGTTGCTATCGATTGCACCCTGGGACTTGGCGGCCACACCGAAGCCCTTTTGACTCAGAACCCAACGCTTACTGTCATCGGCATTGACCGCGACCCAAGCGCTATCGCACTGGCGTCTGAGCGTCTCGAGCAGTTTGGCGAGCGCTTTATCCCGGTACTAGCGGTTTACGACGAAATCGAGAGCATTTTGGACCGCCTAGAGATTCCAGCAGTCCACGGCATCCTGATGGACCTCGGTGTTAGCTCAATGCAGCTTGATGTTGCAGACCGCGGCTTCTCATACGCCCAAGATGCCGAGCTGGATATGCGAATGGACCAGACCCACGGCAAGACCGCCGCAGATCTATTAGCAAGCATGGACGAGGCCGAACTGGCTCGCATCTTCCGTCGCTACGGCGAGGAGCGCTTCGCAGGCCCAATCGCGCGTCGCATTGTTCGCGAGCGTCAGGTTTCTCCAATTACTACTTCAACTCAACTGAACAAGATCGTGCTCGATGTTGTCCCAGTAGTCCCTGGCAAGACCAATGGCCACCCAGCCAAGCGGATCTACCAGGCCCTGAGAATTGCAGTCAACGACGAGCTAGGTGTTCTAGAAGACGCCATGCCTCAGGCAATTGACGCACTAGCTGTTGGCGGTCGCCTAGTGGTTATGTCATACCACTCCCTGGAGGACGGGATTGTCAAAGATGCCCTCCAAGCGGCCGCCACAAGTTCTACACCGGTTGACATGCCTGTCGAGTTGCCAGGCACCGCACCGGTTTTGAAAATCATCACCCGCGGCGTAGAGCGCGCCACGGAGCTGGAACTGGAGAAAAACCCTAGGTCTGCCTCGGCCAGGCTTCGGGCAGCAGAAAAACTGGAGGGTAACTAAATGGCGGTTTACATGGTTTCGCAGGCTCAGGCTCGGCAGCTGCGTCCAAACATGACAGCAGGGCTGATCTTTGTGGCCGGCATCGCCGTCGTGCTGCTGGGTCAGCTGGTGCTGAACATGATCCTCACCCAGGATGCTTACCACCTGCGCTCGCTCAAGATTGAAAAGCGCGACTTAACCACCCAGGTTCAGATCCTTCAGGAAGAGGTTGACTCGCTAGCGTCCCCTCAGAACCTTGCGGATGCCGCTAACCGCCTGGGCATGGTAGCAAACCCTGCGTCGGTGCTGTTGGACATTGAAAATGACAAGGTATTTGGTAAGCCGAAGCCTGCAAGTGCAGCAAATGCAGCGGTTGCATCTGCCAACCTAGTTGCCAATGCAGCTATGGGCACAGTTTCAAACTTCTCCGAGGCAACCGTGGCAAGCGCAGAGGTATCTGAGAGTGTCGAAACTAAGAAACCAGTCGCATCTGGCTTAGTTTTGGAACAGGGTCTGATCCCAGCTTCACCAACCAGATAGGCCACCATGGGTAAACACGGGTCACTGAGCCGCCGGCTCGGTGCATTTGCCCTGATCCTTATGGTGATGGTTCTAGGTCTTGGAATTCGCTTAGTTGACTATCAAGTTGTGCGAGCAGAGCAGATTCGCGAGGAGTCCCTTAAGTCTCGCTCGATAACGCAAACCCTTCCAGCTCTTCGCGGTCAGATTCTTGACTCCTCTGGCCAGGTGCTTGCCAGAACAGTTTTTAGGTATGACGTAAACGCTGCTCCAAAGAATGTTGGCAGCATTTTCAAGACCGTTGACGGTGTGCGCACAGAGCGCACGGTCGAGCAGATTGTCATTGAACTCGCTCCGCTGGTTGGGCTGACGCCTGAAGAGCTGACCAGTCGTTTGGCCGGAGATAGTGAGTATTCAAACCTCGCTAAGAAGGTGGATGCCCAGACCTACAACGCTATTCGCGAGTTGAGCATCCCTTGGATCTACTTTGATGCCTTTGCGGACCGCTTGTATCCCAATGGCGCTGTGGCGGGAAACATTATTGGCTTTGTCGGCTCAGACGGTGTGCCGCTTGCCGGCCTGGAACGTCAGTACAACACCTGCCTTGCCGGTGTTGATGGCCAGGAGACTTTTGAGCGAAGTGCTGAGGGCGTTCGTATCCCAACTTCCAATGTGACTACCCAACCGACTCAAAACGGTGCCACGCTGAATCTGAGCATCGACGCCAACCTGCAGTTCTTTGCCCAGCAAGTCCTGGCCGACACGGTAAACAATCTTGGAGCACAGTGGGCCTCAGCAGTGGTGGTTGACGTGGAGACCGGTCGACTACTGGCCGCCGCAGAAGCACCCTCAGTAGACCCAAACGACCCAGCAGCATCGGATGCGGCAGACCGAGGGTCCAAGATTTTCCAAGCCGCTTTTGAGCCTGGTTCGATCATGAAGGCACTCACCACCGCGATGGTCTTGGACACCAAGACCGCATCGGCCTACGACAAGGTGAAAGCTCCGGACTACATGAAGCTGGATTTTGCCGGTGGCTGGATCAAGGACAGTTTTGGGCACGAGCCATACAACCTAACCCTTGGCGGAGTGCTGCGCTTTTCCTCAAATACTGGAATGTCAAACTTCGGAGTCAAAATCGACAAAGAGGTTCGCCACAGCTACCTCAAGAAGTTTGGTTTTGGTTCGGTGAGCCCGCTTAGATTTGAGGGCGAGAGCTCAGGTATCTTGCACGACTACAAGGACTGGGACAAGATGACCAACTACGCGACCACCTACGGTCAGGGTATTTCGGTCACTGGCATTCAAATGGCTTATGCGTACCAGGCCATTGCAAATGACGGCGTAAGACTTGATCCGATCTTGGTCGCTAACTGCACGAGTGAAGATGGCAAGGTGCTCTACCAGCCAAAGCAAAACGCCACCCGGGTGCTGAGCAAAGAGACCGCAGACCTAAACCTAAACCTTATGGAAAAGGTGGTTGAGTTTGGTGGCGTGGGTCAAAATGCCGCAATCGATGGATATCGTGTAGCCGGCAAGACTGGAACCGCTCAGATTAAAGACGGTACTGGCTATGGATCGCAATTCGCCATTTCTTTCTTCGGCATTGCCCCGGCCGAGAATCCAAAGTTTGTAGTTGGCATCACGATTTACAAGGCGGTCGGTGTTTCCAACTCGCTACAGGCAACCTTCCCGTTCAAGGCCATCATGCAGCAGGCTCTAAAGAGCTACCGAGTGCCGCCATCGACCTCCAAGTCTCCAGATCTCCCATCGGGTAAGTACGGTGAAGTCGAAACTCGCAATTAGTGCCCTGGCCAAGAGATTTGGTATTTCTCTCCAAGGCGCTGATGTTGATATAAGTTCTGTCGCACTCTCCTCGAAACTCTGCGAACCAGGTTCCCTCTTTATAGCCACCAAAGGGGATAAGCATCACGGCCTAGATTTCCTGGAGCAGGCGATAGCCAAAGGCGCGGTTGCGGTTCTAACCGATCAGGCTACGACCACCGATATCTCGGTTTTGGTTCATCCAGACCCCAAATCCATTGCCGGAGAGATTGCGGATATGGTCTTTGGTACCACAAGCTCGAACATGACGCTTTTTGGTGTCACCGGAACCAACGGCAAGACCTCAACCACCAATTACCTGCATCAAATTTTGGTTGGGTTGGGAGTAAAGGCCGGCATGAGTGCCTCAACCAGCCGCATTGTTGGGGAGACCGAGCTGCCAGCCGCCCTCACCTCTCCTGAGGTCACCGAGCTGCACCAGCTGCTAGCGCAAATGCGGGAAATGGGTGCCCAGCATGCGGCAATCGAAGTTTCCGCGCAGGCACTGATTCGTCACCGCATCGACTCGATCGGCTTCAGCGTGGTTGGGTTCAGCAATCTCTCTCGGGATCACCTGGATGACTTTGAAACCATGGAGAGCTACCTCAAGGCGAAGGCAGCACTATTCACCCCTAAATATGCACGTCAGGGCGTTGTGCTGGTCGAAGACGATTACGCCAAGCAGCTTTACAAAACCAGCGAGATATCAGTGGTGGGCATTGGCGAGGGTCTGGAATATCAATACAGCTACATCGCTGGCCAATTAGTCATCTCGGGCAAGAGTGACCTTCGGGTTGATTTCCCGCAGGGTGCGTTGATGGCAAAGAATTTGGTACTGGCGCTGGTGATGTTGCTGGAGGCGGGTTTCACCGCAGCCGACCTGGCCAAAGCGGTATCGACTTCTGATCTTCACGTCCCTGGGCGCCTTGAGCTAGTCTCCAGCCAGACTCCCCATGTCTATGTTGACTATGCCCACACTCCGGCAGGAGTCGCAAGTGCTGTTGCTGAAATCAAAAAGCGTTACCCGTCGCTCACGGTGGTTCTCGGTGCCTCTGGCAATCGCGACCAGGGCAAGCGCGGGGAAATGGGTCTTGCTGGAGCCAGTGCAGACCTACTGATAATTACCGATCAGCATCCACGTGATGAAGACCCGGCCATTATTAGACACGCCCTGCTAACTGCAGCTAGGAGCAGGAAGGATGCGGGAAGAATCTTGGAGATTCCAGACCCGGCTGAGGCCATCAAGCGTGCTGTGGCAGAAACCGCAGCCGATGCCGCGGTGCTGTGGTGTGGTCCAGGTCACCTCACCTACCGAGAGATTCGCGGGCAGAAGGTTCCATTTGACGCAAGGGCAATTGCAAGAGAGGCGGTTCAGTCGTGATTGAACTGACCCTTGCCGAAATAGCGACTGCCGTCGGCGGGAAGATCGCCGTAGGCATGCCTGAGACAAAAGTGTCTGGCAATGCGGACACCGACTCGCGAGCCCTGACTGAGGACGGAATTTTCTTCGCCAAGCTTGGCGAGCACGATGATGGCCACCGCTACCTGGAGCAGGTTGCCGGCTTGGCTGCACTTGCTGTGGTTTCAAAGCCGAATCTTGACCTAGAGCTTGCCCAGATTCAGGTGGAAGACACGGTTGTCGCGCTGACCGATTTGGCAAAATACGTTTTGAACTCGGTTCGCCAAAGTGGCGAACTGCAGGTGGTTGGAATTACCGGCTCAAATGGCAAAACCTCCACCAAGAACATGCTTCGCGAGATATTGACTCGGGTTGGGCCGACTGTTGCCCCAAGGGATTCATTCAACAACGAGGTTGGACTTCCCCTGACCGTGCTTCGCCTGCAGTCAGATACCAAGTTCTTGGTTCTTGAAATGGGAGCCGCGGGAATTGGCTCGATTGCGGCTCTAGCCAGCTGGTGCCTGCCTGATGTCGGTGTCGAACTCAAGGTGGGGTTGGCTCACGCCGGTGCTTTTGGCGGCATTGAGGTGACCGCTCGGATAAAGCGCGAGCTGATGCAGTTCGTCCAAAGAGCCGTGATTTTGAATGAGGACGATCCAGTGGTGCGCGGCTTTGAGGCCAATCCAGGCGTTAAGCGTGTGAGTTTTGGTTTTGCCAGGGAATCAGATTTTGAAATCAAGTCCGTTGACCTAAGCCTTGCGGGAACCAAGTTGGCAATCCAGTATCCGGATGGCCAGGTAAGTGAAGTAACGCTCAAGATGCTGGGGGAGCATCAGGCCATGAACGTCTCGGCGGCTCTCGCGGTCGCAGAAGAGTTGGGTGTTGCTCGCGATCTAGCAATAGCAGCCGTGTCCGATATGGAAATGGCTGAGCGCTGGAGAATGCAGCTGATCAAGCGTTCAGACGGCGTTTACATCATCAATGACGCTTACAACGCCTCGCCGGATTCGATGCGGGCGGCTCTGCAGACCCTGGCTACCTTGGGTCGCCAAGGTCACCGCACCATTGCAGTATTGGGTCAGATGGCAGAGCTTGGCGAATACTCCACGCAGGAGCACGATCAGCTTGGAAGGCTAGTGGTTCGCTACAACATCGACCAGCTCTACGTGGTGGGGCAAGAAGCGAAACTCATCCACATGGGTGCCAGCCAAGAAGGCAGCTGGGATGGCGAGTCTGTGTTTTGCGAGACAATCAGCACGGCTTTTGAGGCTATCTATGACAAGCTTTCTCCCGGTGACATTGTGTTGGTCAAATCCAGCAATGTTGCGGGTTTGAGATTTTTAGGCGACGAGTTGGCGGGTGTTAAGTGAGAGCCTTACTTGCATCAGGCGGCATCGCCCTTTTCATCTCCCTTTTTGCAACCCCAGGTTTCATTTGGCTGTTTAAGAATCTGCAGTGGGGTCAGTTCATTCGAGATGACGGACCTAAAACCCACCACACCAAGCGTGGCACACCAACCATGGGCGGCATCATCATTTTGCTGGCCGCAACCATTGCTTACTTCGTAGCCAAGTTCATAAACGGAGAATCGCCTTCTGCATCAGCACTGCTGGTGATTTTGATGATGCTTGGTCTTGGAATGGTTGGTTTTATAGATGACTTCCTAAAGGTAAGAAACCAGCGCAGCTTGGGTCTTAGCGGTTGGGCAAAAATCGGTGGCCAGGTCATCGTGGCAATTATCTTCGCCGTTTTGGCCTTGGGGTTCCCAGACGAGCGAGGCCTAACCCCTGCCTCTACAGCGATCTCGCTTTTCAGGGACTTGCCAATCGATCTCTTTATCTGGGGTTCGGTAATTGGAATGGGTCTTTTTATCGCCTGGATTTCCCTCTTGGTGACCAGTGCATCCAACGGTGTGAATATTGCTGATGGTTTAGATGGTTTGGCATCGGGAGCGGCCATCATGGCCATCGGCGCATACGTCGTAATTGGTTTTTGGCAGTTCAACCAAAGCTGTGCGACGGTGACTGAGAACTTTGCTTCTTGCTATGAGGTCCGAGACCCACTTGACCTAGCTGTGATTGCTGCGGCAATTGTCGGAGCTTGCGTTGGCTTTTTGTGGTGGAACACCTCACCGGCTCAAATCTTCATGGGAGATGTCGGCTCTTTGGGCCTTGGTGGCGCACTTGCAGCGCTGGCAATCCTTTCGCGTACCGAGTTGCTACTGGTGCTAATCGGTGGAATTTTCGTTATCGTCACCGGTTCGGTGGTCATTCAACGAGTTTTCTTCAAAATCACCAAGTGGCGAACTGGAACTGGCAAGCGAGTTTTCCTAATGTCGCCACTGCACCACCACTTCGAGCTCAAGGGCTGGGCTGAGATCACCGTGGTAGTTCGCTTCTGGATCATCACTGCTCTATGTGTGATCAGCGGCGTTGGCCTGTTCTATGTGGAGTGGATCTACGGCATATGATTTCGCAGGGCAGCTGGCACGACAATTGGGCTGGACTGCACGTTGCAGTCTTGGGTTTAGGTAAATCTGGTTTCTCGGTCGCTGACACACTTTGCGAACTTGGAGCTGAAGTAACCGTTTTCGCAAAGAGTGCGAATCCACAGTTCACCGAATTGCTCGAGGTAATCGGAGCCAAGTTGGTCCTCTCGGACGCTGTTTCGGAGTTACAGGTCCTCTCAAGAATTGACTTCGCTGTTGTCTCGCCGGGTTTTGCGCCAAATCACCCGAGCATCCAGTGGCTTTTGCAGCAAGGCATCCCGGTGCTCACCGATATCGATCTTGCTTGGCGACTCAGGGATAAGACCGAGAAGGTTGCAAAGTGGATAACCATCACCGGCACCAATGGCAAGACCACGACCACTGAGCTGGTTACCCACATGCTGCAAACCGCTGGGCGCAGAGCGGTAGCCTGCGGCAACATCGGCAATCCAATCTTGGATGCGATTCGAGACCCTGAGGGTTTTGATTACCTAGTGGTTGAGATTTCGAGCTTCCAGCTGCATTACAGCGGGGAATTCGCTCCAGTCGCCAGCGCATTTTTGAACCTTGCTCCCGATCACATCGACTGGCACGGCAGCGAAGAGGCCTACTTTGCGGCCAAGGCAAAGGTCTACCAGGGAACCGAACTGGCAATTGTCTATAACGCCGCTGATCCAAAAACCCTAGAGGCTGCAGAGGCGGCCGATGTGGTGGACGGTTGCCGAGCGGTGGCCTTTACGACCGGCATGCCAAGCGTGAGCATGGTGGGTTACGTCGAAGAATTCTTAGTAGATCGTGCCTTTATCGCAGATCGATATGCGGCGGCTCTAGAGATCGCCGAAGTGGCTGACCTTGAGGCTATCGGGGTGCTAAGTGATCACCTCAAGGCGAATGTTGCGGCAGCGACAGCATTGGCTAGGGCGGTAGATGTTGAGGCTGCCGACATAAGAGCAGCGATTGCCAGCTTTGAGTTAGCACCGCATCGAATTCAACAGGTCTTGCTGCATGAGGGCGTCAGCTTCATCGACGATTCCAAAGCCACCAATGCCCACGCGGCTAATGCCTCGCTGGCTAGTTTTGACTCGATTGTTTGGATCGTTGGTGGCCTGCTAAAGGGCGTTGACCCGGCACCGCTATTGATTGAGCACGGCAAGAAACTGAAGGCCGCTGTGGTAATTGGTGCCGACACGCAAGAGCTTGAGGGCCTGTTCGCTTCTCACCTCCCAAACTTGCCTCTGAGAGTGATTTCAGGGGAGCGAGTTATGGAGCAGGCGGTGAAAGCGGCTATCGAATTTGCGGGCGCTGGTGACACTGTTTTGCTAGCTCCGGCAGCTGCATCGATGGATCAGTTCCAGGACTATGCCGACCGCGGAAATCAATTCCAGGCTGAGGTCAGAAGGCAGGTGCTGAAGTGACCAATCTCAAGCAGATGTTGCAGCCGCGTCTGCACGCGCAGTCCAGGCAGTTTTTCACCCTGCTTGCACTAACCCTGGCCACGGTCGCTATTGGCTTGACTATGGTTGCCAGCGCTTCTGCTGTGGATGCTTTCAAAGAGACCGCTAACGCCGCGTCCATCTTTCTAAAGCAGGGTGGGTATGCCCTGATTGGCCTTACCGCTATGCTCCTGGTTTCGAACCTCTCGATGGATATGCTCAAGCGCTTCGCGATGATGGGCCTAATGGTCACGATGGGTGCGCAGGCCGCCACCGTATTGATCGGTCGCGAGATTAACGGAAACCGAAACTGGCTGGATTTTGGCTTCGTTGGTGTTCAGCCTTCGGAGTTTCTAAAGCTTGGATTGATTGTGGCGCTGTCGCTGCAGCTCTCGCATTTGAGCGGTTACGAAGAGGACGACAAGCCGATTTGGAAGCGCGTCTGGTTCTTATCCGCCGTCAGCGTTGGCATGGTTGCGGTGCTGAGCAAGGACTTGGGTTCGGGAATCATCATGGTGATTCTGCTCATGGGCCTCTATCTGATTGCCGGCCTGAAGCTGTCCTACTGGTGGACGATCGTGATTGCCGGCTTGGCTTTGGCCGTGTTCCTAGTATCAAGCTCTCCCTCTCGAAGGGTGCGATTTGACGCTTGGTTGAACCCTGAAGCAGCTGACCCGATGGGCGTGAACTGGCAGTTCGAGAAGGGCACCTGGGCACTGGCCTCCGGAGGCATCTTTGGAACCGGCTTAGGTAGATCCAAACTCAAGTGGAGCTGGATCCCGGAAGTTGAAAACGACTTTATCTTCGCCATCATCGGTGAAGAGCTGGGACTCATTGGTGCGCTGCTCGTGGTTGCGCTATTCCTTGCACTGGGGTTGACGATGTTCTCAATTGCAAAGATGCAGACCGATCCGTTCAACCGCAACTTGGTGGTTGGTGTGATGTTCTGGATTGTGATTCAGGCCTTTATCAACATGGGTGTAGTGGTGGGCTTGTTCCCAGTGCTCGGTGTGACACTCCCGCTGGTCTCCGCCGGTGGTTCGTCTTTGATTGCATCGCTAATGGCAATTGGCGTTGTGCTGGCGGTAGAGCGGGATAGAACCGCAAACCTAGGACGCAGAAGGTGACAAAGTTCCTGCTTGCAGGAGGCGGCACCGCAGGTCACGTAAACCCGATGCTGGCCCTTGCTCAGTCGCTTAGAGCTCTTGATCACCAGGTGGTCACCTTGGGCACCAAGGAGGGGCTAGAGGCTCGTCTAGTTCCGCAGCGTGGTTTTGAGTTGCTCACCATCGCTCGGTTGCCATTTCCCAGAAAACCTTCGGGCTACGCCCTGACTTTCCCGTTTCGCTTTGCCGTTGCGGTCGCTCAGATCATGAAGATGATCAAGACCCACAAGATTGAGGCCGTGGTTGGCTTTGGCGGTTATGCCTCGGCTCCAGCCTATGTAGCCGCATTTCTGGCTCGTAAGCCGCTGGTGATTCACGAGGCGAATGCGCTGGCCGGCATAGCAAACCGAATCGGAGCCAAGCTCACCAAGAACATCGCGGTGGCTTTCCCAAACAGCGATCTTTCGCCGGCCGCGATTACCGGCATGCCACTTAGGCCCGAGATCGTTGATTCTGTTGCCGGTTACGACAAAGAGCAGGCAAGAGTCGAACTTGGGCTAAACCCGTTTATGACCACGCTGTTGGTTACCGGAGGCTCACTTGGGGCCAAGAGCATCAACGAAGCAATCATCGAGTCTCGTGCGGTGCTAAACGCCGCTGGAATCCAAATTCTCCACATCGTGGGGGATAGGGCGAATCTGGACGAGGTTTCTGAGGCGGGCTATCGCCGAATGGCTTACTGCGATCGCATGGACACCGCCATTGCGTCGGCAGACATGGCGGTATCAAGAGCCGGAAGCTCCACCGTTAGTGAGTTTGCAGCCTGCGGTCTGCCTGCGGTTTACATCCCTTACCCGGTTGGCAATGGCGAGCAGCGGTTCAACGCTGCAACCGTTGTCGAAGCTGGGGGCGGGAAATTGGTTGCGGATGCGGACTTCACAGCAGATTACGTAAGCACCGAATTGATCCCAGCCATGAGCCACAGCTCGTCGATGCGCCGCATGGCTCAGGCCGCCAAGTCGGTAGGAATTCCCGACGCAACCGAGCGGCTACGCGATCTAGTGCTTGCGGCAGTGAATACTAATACCCGTGATTAAGCCTGACTTCTCCCAGCCAATTCCAGACGACCTTGGTACCGTGCACTTTATTGGCATCGGCGGTAGCGGAATGTCCGGCATTGCCCGGCTAACCCTTGGCATGGGTCATAAGGTGACTGGTTCGGACCTCAGGGATACCTCGAACGTAAAGGCGCTGCGCGAGCTAGGCGCCGAGATTCACATCGGCCACGCCGCCGAGCACCTAGGAAACCCAGACACCGTGGTGGTTACCAGCGCGCTTTGGCCAACCAACCCAGAACTCCTGCTCGCTCAAGAGCGTGGTTTGCCGATTTTGCACCGCTCGGCACTTTTGGCTCACCTTGCATCCAGCGGCAAGTTGATTGCGGTTGCCGGAGCCCACGGCAAGACCACCTCCACCGGAATGGTGATCACAGCTTTGAATCGACTGGGCGCAGAGCCAAGCTTTGTAAACGGCGGTGTGATCCAGGAGTACGGAGCATCAGCGGGCTTTGGCAAGGGCGAGCACTTTGTGATTGAGGCGGATGAATCCGATAGCTCCTTCCTGCACTACAAGACCGAAGTTGCACTGATCACAAATGTTGACCCAGATCACCTGGACCACTTTGGCTCACTCGATGCCTTTGAGGGCGAGTTTGCCAAGTTTGCGGATGCCGCTGGCACATTGGTAGCAATCTCTAGCGACGACCCCGGTGCGGTGCGAGTTACCAAGCGCCTCAAGCACCCAAATGTGATCACATTTGGAACTGCTTCCGATGCCACCGTGCAGGTGCGCAAGGTCGAGGCAGGCTCGGGAAATGTTTCGTTCGAGCTGAGATACAAAGGCGAGAGCATCGATCTTTCCCTAAACATTCCAGGTCACCACAATGCCCTCAATGCTGCCGGAGCGGTAGCGGTCATGGTTGGTCTGGGCTTCGATTTCCGAGAGTCCGCGATGGCAGTGGCGAAATTCTCTGGCACCGAGCGCCGCTTTGAACTGCACGGCGAGCGACGCGGTGTCAGGGTCTATGACGACTTTGCCCACCATCCAACCGAGGTTGCTGCCGCGCTAAGCGCTGCAAGAGC
>CAZLKR010000009.1:0-42777 GCA_964560155.1 uncultured Aquiluna sp.
ACCCCAACGGGATTCGAACCCGTGCTACCGCCGTGAAAGGGCGGCGTCCTAGGCCACTAAACGATGGGGCCGCGAAGCTGGCTTCTTCAAAAGCACCGAGGCACAACATTACCCGTTAAAAGGCATGTTGCGCAACACTTTGGAAACTCTCAGGTGATACTTGAAAGTTCGGGTTAGATTTTAGGTCAGGAGGTGTCATGCCAAAGCGCTCTAAATCAGTCATTGCCGCACTTGCGGGCATGGTGCTTCTGATCACTGGTTTCTCACTTTCCCCTGCCTACGCGGTGCCGGATTACCCAACCGCTGCCGAGGTTGCTGCTGCCAAGCGCAACGTCGAAGAGAAAAGAAAGATGATTGCCCGCATCGAGGGCATCCTCAACACCCTGCAGGAAGAAGCCGACGCTTTGGAAGCGGTCGCGCTTCAGAAGAACGAGCAGTACAACCAGGCCAAGCAGGCCGTGAAGGTTATGGCAGACAAAGTTGCCGGGCTTGAAGCCAAGGTAGTCACCGCTCGAGAAGATGCTGAAGAGGCCAAAAAGATGCTTGGTCAGATCGTGGCCAGAATGTATCGCCAGGGCACCAGCGGCAACACCACTTTGGAGATCTTCTTCAACCCCGACAGCTCAGACGAACTGCTTTACCAACTTGGTGCGAGCGATGTTGTGGCGCAGCGGACCCAGGTTATGTATGAGCAGGCAATGCAGAAGCAGTCCGATGCCAAGGCGCTGGCAAGTGAGCTGGCAAGTGCGCAGGCGGAGTTGGAATCTAGACGCACTGCCGCCGAGAAGCTTTATCGAGAGGCCAAAGCCGCTGCCGATGCAGTGATCGCCAAGGTAAACGAGTCAGAATCCCAACGTGCTCAAATGCTGGGGCAGTTGGCAAACCTCAAGGACACCGCAGCCGACCTTGAACGTCAGCGCATCGAAGGTCTAGAGGCCGAGCGTCGCCAGAATGCGGTGAAGGATGCACCAACCGCGCCAGAGCTCTACACCGTTGGGCCGCCAAACGAAGACTTGGTTGAGAGGGCAATCGCCTTTGCCTCCGCACAGCTTGGAGAGCGATACGTGCTTGGCGGTTCGGGCCCGGATATTTGGGACTGCTCCGGAATCACCATGAAGAGCTACGCCTCAGCCGGGGTTTACATCGGTTGGCACTCGGCAACCGCGCAGTTCAACATCATGGCTTCAAATCAGAAGTTGGTGCCATTCCAGGATGCCAAGCGTGGTGATCTGATTTGGTGGACTAGGTCATCGAGCTTCTCGGGAGATAAGTACCACACGGCAATCTACCTAGGTAACGGCATGATGCTGGAAGCACCAAACCCAGCTAGAACAGTTCGTATTGTGCCGGTTCGCTACGGTGAGCTGTTCCCATACGCAGCAAGGCCAACCGCCAACTAGTAGGTGCCAACCTGCTCATAGAGCTTGGCGATGATCCACCACTTACCATCGAGCTTTATTAGGTTGAGGTAATCCTGCATCACCCCACCAAACTGCTGCAACTGAACCTTGGCCCACGCCATGTTCTCCGAGATCTGATCGAAATCCAAGATCTCGTCTTTTCTGGGGTTGCCGAGTTCTTTTGGTGACTGACGGTTGGCAACCGCATCGCGATAAATCGAATATGGTCGCAAGACGGTTTGATTGTCCTTGACTCCATAGAGGGTGCAGTCCTTATGGAAAACCTGATCAAACAGGTTCATGTCTTGGGCGTGGATAACCTCAAAATAGTTATCCAATAACTCGATGATGCCTACATCAATTGAGGAAGTTTCTGGGCTGTGCATAGCCCAAAGTTACTCCTCTAGTGCTTGTAGTTGGCGTAAGCGGCAGCGATAACTTCTTCAGCTGCAGCCTTGTCCTTCCAACCCTGAATCTTTACCCACTTGCCAGGCTCTAGGTCCTTGTAGTGGGAGAAGAAGTGCTCGATCTCGTTCTTCACCTGGGAACTAACGTCGCCCAGGTCCTGGATGTGGCTCCAGCGTGGGTCCTTGAAAGGAACGCAGAGGACCTTCTCGTCCACTCCACCATCGTCTTCCATGACCAGCATGCCAACCGCGCGAACCTTCACACCAACGCCTGGGAACAGCGGGTACTCCAAAAGCACTAGCGCGTCTAACGGGTCTCCGTCGCCACCGAGGGTGTTCTCAAAGAAGCCGTAGTCGGTTGGGTAGGTGAATGGGGTGAACAGCACGCGGTCTAGAAAGACGCGACCCGTTTCGTGGTCAACCTCATACTTGTTGCGGCTTCCCTTTGGAATCTCAATAACTACGTCGTAAGACACGGCTTCTCCTCAATAGGCTTTTCGCATAAAGATTACCGAATCGAGACAGATGACACAGCGTCCTAGGCTCACTCCAGCAATGGCAGATGCTAGACGCGCTGTTCGCGAGCAGCTCGAAAGCCTCGGTTTGCCCAGTGGTTCAATGGTTTTAGTGGCATGTTCAGGTGGTGGCGATTCAATTGCTTTGGCTGCTGCCACCGCGTTCGAAGCCCCAAGAATGGGGCTTGCGGCCGGTGCGGTAATCGTCGATCACCAGTTGCAGGATGGCAGTGCCGCGGTTGCTACTAAGGCAAAGCAGACCTGTGAGGACCTTGGGCTGCACCCGGTGATTGTCGAAAAGGTAAACGTCGAGGTAGCTGGAAACGGCATCGAGGCTGCTGCCAGAGATGCTAGGTATCAGGCTTTGGAGAAGGTACGAATCTCCCAGGCGGCTGCTTTGGTGCTACTCGGGCACAACCTGGAAGATCAAGCAGAGACCGTTTTACTTGGGCTAGCCCGCGGGTCTGGACTGTCGGCGCTCGCGGGTATGGATTCCTACGACCCTGCAAGGGCAATCGCGAGACCGCTAATTGGTTTGACAAGGGAATCTCTGAGGCAGTCCTGCCAAGACCAGGGTCTTGAGTTTTGGGATGATCCACACAATGACAACCCGCAGTTTCTGAGGGTTCGAGCTCGCAAGCTGCTTTCCCAAATCGAAGAAGAGCTTGGACCAGGCATTGCCAAGTCACTTTCCAGGACCGCCAGCCAGGTTGCCGAGGTTCAGGAGGTGCTGACCTCGATGGCGGCAGAGCTGGTTGGTCAGGCCAAGGTTTCTGGTTCTGCTCACACCGTGAGCTACTCGGTGGCGGCGTTTGAGACTCAGCCAACTGCAATCCGGACCATGGCCCTTCACATGATTGCCTCAAAGACTGGGGCGAAGGCAATCTCAGCGACGCAAATTGAGGCAATTGATGCCTTGATTACCAATTGGCACGGGCAGAAATCTGCCACCCTTTCTGGCATTACAGTAGAGCGGGTAAAAGACCAATTGATTTTTTCAAGGTCCAAGCCACCAACCCCGGGAGCCTGCTAGTGCATCTGAATAACCCAGACATCAAAGAGGTATTGGTTACTGCGGAGCAGATCCAAGCCCGCATCGCAGAGCTAGCTGCACCAATCGATGAGTTTTACAAGGACAAGGACGTCCTTCTGCTGGGAATCCTCAAGGGCGCTGTGCCATTTATGGCTGACCTAGCCCGTGCGATGCAGATTCCAACCAAGCAGGACTGGATGGCAGTTTCTTCCTACGGTTCTGGAACCGTCTCTTCTGGAGTGGTTCGAATCTTGAAGGACCTGGACACCGACGTGAAGGATCGCAACATCCTGATCGTCGAGGACATCATCGATTCTGGCCTTACGCTGTCTTGGCTCACAGCCAATTTGAAGGCACGTGGTGCAGCATCTGTAGAGATTGTTACCCTGCTTCGCAAGCCAGATGCAGCCAAGGTTGAAATAGCTGTCAGATGGGTGGGGTTTGATATCCCAAACGAGTTCGTAGTTGGCTACGGTCTGGATTACAACGAGCAGTACCGCTCTTTAGACGGTGTTGGCATCCTCTCTCCAAGCGTCTACAGCTAGAAATTACGGAAGGGGCATACGCCCAACATGAAGATGAAGAAGTTTTTGCGCGGCCCTTGGCTCTGGATTGGCCTAGCACTCGGTGTGATGCTGATCGGCAGCCAGCTGATGACTACCCAGCAGTTCACCAAGGTCGATACTCAGGTCGGCCTTGAGCTGATCGAATCCGGCAAAGCAAAGACTGTAAAAATCTTCGATGGCGCTCAGCGCGTTGACGTTGTGCTTTCCAAGCCAGATGCTGAGTACGGCGAGCAGGTTCAGTTTTTCTATGTCATCGGTCGCGAGACCGCCGTGGCTAAGGCTGTGGCTGAAGCTCCAATCGCGGAGGGCTGGACCGATGAGTTGCAGCGCACCCCTTGGTATCTAGCGCTACTTGGTTCACTACTTCCTTTCATCATCATCCTGGCGCTGTTCTGGTTCCTAATGGGATCGATGTCCGGCGGTGGCGGTCGCGGAGTCATGAACTTCGGCAAGTCCAAGGCCAAGATGGTCACCAAGGAAACCTCGAACGTCACCTTCAAAGACGTCGCCGGCATCGATGAGGCGATGGAGGAACTTGTCGAAATCAAGGACTTCCTAAAGGATCCAAAGAAGTTCCAGGAGATGGGCGCAAAGATCCCTCGCGGAGTATTGCTCTACGGTCCTCCGGGAACCGGAAAGACCTTGGTTGCTAAGGCAGTTGCTGGCGAAGCTGGCGTGCCATTTTTCTCAATCTCTGGTTCTGACTTTGTTGAGATGTTTGTAGGTGTCGGTGCCTCTCGAGTCCGTGACCTATTCGAGCAGGCCAAGCAGGCATCGCCAGCGATCATCTTCGTAGATGAGATCGATGCGGTTGGTCGTCACCGCGGCACCGGAATCGGTGGCGGTAACGATGAGCGCGAGCAAACCCTGAATCAGTTACTGGTTGAGATGGATGGTTTTGACACCAACACCAATGTGATCTTGATCGCTGCCACCAACCGTCCTGACGTGCTAGACCCAGCACTGCTGCGCCCAGGTCGCTTTGACCGCCAGGTTGGTGTGAATGCGCCTGATCTAAAGGGTCGCGAGCAGATTCTTGGCATTCACTCCAAGAACAAGCCGCTGGCTGAGGATGTAAATCTTGAGCTGGTCGCTCGTCGCACTCCTGGATTCACCGGTGCAGACCTTGCCAACGTGCTAAACGAAGCAGCGCTGTTGGCAGCTCGCCTGAACCGCAAGGTGATCGACAACGAGATTATTGATGAGGCGATTGACCGCGTTATCGGTGGGCCACAGAAGAAGTCCACCCTGATGCGCGATCACGAGCGTCTAATCACCGCTTACCACGAAGCCGGTCACGCACTGGTTGCCGGAGCCCTAAACCATTCCGACCCAGTGACCAAGATCACCATCTTGCCTCGTGGCCGTGCCCTTGGTTACACCATGGTCATGCCGATGGAGGATCGCTACTCGATTACTCGCAACCAGCTTCTGGACCAGATTGCCTACGCAATGGGTGGCCGCATTGCCGAGGAAATTGTTTTCAAGGACCCAACCACCGGAGCATCCAACGACTTTGAGAAAGCCACCAGCACAGCTCGTGTGATGGTCACAAAGTATGGAATGAGCCAGAAGGTTGGAACCATCTCGCTGGGATCTGGTGCCTCCGAGCCATTCTTGGGTCGCGAGCTCGCTAGCCACAACGCCCACTCAAATGAGATGGCTCAGCAGGTTGACAACGAGGTTCGAGCAATCTTGGAGTCAGCACTTGATGAGGCCCACAAGGCAATTACTCAGAACCGAGTGATTCTGGATAAGTTGGCCAAGGCACTTTTAGAGCAGGAGACCCTGAACCAAGAAGAGATAGCCAAGATCTTCAAGGGCATGAAAAAGCTGCCTGAGCGTCCAACCTGGCGCTCCTCCACCAAGCGCACCGTGTCCAACAAGGGTCCAATCGCGGTTCCAAAGCGCAAGGTGAAGCAGCTTGAAGCACTGCCGGAAGAACCAAAGCCAGAGACTGAGTCCAAGGAAGAAAGTGCAAGCTGATCGAATTCGCAGTGCGGTGCGCGAACTGCTTATTGCAATTGGCGAAGACCCGGACCGCCCTGAGCTAGCGGCAACGCCAAGCAAAGTTGCAGAGTCCTACGCTGCCTTTTTCAAGGGCATCGGTCAGGACCCACTGGCACCGCTCTCGGATAACTTCCCAGCTGAGCAGAACGAGGCCGTAATTCTCAAAGACATCGAGCTGGTCTCGATTTGTGAGCATCACCTTTTGCCATTTACTGGCTTTGCACACATCGCTTACCTGCCTAGCGACAAGGTCGCGGGCCTTGGCCGCTTGGCTCACGTTGTTGAGATTTTGGCTTCTCGCCCACAGCTGCAGGAGAACCTAACGGCTCAAGTTGCTGATGCAATTGAGACTGGTCTTTCTGCCAAGGGTGTGGTGGTTGTTATTGAGGCCAGGCATCAGTGCGTGGCATCCAGAGGCGCAAGGCAGCCAGAGGTCAACACCATCACCATGGCTACCCGTGGCCAGTTCTCAGATCCGGTTTTGCGTGCCGAGATCATGGGCTTGATTAGTCGCCCATCATGACTTGGGTCGCCCCAAAAATCATGGGAGTGGTGAACACCACCCCGGATTCCTTTAGCGATGGCGGGCAGTTTCTCGAGTTAGATCAAGCTCTCGCTCACGCCAAACTCTTGGTATCCCAAGGTGCAACCATCATCGACGTCGGTGGTGAATCCACCAGGCCTGGGGCTGAGCGAGTATCACTCTCGGAAGAGCAGGCCAGAGTCATTCCAGTTATCCAGGCAATCAAGGCGAAACTTGATGTCGAGGTGTCGGTTGACACGATGAATTCTGAGACCGCCAAACTTGCGGTGCTAGCAGGGGCTGACTATGTGAACGATGTCTCTGGCGGTCTGGCCGACCGAGCGATGTTTTCAGCGATTGCTCCACTGGGCTGCAAGTTCATTCTTGGACACTGGCGCGGGCACTCAAATGTCATGGATGAACTCACCGGCTACCAAGACATCGCAAAGGATGTGGTTGCTGAGCTCAGTGAACAGGTTGCGGTGGCGGTAGCCGCCGGTATCGACAGAACACGCTTAATCGTTGATCCGGGATTGGGTTTTGCCAAGAACATCTCCGAGAACTGGGAGTTGGTCGCTCGTTTGGACGAACTGAAAAACCTCGGACTTCCGATTTTGGTCGGTGCTTCTCGCAAGCGCTTCTTGGCTGCAGCCTTGGATGAAGAGAATCCGGCGGGAGTTGCCAATGGTCGCCGTGATGTTGCCACCGCCGTACTTACGGCACTTCTTTTGCAGCGGGGACTTTGGGGAGTGAGAGTTCACAATGTTGAGCTAACCGCTGACACAATTGCAATTGTGAAAAAGCTCAAGGAGTCGCTCTAGTGCGTTACGGCATAGAACTAAAGGGCCTAGAGGTTTACGGCTACCACGGTGTGCTGGAGCACGAGAAGGACTTCGGTCAAATCTTCCTAATTGACTGTAGCTACCAGGTTGAGGCTGAGGCCGAAGACGAGCTGTCTGCCACGGTTTCCTATGCTGCGGTTGCTGACCTGTTGCACGTAACCGCCACCAGCAACCGGTTTGATCTAATCGAATCTTTGGCAAGTGCCTGCTTGGCAGCGGTTTCAGCGCTGGATAACAAGATCGCAGCGGTGAAGATCACAGTTCACAAACCCAACGCTCCAATTGAGCACAAGTTTGCAGATGTCTTGGTCACTGTTCAAAGTGGTCGGTTTGAAAACTAGGGCGATCCTCGCACTCGGCGGCAACCTCGGCGATCGAGTGCAAACCATTCGCGATGCAGTCGCAATGCTGAACGCCCACCCAGAGATTTCAGTTAAACGTGAATCTGCGCTCTACGAGTCATTTGCCATGACCTCTGCGGGGATAGACCAAACCGAACCCAACTACCTAAACGGCGTGGTTGAAATTTCCACAAAGCTCAAGCCAAAGAAGCTTTTGGCTGCGCTAAATGAGATTGAGAATCAATTTGGGCGAGTGCGTCTTGAGCGCTGGGCAGCCAGGACTTTGGACATCGACATCATTACCTACGGTTCAGAATTGGTCGAAACCAAGTCCTTGATCATCCCGCACCCAAGAGCTCATGAGCGAGCATTTGTGCTGGTGCCATGGGCAGAGCTTGATCCAGATGCTGTGCTGCCGGGCCATGGCAAAGTGGCCCTACTTGCCGAGCCACTTGCCAATCAGGTTTGGAAATTCGAATGAAACTAGACATTCGTTTTCTTGCGCTCTGGTGCGTGTTTAGCGCCTTGGCTGGCGGTTTCGTGGCACAGCTAGCTACAGGTTTTGGCCTGGTCTTTCCTGCAACGGATGCGTTCTTGGCAAGCAGTTTGGTGGGAATCGGTATCGCCATCTACGGCGCTACGTTCTCGATTTTTCAATACCGCAGGCGAGTAGAGAAAGCTCTCTCGCAGAATGTGAAGCGACCTGACCCGCTGCTCTCTTTTAGGTTGCTGGTGCTCTCTCGCGCTGTAATCATCACAGCGCTGGCCTTTATCGGTTGGCACGCCGGCCAGTTGATTTGGCTTTGGTTCTTTTCAATCGCACCTGCTGGCTTGGTTGGGCCAACAATCATTGGGTTGGCATGTTCTGCTCTGATGTATCTTGGAGGCCTCGGTGCAGAATTCAATTGCCGACTGCCTAAAGATCCAGATGGAGACCTAACGTGAAGATCGGATTTGTAGGGAACGAACCCGCAGGTCCAGTGCTGGCCAAAGCTTGGGCTCAGGCCGGTCACGAACTGGTGGGCGCTGCGGTTGATAGCCCAGAGGCAATTGAACGAGTTGAGTCCTTATTGCCGGACCTGCCAATTGCCGGCATGGCAGCGGTTGCCGAAGATGCTGACCTGGTCCTGTTGGCAGTGCCGAATGCCGATGTTGAGATTGTTTGCGATGGCCTTACAGACTTGGGACTCTTTGGCCCTAAGAAGTTAGTGGCACACATTTCGCCACTGAGGGGTTATGGCGTTTTGGCATCCGCGGCTCAGCTTGGTGCAGTGCCAATCGCACTGCACCCGGTGATGCACTTCACCGGAACCAGCATGGATTTGTTGGTGCTGAAAAACAGCACGATTGCCGTCAGCGCTCCGGAGGTCCTGCTTCCAATCGCTCAGGCTTTGGCGATCGAACTAGGTGGTGAGCCTTTGGTGGTTCAAGAACACCAGCGCGCTGCATACGCAGAGGCATTTGAAGTTGCTAGCAGCTTCTCTTCTTTGGTGGTTCAGCAGGCGGTAGGCATCTTGGAAGAGGCTGGAGTTGAATCCCCTGCGAAGCTAATTGGACCGGTGGTGAGAAGCGCTGTTGATAAAGCGCTTTATCTTCCAGCGGCACCTTTGGATCCAGAGGATCTGATCTAATGCAATTGATTCACTCGGTGGCAGAACTGCGACAGCTAATCTCGCAGCGCAGGCTTGCGGGTGACCGAATTGGATTTGTCCCAACCATGGGCGCACTGCATGAGGGGCACCTCTCTTTGGTTGAGCTGGCTCAGCAAAAATGCGACTTCGTTGTGGTTTCGGTTTTTGTGAACCCGCTGCAGTTTGGGGCTAACGAGGACTTCGACAAATACCCGAGAGCATTGGGCATCGATTCGAATTTGCTGGCTGATCATGAGGTTGATGTGCTGTTTGCTCCAAGTCCGAGTGAGATGTATCCAAGCGCTAATCCGGTGAAGCAACTGACTGCAGGGTCGATAGGCCAGGGCTTTGAGGGTGAGATTCGACCAGGTCACTTCGATGGCATGTTGACGGTGGTGAATCGACTTTTCGATATCGTCCAACCGGACTGTGCGTTTTTTGGACAAAAGGACGCTCAGCAGGTTGCGCTGGTGAAGCAGATGCTGAAGGAGCAGATTGGCTCTGGGTCTCGGTCACCAATCGAACTGGTGGTTGGTCCAACCATTAGAAGTGAAGAAGGCCTGGCGCTCTCCTCAAGAAATAAGTTCTTGCGCGAAGAGGATATGCCTGCCGCGCTGTCACTGAGTCGAGCCTTGTTTGCTGGAAGTAAGGGTCGTACCCGAGACGAAGTGCTGAACCTAACTAGAGCAGAGATTTCCGCTCAGGCTAAACTTGAGTATCTAGAGCTAGTCGATGCCGATAGCTTTGAACCAACCGAACTAGGACTTGGTCTGACAGTGCTGATTGTGGCGGCCAGAGTGGGCGAAGTTCGACTACTTGACAATGTCTACATTGATAGGAAATCGTGAGCGAGCAAGAGATTGAGGTCGACGACCTTCCAGAGCAGATCGCTGTTCGCCTGCAAAAGCGTGAGCGTCTGAACCAGACCTCCAGCGCTTACCCGGTTTCTCTGCCAATTACTCACACCATCGAGTCGGTTCGCGCCCACTACCCAAGCCTTGAGGCTGATATCTCCACCGGTGAAGAGGTTGCGGTTGCCGGTCGCATTATGTTTTTGCGCAACACCGGAAAGCTTTGTTTTGCAACTTTGCAGGCTGGTACCGGCGAGCGCATCCAAGCGATGGTTTCCCTAGACAAGGTCGGCGAAGAAGCGCTGGAGTCTTGGAAAGAGCTGGTTGACCTTGGTGACCACATCTTTGTTCGAGGCGAGGTAATCACCTCGAAGCGCGGTGAGCTGAGCATTTTGGCAGACGAGTGGTTGATGGCTGCAAAGACCATTCGCCCGATGCCAAACCTGCACAACGAACTCGGTGAAGAGTTCCGTGTTCGTCACCGCTACATCGATCTGATTGTTCGTGACCGTGCTCGCGAAGTCGTGAAGATCCGCTCCGAGGTCATGCAGTCGCTAAGAAACACTTTCGCGAATCGTGCATTCATGGAGGTTGAAACTCCAATGCTGCAGGTTGTGCACGGTGGTGCTTCGGCTCGTCCATTCAAGACTCACTCGAACGCCTTTGACACCGAGCTGTTCCTTCGCATCGCCCCTGAGCTTTTCCTCAAGCGTGCTGTGGTTGGTGGACTGGAGCGAGTCTTCGAAGTAAACCGCAACTTTAGAAACGAGGGTGCAGACCGCACTCACTCTCCAGAGTTTGCGATGCTTGAGGCCTATGAGGCATACGGTGACTACAACACCATGGCGGATCTGACGCAGGAGATTATCCAGAACGCTGCGATGGATGTCTTTGGCACCCACCAGGTTGCTCTTGATGACGGCACCGAAAATGACTTAGGCGGCGTCTGGCCAAGAGTTTCGATGTTCCACTCACTCTCGGAAGCTGCCGGAGTCGAAATCACTCCACAGACCGATGTTGCAGAACTCAAGAAGCTTGCGAAGAGCGTCGATATTGACATCGAGCACCCACTGCACGGTAAGTACGTTGAGGAACTCTGGGAGCACTTTGTAAAGCCTGGCCTTGACCGGCCAACCTTCGTGACCGACTTCCCAGTTGATACCTCACCACTTACTCGTGACCACCGATCACTTCCTGGCGTGGTTGAGAAGTGGGACCTTTACATTCGCGGCTTCGAGCAGGCCACCGGTTACTCCGAGTTGGTTGACCCAGTTATCCAGCGCGAGCGTTTCATGGCTCAGATGGAGCTGGCCAAGGCCGGAGACCCAGAGGCTATGAAGCTAGACGAAGAGTTCCTAAAGGCTTTGGAATTCGGCATGCCTCCTTCGGGCGGTATGGGCATGGGAATCGACCGCCTGTTGATGAGCTTGACCGGTCTCGGTATTCGCGAGACCATCCTGTTCCCATTGGTGAAGTAGGGATTATGACAACCGGAGACTTGCTACTAGACGCACTAATTTCCTTGATTCCACCTGCCCTGGTTGGTGTGCTGTTCTGGATCATGCTGCGCTCTATTTTGAGAGCCGATAAGGGTGAGCGCGACGCTTACGCCGAAATCGAGGCGGAGGAGCGTGCAAAGCGCGCTAACGCCTTGGGCGAACAGCCCTAGCAGTTACCCCAATCGCCACCTAGCATCTTCATTAGAGATTTTGGAGGTGCCAACTTGTTCGAGAAATTTACCGACAAGGCCAGACGAGTGGTCGTGCTTGCCCAGGAAGAGGCAAAGCTTTTAAACCACAACTACATCGGCACCGAGCACATTCTGCTCGGATTGATTCACGAAGGTGAAGGCGTTGCCGCTAAGGCGCTAGAAGCGCTCGGCATTAACCTCGAGCAGGTTCGCGAGCAGGTTCAAGAGATCATCGGTCAGGGCCAGCAGGCTCCATCCGGTCACATCCCATTCACCCCGCGCGCTAAGAAGGTTCTAGAGCTTTCGCTTCGCGAGGCTCTGCAGTTGGGCCACAGTTACATCGGCACCGAGCACCTACTGCTTGGATTGATTCGCGAGGGCGAGGGTGTTGCCGCTCAGGTGTTGACCAAGTTGGGTGCAGACACCAACAAGGTTCGCCAGCAGGTTATCCAGCTACTCTCCGGCTACCAGGGCAAGGAGTCGGTCGCTGTTGGCGGCGAGACCAACCCACAGCCAAAGGGCTCTCAGATTTTGGACCAGTACGGTCGCAACCTCACCCAGGCAGCTGCCGAGGGCAAGTTGGACCCGGTGGTTGGCCGCGAGCGCGAGATCGAGCGCGTGATGCAGATTCTTTCTCGCCGCACCAAGAACAACCCGATTCTTATCGGTGAGCCAGGTGTTGGTAAGACTGCTGTTGTTGAGGGGCTTGCTCAGGCGATTGTCTCCAACAACGTTCCAGAAACTCTTCGTGGCAAGCAGGTCTACACCCTGGACATGGGAAGCCTGATCGCTGGTTCTCGCTACCGCGGTGACTTTGAGGAGCGCCTAAAGAAGGTGACCAAGGAGATCCGCACCCGTGGCGACATCATCACCTTTATCGATGAGATTCACACCCTGGTTGGTGCTGGAGCCGCAGAGGGTGCGATTGACGCAGCTTCGATCCTTAAGCCAATGCTTGCCCGCGGTGAGCTACAGACCATCGGTGCCACCACCTTGGATGAGTACCGCAAGCACTTCGAAAAGGATGCTGCGCTGGTGCGCCGCTTCCAGTCGGTGCAGGTTGCTGAGCCAACCCCAGCGATGGCCATCAACATCCTCAAGGGACTGCGCGATCGCTACGAGGCACACCACAAGGTTTCCATTACCGACGCGGCAATCGTTGCAGCCGTTGGTATGTCAGACCGATATGTTTCAGATCGCTTTCTACCGGACAAGGCGATTGACCTAATCGATGAGGCTGGTGCGAGACTGCGCCTGAGTTTCCTATCCTCACCTCCTGAGCTTCGCGACATGGAAGACAAGGTTGCAGTTGTAAAGAAGGCCAAGGAGCAGGCAATTGCCGACCAGGACTTCGAGCTAGCAGCTGCCAAGCGCGATGAGGAGAAGAAGCTCACCGCCGAGAAGATGCGCATGGAGAAGGAATTCCGTGACGGCAACGTTGAGAAGCCAGGCATCGTTGACGAAGGTCTAATCGCAGAGGTGCTTGCCCAGGCAACCGGTATCCCAGTGTTCCGCCTATCCGAAGAAGAAGGCGCGAAGCTGATCTTTATGGAGCAGGAGCTGCACCAGAGGGTTATCGGTCAGGACCTAGCCATCGCAGCCCTTTCCAAGACCATCCGCCGTCAGCGTGCGGGTCTAAAGGATCCAAAGCGTCCATCCGGTTCCTTCATATTCGCCGGTCCTACCGGTGTTGGAAAGACCGAGCTAGCCAAGGCGCTTGCCGAGTTCCTGTTCGACGACGAAGACGCTTTGATTGCTTTGGACATGAGCGAATACGGTGAGAAGCACACTGTTTCGAGACTGTTCGGTGCTCCTCCAGGATTCGTTGGTTACGACGAGGGTGGCCAGCTAACCGAGAAGATTCGCCGCAAGCCATTCTCGGTTGTGCTTTTCGATGAGATCGAAAAGGCACACCCAGATATCTTCAACTCACTGCTTCAGATCCTTGAAGAGGGTCGTCTAACCGATGGCCAGGGTCGAGTTGTTGACTTCAAGAACACCGTGATCATCATGACCACCAACCTCGGCACCCGTGAGATCACTCGCGGAGCACTTGGCTTCACCCTTGAGGGCGACAGCAAGAACGACTACGACCAGATGAAGTCACGCGTGAACGAGTCCTTGAAGCAAAACTTCAAGCCTGAGTTCCTGAACCGTGTCGATGAGGTCATCGTCTTCCCACAGCTCACCCGTGAGGAACTGCTGCAGATTGTTGACCTGTTCATCAAGCGTCTGCAGCTAAGACTTGACGACCGTGACCTGAAGTTGATCCTGACCTCAAGTGCGAAGGAGAAGCTAATCGAGCTTGGCTACGAGCCAGCCTTGGGAGCAAGACCATTGCGCAGGGTTGTGCAGCGTGAGATCGAAGATGCGATCTCGGAGCGAATCCTCAGCGGTGACATCCAGAACTCGCAAGACATTCTGGTTGATTTCATCTCCGGTGAGTTCACCTTCGTTTCATCTGATCGCGCCGAGTCAGTGGTTTCCTAAATGACCGAGAAGCTGGGGTATCAAGTCATTGCGAACCTCGGTGACTTTGAGGTTCGTTTGTACTCACCACACATTCTGGTGAGCACAAACGAATCCGGTTCGATGTCGGCTGCTGGCAGCCAGGCGTTTAGGCGTCTCGCGAACTACATCTTCGGCGGCAACAATGCCGGTAAATCCATCGCCATGACGGCTCCTGTTCTACAGGCCCAAAAAGAAGATGGCTTCATCACCTCATTTGTCATGCCGGCGAGCATGTCCATGCAAAACATGCCTTCGAGTTCGGACAGCTCACTGTCATTCTCCGAGCAGCCAGGTGGCAAGTTTGCTGCAGTTTCATTCTCGGGACTTGCCAGTCAGCCACTGTTTGACTCAAAGGCAAAGTCACTCAAGAAACAGCTAGCAGCAAACAACATTGAGGTTGCTGGCCCAGCCATCTATGCCCGCTATGACGGGCCGTGGACGCCCTTTTTCCTTCGCCACAATGAGGTTCTAATTCCACTTCAGGGCTAATTGCTCCATAATTGCCCAATGCTCTTGATTCGCTCCGCCCGCACAACCGATGTTCCGCGCATCCAAAAGATCGCCGAACCGCTGGTTGCTGATCGCGTGCTGCTGGGCAAGGAAATGGTTGAGCTATACGAATCCATCCAGGAATTTGTGGTTGCCGAGCTCGATGGCGAAGTCGTGGGATTTGGTGCGCTGCATGTGATGTGGCAGGACCTAGCTGAGGTTAGAACCCTGGCTGTCGATATCAACCACAAGCGTCGCGGCCTAGGTGCTGCAATGCTGCGGGAATTACTCGAACGAGCCAGGCTCTTGGGCATCCACCGAGTGTTCTGTCTGACCTTTGAGGTCGACTTCTTCCAAAGCCACGGGTTTGAGACCATTTCTGACATTCCAGTTGACCAAGACACCTATGCCGAGATGGTGCGTTCTCACGATGAGGGTGTTGCTGAGTTCTTGGATTTGGCGAGAGTTAAGCAGAACACGCTGGGAAACTCCCGCATGCTCAAATACCTATAACTAGATTTGTCTCATGCCTACCCAGCAACAGATTTATGCTCGCCGTCGCGGCGTTCTCCTACTCGCAGTTCTAATCATTGGAATTTGGGCTTGGATTTCGTTTGCAAACCCATTTGGTTCATCGCAACCAGAAGCCCTTGCCCCTGCCTCTAGCGAGTCCGCAACTGTTTCAACCGAGGCAACTACCACCGGCGAAGTGCCAGTCTGTCAGCCAGGCGTAGTTCAGGTCGAGGTGATGATTGGAAGCGAGACTGAAACTCTCAACACCTTTGCCTCCGACCAGACCCCACAGATTTGGTACTCCATCGTCAACACCGGCCTGGAGGATTGCAAGTTCAACGTCGGACTTCGAGGAACCTTCTTCACCATCACTTCGGGTGATCAGACCTACTGGTCCTCTAAGCAGTGTGACAGAGATGGGCTTACTGACTCCGACATCGTCTTGCCATCAAACCAGGCCTTCGCTGCTCAGCGCGGGCCCTGGGAAAAGGTTTACTCTTCGGAGAACGGTTGTGGTGCCGAGAACAACGACTCAGTCCCAACCGGCGGTGCGACATACAAAATCAAGGTTGAAGTCAACGGCGTGATATCTGAGGAAAAGAGCTTTATCCTCAACTAATGGCTTGGCTGATTGCAGCCTTGACCAGTTGACCCTTTTCGCCAATTACCTTTGGGTGACCAAGTCTTAGTGCTTCCTGACTGCGTTGCGCGCCGTTGGTCACACCTCTGATCTCACCCGCCAGCGAAATTTCCCCAAAAGCTGCAATCTGATTGGCGACCGGCTTATCCTTCACGGCTGATGCGATGGCAATCGCAATAGCAAGGTCGGCGGCTGGTTCGGTGATCTTCATGCCGCCCACTGTTGAGACATAAACATCTTTGTCAGAGACCGAGATGCCAGCGCGTCTTTCTAAGACCGCAAGAATCATTGCCACGCGAGAGGAATCCACACCGTTTGTCACGCGCCTGGGTTGCGGGGCGGTGGAGTGAACCACGAGAGCCTGGATCTCTGCGATCAGGGCTCGCTTACCCTCGACTGTCACGGTGATGCAGGTGCCCGAGACAGGATTCTGCGAACCGGATACAAACAGCGCGCTCGGGTCAGGAACTTCGATGATGCCTTCGCCAGTTAGTTCAAAGCAGCCGACTTCATCGGTTGGGCCAAAACGGTTCTTGAGGGTGCGGATAAATCGCAGTGATGTCTGGCGGTCACCTTCGAAGTGGCAAACAACGTCAACTAAGTGCTCGAGGGTTCTGGGTCCTGCGATCGAGCCGTCCTTGGTCACGTGACCAACGAGCAGTAGCGGGATTTCGTTTTGCTTGGCGGTGCGAATTAGGTTGGCAGCAACTTCTCTAACCTGCGCAGGCATTCCAGCAACACCATCGATATCGCTGGATGCCACGGTCTGGACCGAGTCAACGATGAACAGCTCCGGCTTTATGGCTTCAACCTGTCCCAGGACGGTAGCCAGATCAGTCTCAGCAGCGAGGTAAAGATTGGGGCTCATGGCGTTGGTTCGCTGAGCACGCAGTTTCACCTGTGAGGCTGATTCCTCGGCGGATACATAAAGAACTTTCTTGCCCTGCTTTGCAAGGCGCGATGCCACCTCAAGGAGCAGGGTCGACTTTCCAACGCCGGGCTCACCCGAAAGCAGGATCGCAGCACCTGGAACCAAGCCGCCACCTAGCACCCGATCAAACTCTCCAACCATGGTTGGTTGGCTTTGATTTTCGCCGGTCTCAATCTCGGTGATTGGCTTGGCGGCTTGCGACTCATTGAGCTTTAGGGCGCGAACCTCTTTGGTTGAGCCACTGGATTCGTCCAAGCTGCCCCAGGCCTGGCACTCGCCGCAGCGACCTGCCCATTTGACCGTCGTCCAGCCACACTCGGAACACTTGAATTCAGATTTTTGCTTAGCCACGAATGAAACCTAACCCACACCTATGACACCTAAACTCTTGACACATAACTGTGTTGAAAGTTGAGAAGTGACAAAAAACCACAGGCATGAATTTTGGCTGGTCATAATGCTCTCCTTGGGGGCATCGGCCATCTGGTCAACCATCTCGCTGATCCGCAAACTGCTGCAGGAAGGCGGGCTTGCGAAAGCAACCGCAACCCTGAATCGACCACTTGCTGAGATCGCTTGGTTGGATCTGATGAGTCAGTTGGCGAGTATCGCCTTGGCATTGGTCCCGGTCCTGCTTGCACTTTACTTTTTGAAACAGGATCAAATCGATCTTGGGCTTAGGCCAAAGGCAACAGATATCAAACAGGTTGTGCTTGTTGCTGCCGGTGTTGGAATTCCTGGCATCGGCCTCTACTTCCTAGCGCTTGAGCTAGGACTGACAGCTCAAGTGGTGCCAAGCGCACTTGGCAATAACTGGTGGACTATCCCGGTGCTGCTTTTGGCCGCCATGAAAGCTGGGCTGCTCGAAGAAGTTATTGCGGTTGGGTTTTTTATGACCAAGCTCTCGAAGTGGAAACCCGAGCTATCGGTTGCCGCACTAATTGTTTTGTCTGCGCTGTTTAGGGCCAGCTATCACTCCTACCAGGGGTTCTCCGCTTTTGTTGGCAACTTTGTGATGGGGCTGGTTTTTGCATTCTGGTTCTACAAGACCAGGCGAGTTGCGCCGTTAGTGATGGCTCACTTTTTGATGGATGCAGTTGTCTTTATCGGTTACCCAATGGTGTTTGGCTCGTAGGATTTGAAAATGGACAATCTTCGCATTGCATTTATCGGCACCGGCTCAATGGGCTCGGCAGTGCTTGAGGGGCTGCTGGCAGCAGGTCACCCAAAGGCACTCATCTCTGCCACCACCAGGACTGAGGCCAATGCCAAGGCACTTCGCGATCGCGGCATAAGTGCGATGGCGGGGGAGACTGCTCCAGATGCCAACGCATTGATGGCGGGAGATGCTGACCTAATTGTTCTAGGCGTCAAGCCCTACCAAATCGTTGATGTGCTAACTGAGATCAATGGCGAGATTGGCAAGAACGCTGTGGTCATCTCAATGGCCGCCGGCATCAAGTTGCAGACCATGGCAAATGTGCTCAGCGAAAACCCAAACATCATCAGAACCATGCCTAACACCCCTGCTCTAGTCGGCAAGGGTGTCACCGGGCTTGCTCCACTTGCAAGCGCATCTCAGGATGCGGTTGATGCCGCCAAGGCACTGTTTGAGGCCGTGGGTTCTGTGCTTGTGATTCCAGAGGAGCAGATCGATGCCCTCAGTGCAATCTCTGGTTCCGGACCGGCCTGGGTTTACTTCATCATCGAGCAGTGGGAGAAGGTCGCGATCGCGCACGGCTTCTCCGAGGCCGATGCCAAGCTGCTAGTTCGCCAAACTCTTGCCGGCTCGGTCGAATTGCTGGAGTCAACCGGCGAGGAGCCTGCCGAACTTCGCAGAAAAGTCACCAGCCCCGGTGGCACCACAGAGCGGATCATCGCAACCATGGAGCAGGCCGACCTGCACGGGATTTTCGCGCTGTCCCTAAAGGCGGCTGTGGATAGAGCTAGGGAAATCGCGAACTCTTGAGTTTGAGGGATAGTCTTATTCCATGGCAGACATCTTTGAAGCAATTGCAGATCCAACTAGACGCGTGCTGCTTGAGACGCTTCTAGATTCTCACCTCACCGGAGGCAGCGGAGAACTAACCGTTACCGAGCTGGTTGAGCGCACCAAGTTGGGGCAGCCAACCGTCTCCAAGCACCTAAAGACTTTGCGCGAGGTCGGACTTGTTGCTGCCCGCGAAGAAGGTCAGAAGCGTTTCTACTCTGTGGTTCCAGAACCACTTGAGGAAATCGAAGACTGGATGATCAACTTCCTATCCCTAGGTTTTGAGGCCGAGGAAGAAGAAGGCGATGAGATCGCACAGACCCTTGGAGCTGCCGGCGAGAAGCTTGGCCACTGGCTAACCGAAAAGGCTGGCTGGCTCGGAGAGCAGCTCAAGCAAAAGGCAGATGAGCTTGACATCGATGTTGACCCTAAGGAGCTTGGTCACCGTCTAGGTCGCAAGCTCGCAGATGCCAAGGTTGAGGCAGCCAAGAGCGCCAAGGACTTTGAGAAGATTGCTCGCGACAAGGTTGAAGAAGTAGTGGACGAGGTTCGCGCCGAGGCCAAGCACCTGGCGACCGAGGTTAAGTCCAAGGTAAAGAGGAACAAGTGACCCAAGATCAGGACAAGCTTCGCGAGTTTGCTCGCAAGCAGCTAAAGAAGAAGCAAGAGTTCAAGCAGTACCTGTGGACCTACGCCGGCGTGAGTGTTTTGGTCACTGGAATCTGGTTTGTAACCTCCCCTGAAGGTTACTTCTGGCCAATCTGGGTCATCTTTGGCATGGGCGTAGGAGCTCTTTTCGCTGGATTAGACGCCTATGGGCGCTTGAGCGCAAAGCCAATTACGGACGCGGATGTTGATGCAGAGGTTGAGCGCCTCAAGCGTAGGGGCTAAACTTCTCAGGTTGTCCAATCGGACAGTAACACAAGCTTTGTGAGGTTTTCGTGGGTTCAATCATCAAGAAGCGCCGCAAGCGTATGTCTAAGAAGAAGCACCGCAAGCTTCTTCGTAAGACTCGCCACCAGCGTCGCAACAAGAAGTAAATCTTCTCTAAAACCCGCCTTCGGGCGGGTTTTTTACTTTTTGAGGTCGCGCTTTTTGAATTGCTGAATGTCCCAGCCAGCAGCCTCGGCATAGCGCCTAAGAACCTTGTCTGGGTTCACTGCCACCGCGTGGCCGACCAGGGTTAGCAGCGGCAAGTCGTTTACAGAATCTGAATAGGCAAAAGAGCGCTTTAGAGAAATGTGGCGTTCTTTGGCAAGGTTCTTGGCAGCCTTACGCTTTGCCTTGCCGTGAAGTGGTTCGCCAACCAATTCACCGGTCAGCACATCGCCGTCGTGACCGACCATAGTTCCCAGTGCGCCGGTGGCACCTAAATCGTCTGCAATCTTCTGCACGAGTTCAACCGGAGCGGCAGAGATGAGCCAAACCTCTCGGCCCTGTGCCAGGTGCTCTTTTAGCGCCGCGACGGCCTCTGGCCAAAGTCTTGGTTTGATCTCGGATTCATAGACGGTGTCAATCAACTGACGAAGTTCTTGAATCGGGTGACCCTTGGTTAGTTGCAGCGCACGGTCTTTGAAGTCCGACATCTTGGAGTTCTTCTCGCCCCTGCGGATAAACATGACTTGCTCGAACATGAAGCGCCAAATATCTCTGCGCTTGATGGCACCACCTGCGAATGCGACCTTGCCGAACAAGATAGAGGTAGAGCCGCGCACCAGGGTGTTGTCGACGTCAAAAAACGCAGCCTCAATCTTGGGCTTTAGGTCTTCTGGCTCTGGCACCGGCTTAGTCTATTCCGCCAAAGAGAGGACTTAGGCTTTATGGGTGCCAGAACAAATTCAGCTCACCCTTGTCGTGCGTCAGGGTTGCCACCTCTGCGAGGTGGCAGAAGGCAATCTGGCGAGGGTTTTGGGCCGCTTTAGTGCGGAGTATCCAGATACCGGTTACGAGATTGAGCTGGCGGAGATTGACTCCAACCCTGAGTTTGAGAAATACACCGACGAGATCCCGGTGTTGCTTATCAACGGTAAGCAGGTGGCGTTCTGGAGAATTGACGAAGATCGAGTTTTTGAGCAGCTGAGGATATTGGTATGAGAAAAGTAGTTTTCTGGATTCTAAAGAACTTCTGGCTTCCGATTCTTGTCGCAATCCTTGGCTCACTTGCGAAGAAGCACACTTGGGCGGCTAAGGCGCACACGGTTCTGAAAAAAGTTTCCTAACATTTGTTGCATTATTACTACATAGCATTTATGCTACATCCATGGGTCGTAAACCAAAGTCCGAAGAAGAGCGGGTAGCTAACCGCATCGAAGAACTGCGCACCCTATCCGGCCTCACTCGGCAAGAGCTCGCCGAACAGGTTGGAGTTCACTATCAAACCATCGGTTACATCGAGCGCGGCGAATACTCACCTTCACTGGTGCTGGCACTTCGCATCGCCTCAGTTTTAGGGGCCAAGGTCGAAGAGATCTTTTGGCTGGATGAGGAACAAGCATGAACGAGCTACTAGTAGTTTTCTATCTCTTGGCAACTTTGGCCGTTGCCTACCTTTGGTTCTACCCAAAGGTGATTGGCGACAACGTCAAGGCGATGATTTGGGCGGACTTTGTCGTCACCGCCATTCCGGTTGCTATTTCGGCAATCTTGTTCTGGGAATCCGATCCAGTTTTCAGTCTCTTTGGCTGGGAGCTGAACTGGTTCTTCTTCACTGTGATTGTGATGGTTGCCATCGAGATGCCAATCTTCTTGCTCTACCTAAAGGCACGTGGTCTCAGTTCTAAGTATTGGGAGGCCGCGTTTGGATTGGCACCTAAGGGTTCCCCAGATGCCGGATGGTCAACCGCCTCTGTGAAAGAGGTTGAGAAGCAGCTCAATGACACCAAGTGGGACGGCTTAAGAACCCCAGGGGCGAAACGATTCCTATTGATCGCATCAAACGCCGTGATTCTTTTTGGAACCGGATTCTTGGTTTCAGTGGGAGACAACGCCTGGTCGGCATATTCGCTTATTCACATTCTTCTGATTTTCGTTAGCTGGTTCCTGCTGCGTCAATCGGTTCGTTTGATCGCTGACGCACCCGAGGAAGCGCTGGATGAGCGCATGATCAAGCAGCGTGACCGCAGCTACCTAGTTGCCTATCGTTGGTTGGCCGCAGTTGGAGTGGCTATGGTCACCGCTCTGATGGTTTTCGCAATCTTCACCGACGCTCAAACCAGCTCTGACGGCTTCAACTACCAGTTGGCATTCACCTGGCCTCAGGTGCAAGCAATCTTCTGGTTGGTCATGGGCTACTCACTCATGCTGCCTTCGATGGCGATGATTTCGCTCGAGCTCAAAAAGCGCCAGGTGTGACCAAATGCCAATTGAAATTTGGATTGCAATTTTGGGCGGTCTCGGAGTAATTCTCTTCAGCACCATGTCAGCTTCTTCGAAAAGGAAAAAAGATGATGACGAAAACCAGGGATAACTTCCCAGATATTCTGCGAGGCTTTGCGCTCTTTGGCATTGCCATGGTCAACATCCAGTACTTCTCAATTAGTACCTTCAATGGGGCAGAGTCGCTAGATCTCTCAGAGCCTGAGAACGGCACAGTGGCGTTCATTATCTGGTCGCTGTTTCAGGCGAAGTTCTACCTGCTGTTCTCGTTCCTTTTTGGTTACTCGGCTCACTACGTGATCAAGTCGGAGAAGAGCAACCGCAGGCGGTGGATTGGGCGCTCAATCGGGCTATTGCTATTGGGGGCTATTCACTTGAGCTTCTTCTTCCATGGCGACATCCTGTTTCTGTATGGTGCATTTGGACTGCTGCTGACAGCCTTCTACTTCCGCAAGGACAAGACTTTGAAGGTCTGGGCATGGGTCATCTACATCGTGACCGCACTGCTGTTTGTGGCACTGGCCCTCCTGACCTACTTGGGCGAGCTCTTCTTTGCCTCCAAAGGCAAGACCTTGCCAACCGATCTCTACGTTGATGTGCTGGATGTTGCCTTGGCAAACGGTAGTTTCTTGGAGATCGCAGCTGCTCGCGTTGAGCTATGGCTGACGCTTGCCGGCCAGGCCTTCTTGCTGCAGGGCCCAATGGTTTTCCTTGCCTTCCTGGTGGGAGTGCTGGTGGCGCGAAAGGGTGGACTTGCAGAGAACCTCTCCGGTCGCCTGATGAAGCGCTTTGCCGCCTGGGGCTTGACCCTAGGTCTCACAATCCAGCTGCTAGCGGCTTACATGTTTATCCAGAGCACCCAGCTGGAAAGCTTTGGAACCGCGCTGTATCTCGGGGCAATCGCCTTGAACTTCTTGGGTGCGCCACTTATGTCAGCGGGATTGGTGGGTGGGCTCTGGTTGCTCTCGCAGAAGCTTAAGCTCACCTTGCTGAGTGCAGCTGGCCGTCACTCGTTGAGTATCTACCTTGGCCAATCCTTGGTGTTCTCCACTCTGTTCTCGGCCTGGGGATTTGGGTTGTTCGCAGAGGTCTCGCTGCTGGGAGTGGTGCTGATCGCAGCCTGGACGTGGTTTGCCTTGGCCGTGCTGGCGCAAATCAACTCCCGCTACAACCAAAGAGGGCCGATGGAAGCACTGCTTTCAAACTTCAGCAAGCTTTTTGAGAGGAAGTCATGAACTTAGAACAACTTGGACTGCTGGGTATCTTCATTGCTGGAGCTATTCCTTGGTTTGAAGCTATCGCCGTTGTGCCTGCGGGCATCCTGTTTGGCCTGGACCCAGTGCTCACAGTGTTAGCTGCCGTCTCGGGAAATGCGATAACAATCTTCCTGTTTGCCTATGCCGGCGCAAGCATTCGACAATGGCTGATTCGGCGACGTGAGACCAAGGGCAAGTCAGGTGAGTCACCGAAGTTCCAGAAGGCTGTTGCTGCTTTTGATAAGTACGGAATCTATGGCATGGCTGCGCTGGGCCCAGTTCTGATTGGCACTCAGTTTGCCGCAGCAGCATCTGTTGCAGCAGGCGTCAAACCCCTCAAGGTATCACTGTTGATCACTTTGAGCATGGCGATTTGGTCGGTAGCTCTCGCGGTTCTAGTTGCCTCACTGGGTGTGAAAATAGGCTAGTTATCCACAGACTAAGTGTCTATACTCTGTCTATACAACAGAGGAGATGGCATTGTGACTGACGTGGTGACTACAAAGACATTTCGAAATGGCGGATCACTAGCAATCCGAATTCCTTCTGGTTGGGTGAGTGATGGCGAGGTAACTCTTACTCGGGATCCGAAGACAGGGGAGATTGCTGTTAGTCAGCGATCTGCCAAGATGGCCAAGCTGCTAGCCGAATTTGCCGCCGCAGCGCCCTATGAAGATGAGGTGTTCGAGTCAGCCCTGAAGCGTGAACCGAGCCGGGATCAGAGAAGCGTTTTTGAGCGTCAGGATGAAGATGCTGCTAATTGATACCGACATCTGTAGCTATGCCATCAGATCTAGGCACGATATCGTCGAAAAGCTTCTGTCAGCTGGACCGGAGAACTGGGCGATATCCATGATCACCCACCATGAATTGCTGTTCGGTGCCAGCCTCCCCGCAACCGCGGAACGAACCATCATTGGCGTCAGGAGGTTTCTGGACGCAGCTACCAGTTTGGATTTTGATGCAGAAGCAGCTAGTGCTGCCGCCCTGGTTCGAGCGCAACTCAGGGAGAAGGGTAAGCCGTCAGGCGAATACGATGCTCTGATTGCCGGGCACGCAATCGCCCTGGATGCAACGCTGGTTACCAACAACACCAAGCACTTTGAAAATGTGCTCGGTCTGAAGCTCGAGAACTGGCTTTAGGGCTGCAGCCTGTTAGGTCCGCGGAATAGGAAGCTAGCCTCGCGGATGTTTGGTAGGTCCAGTAGCAACATCACAACGCGGGTTAGACCCATACCGAATCCACCGTGGCTTGGAGCTCCGTAGCGGAAGAAGTCCAGGTAGAAGTTCAAGCCCTCTAGCTCAAGACCCTTATCCAGAACCTGCTTCTCCAAGATCTCGATGCGGTGCTCACGCTGAGCACCGGTGGTGATCTCGGTGCCCTTCCAGATCAAGTCATAGCTGTTGGTGAGCTGATCGTTGTCTGCGTGACGCATGTGGTAGAACGGGCGGATGTTCTTTGGGTAGTCGGTTAGGAACACGAACTCGTGACCGTAAGTCTCCATCACGTGCTGGTGAATCTGACGCTCACCCTCTGGGTCTAGGTCGCCATCCATGCGAGGCACCTTATAGCCGCGGGCCTCAACAATCTTGTGAGCCTCGGCCAGTGGGATGCGCGGGAATGGGGTGGAAGGAATCTGAATGTCGATGCCGTAAAGCTTCTGAATCTCTTCGCCGTACTTGGCCTTCACCGCGGTAATCGCGCGGACCAAGAGCTGCTCCTGGAACTGCATGATGTCCTCGTGAGATTCAATCCAGCTCATCTCCATGTCAACTGAGACGAACTCGGTTGCGTGACGAGAGGTAAAGGATGGGTCCGCACGGAACACGGGTCCAATCTCAAAGACCTTACCCAGACCCGCGCTCATCGCCATCTGCTTGTAGAACTGAGGAGACTGAGCAAGGTAAGCGTGGGTCTCAAAGTACTCAAGCTTGAAAAGCTCGGCGTGTGACTCAGAAGGTGAAGCCATTAGCTTCGGGGAGTGGATCTCGATGAAGTCGTTCTCTAGCCATACCTCGCGCCAGGTCTTCTCGATCTCGGTCTGAACGCGCATCATCAGGTTTAGCTCTGGACGACGCAGGTCAATAAAGCGCCAGTCCAGTCTCTTGTCAATCGAGGTGTCATCCGCGATTGGGCTGTCTGGGTTGGCAAGCGAAACAATCTTCATGCCGGTTAGCAAAATCTCAATGCCGCCAAGCTTCACGCGCTCGTCGTGCTTTAGGTTTCCGGTGATCTCCACAAACGATCCGTTGGAGAGGCTTGATACCTGGTCCGCAAGCGCATCTTCGTCAGCAGGGCGAGGGTAGGTGACCTGGACGCTGCCAGACTCATCGCGGATGATGATGAACTGGATGCGCTTTTGATCGCGCAGGGTTTCTACCCAACCACCAATGGTTACAGGGCCATCCGCTTGGGCTGCAAGCGAAGCGATGGTGTGGCGATTGAGCATGTGAATACCTCGATGGTGGTAGGCGTCTAGTTACGTAATGAGAAGTTTAGCGAAGGTAGACTTAAGCCATGCCTGCCAACCGTCTTCACTTCGTTCGCCACGGGGAAGTGTTCAACCCGCAAGGCGTGCTTTATGAGCGAATTCCGGGCTTTCACCTAAGCGATCTCGGTCACGAGATGGCTGCTGCTGCTGCGGCTCAACTAGCTAGCGAAAACCGAGAGATTGTGAAGCTTTTGGCATCTCCGCTGCAGCGCACCCAGGAGTCAGCAGCCCCACTCGCAAAGACTTTCGGGCTCGACATTGAGCACGAACCCAGGGTCATCGAACCTTGGAACAAATTCGCCGGACACAAAATGGGCGGTCGGTCGGTTCTAAAGAAGCCTTCGCTGGCGCTGCACCTTTACAACCCACAAAAGCCCAGCTGGGGCGAGCCTTACAAAGAGATTGCACAGCGCATGACTGATGCAGCCCTTCACGCCTGGGACAGCGTTGATGCTGGCGATGTGGTTTTTGTTTCACACCAACTTCCCATCTGGATGCTTTATCGTTCCAGCCAAGGTTTGGCTCTGCCGCACGACCCAAGAAGCCGCAGGTGTTCGCTTTCCTCGATCACCTCGTTTGAAGTGTTGGATGGCAAGTTGGTTGAGGTTGCCTATCGAGAGCCAGGACTGGAACTTGCTAATGCCAAGAGCTTGCAGGCCAAAGACGGAGGTGCAGTGTGAAGAAAGAAACCCAGAGGGCAATCGCCCTTACCCTGGTCATCTTTATCGTTGGAACCATTGCACTGAGCTTGGCCGGCTGCGCCTCGGACCCGCTAGCAGATCAGTTTCGCTCCGGAGACTCCAAGAACTACATCGCGGGCGACGGAACCGTGACCGAGTTTGACTCAGCACAAAGACCAACCTTTTTGCCATTCAGTGGTGAGACTGAGTCGGGCCTGAAGCTAGATTCCTCGGCCCTTGAGGGCCAGGTTGTGGTCATGAACTGGTGGTACTCATCATGCGCTCCATGTCGTGCAGAAGCACCAGATCTGCAGGCGCTCTATGAGGACTTCAAGGATGAGGGCGTTCAGTTTGTCGGAGTCAATGTGCGTGATACCGCAGAAACTGCATTGGCATTTGATCGCAAGTTTGGAATCAGCTTCCCATCGATCATGGATGCTCAATCCGGGGCCGTCTCACTGGCCTTCCAAGGAGTAGTTAGCCCGCAGGCGGTGCCAACTACTTTGGTTATCGACAAGGAGGGCAAAGTGTCCTCCAGAATTCTTGGTCGCATCGACCCCTCAATCCTGAAGACCCTGATTGAGACCGTGGTAGCGGAGTGAACCCAGCAGAAATCATCCTGAACGGATCACTTTTGGCAGCCATGCCAATCGCTCTGCTGGCTGGTTTGGTTACCTTTCTCTCCCCATGTGTTCTCCCGCTAGTTCCTGGCTATCTGGGTTACGTCTCGGGTGCCGCGCAAAGCAAGACCAAATTGGTGCTCGGTGCAGTGCTATTTGTACTTGGTTTCACAGTTGTTTTTGTTGCACTTGGAGTACTAGCGGGTTCTGCTGGGCTGCTGTTTTTTGCCAATAGTTTCTGGGTGCAATTTGTGCTGGGTCTATTGGTTGTGATTTTTGGCCTGGCGATGATTGGCCAGTTTGGCTTCCTGCAGCGCACGGTCAAGATTCCCTTTAGCCCAAAGGTCGGGCTGGCTGGAGCTCCACTGTTGGGTGTGGTTTTCGCGGTTGGCTGGACGCCATGTATCGGACCAACCCTGGCTGCGGTTTTGACCCTGGCCTCAACAACCGGCGACCCGGTTCGCGGTGGAATCTTGGCAACTGTTTACTCACTCGGAATCGGTATTCCTTTTGTGCTGATTGCACTTGGAATGAAGTGGGCGGTGTCGAGTGTTGCCTTTGTAAGAAAGCACCTTAGAGCATTCAATTTGTTCGGCGGTGGGCTGTTGATTCTGATTGGTGTGCTACTTATGACTGGCCTCTGGGGACAGTTTCTGACTTGGATGCAGGGGGTGAACAGTGGCTTCGAGCTCATTCTCTAAGTTGATGTTCTGGCCCAGGTGGTTCTGGCGCCAGCTCACCTCAATGCGTACCGCATTGTTCTTGCTGCTGCTTTTGGCAATCGCAGCTGTACCAGGTTCGGTGTATCCGCAGCGCTCAGCGGACCCAAACGGTGTTCGAGTTTTCTTTGACAACAACCCTGACATCGCAGGGATTATGGACGATTTCCAACTCTTCGATGTCTACACCTCGGTTTGGTTCTCTTCGATCTACATCCTGCTGTTTGTATCACTGGTTGGCTGCGTGGTCCCAAGAACCAAAGTCCACTTCGAGGCTCTCCGAGCAAAGCCGGTTCAGACTCCGCAGAACCTGAAGCGCATGCCGGTGCACCACCAGATCAGCGAGCAGCCTGGCTATCTGGAGACAGCCCTCAAGGTCCTAAAGTCCAAGCGCTACAAGGTAGAGCTGCAAGGCAATTCAGTTTCCGCCGAGAAGGGCTACATTCGCGAGACCGGAAACCTGGTTTTCCACTTCTCACTAATTGGAGTTTTGATTGCGGTCGGTGTCGGTGGCGGTTTGAGCTTTAGCGGACAGCGTGTATTAGTGGTTGGGGATAGCTTTGTGAACAACCTCGCTAGCTACGATTCGTTCTCGCCAGGCACCTTCTTCGATGAGTCACAGCTTGAGCCATTCAGCCTAAAACTTGATGACTTCCAGGTGCTCTACGATCTGCAAAACCCAAACAATCTGGGCCAGCCAATCGATTTCATCGCAACTGTCACCTCGGAGGGTAAGCAGTCCGAGGTGAGGGTGAATTACCCGCTGGCAGCCCCTGGCGCAAGCATCTACCTAACCGGTAATGGCTTTGCACCGGTGCTAACCGTCTTTGATGGTGAGGGAAACATCGCCTTCTCGGGCCCAAGTGTTTTCTTGCCGCAGGACTCCAATATGACTTCCCTGGGCGTGATCAAGGTTCCGGATGCCCTGCCCGAGCAGGTGGGCATCATCGCTTTCTTCTATCCAACTGCCCAGCAGTTGGAGTCCGGTGCCTACACCTCGATCTATCCAGATCCGATTGATCCTCTGCTGACCATGAATATTTACTCTGGTGACCTGGGTCTTGATGAGGGCATTCCAAAGAACGTCTTTGCGCTAGATACAACCGACCTAGAGGTGGTGGCCTCTCGCGATGGCCCAAACGACCCGATCCAGATGCGAATCGGAGAGACTGTCGACCTGCCAAATCAATTGGGCAAGGTTCGTTTTGATGGTCTTTTAAGATTTGCATCATTGGATGTCGCCTACAACCCGGGTGGCATTTGGGTGTTGTTCTTCGCGATGCTCTCGCTGTTCTCCATGGGACTATCGCTAATGACCCCGCGTCGCCGAATTTGGGTGCGAAGCAATGGGGATGGGACAATTGAGCTAGCTGCTCTGGCTCGCAGCGATGACCCAAGGCTTGAAGAAGTTTTAGCTGAAGTAAAAAATGAAATCGAATCCAAGGTTGGAAGTAAATGACGATTGTTCTGAATGAGCCGCTATCCCAGATTTCGCTGCTGTTTGTATCAGCTGCGATGGCGTTTATTGCGCTTGCGCTGGTGCTGTTCTCACTTCAACTTTCAAAACTGATTGGGCAAACTCCAGAAGAGCGAGCCAAACTATCCAGCCTTGAGAAGGCTGGCTTTGCCGTCACCATCATCGGAACCATCATCCTTGGTGTCGGAGTTGTGCTGCGAGGTATTGCCGCCGGTCGAGTTCCTTGGGCCAACATGTATGAGTTCTCGATCTCGGCCGCGCTCTTGATTCTTTTGGTTTACCTCACCTCACTAAAGATCAAAGACGTTCGCTTTATCGCAACCTTTGTAACCGGCTTCGTGCTGGTAACTCTGTTTGCCGCGGTTTCGCTTTTCTACGTTGAGGTAAAGACCTTGATGCCGGCATTGCAGAGCTACTGGTTAGTGATTCACGTAGTGGTTGCAATCTTGGCAACCTCGTTCTTCTGCATTGCAGCCGGCCTACACATCGCGTACCTGATCAAGGCAGGCAAGTCAGCAAAGCGATTGATGGACCTCTTCCCTGCCCTTGAGCAGTTGGAGCGACTGGCATACCGCTTCAATGTGGTGGGTTTTGTGCTCTGGAGCTTCACCCTGATTGCCGGTGCAATCTGGGCCGAGCGAGCCTGGCATCGCTATTGGGGCTGGGACACCAAGGAGGTTTGGACCTTCATCATCTGGACCCTCTACGCCGGCTACCTACACGCGATGGCAACCAGAGGTTGGAACGGCAAGCGTGCTGCTTGGCTAGGTCTAGTTGCGTTCTTTGCAGTGATCTTCAACTTCACGATTGTGAACATGTTCTTCAAGGGACTGCACGTTTACTCAGGCCTCTAGAAGTTCAAAGCACCGCTGCAGTCTTTGAGTCCACCACTGGGTTCGCTCCGGACTGGCCTGATACTTCTCGAGCAGTTTTGCATCTGGCTCAATTTCGCGCGGGGTAATGAATCCAGCGACTGGCGATAGTGGGTTGGCAGTGATATCTGATTCCATCAGGCTCAGGGTTCCAAGTCCGCAGTCATATTCCAACTCCGACAGTGCTGCGGCCAGGTAGGCACCTTGTGAAAGACCAATGCTGGTCTCCAATGCGGAACTCACCACCGCCTTTAGCCCGGTTTGGCCTGCGATTTCAAGGCTGCGTTCAATGCCGCCCAGCGGTTGAACTTTGAGCATCACAATGTCAGCAGCTCCACGCCTGGCGACCTCAATCGGGTCACTTGCCTTGCGTATCGATTCATCGGCAGCGATCAAAACATTGAGTCCAAGGTGCCTCAGGGTGGTCCTAAGTTCAACCAGTTCGTCGATGCTGGCGCAGGGCTGTTCGAAGTAATCCAGCCGATCAAGTGGAATCTGAGCCAATAGTTCTAGTGCCTGCACAGGGGTGTAATTGCCATTGGCATCCAGTCGAATCTTGCAATTTGGATAGCATCTTGCAACCTTCAACACTCGCAAGACATCGCTAAGAATTGTCTGCCCTGCTTCTGCGACCTTGATTTTGACGGTCGAGAATTCACCAAACCGACTGAGTACTTTTTCGACCTGATCTGGATCCACGGCTGGAAGGGTGGCGTTCACGCCGATGGAGCTGCGGTTGAGTTGCGGAAGGTCTTCGTTGGCAAAACTCAGGGCTGCTTGTAGCCAATTGCTGGCTTCTTGATCTGAGTATTCGATAAAGGGGGAGAACTCTGCCCAGCGCTTTGTGCCCTTGAATAAAAGGACCTCTCGATGGGTCAGGCCGCGAAATTTGGTCAGCATCGGGATGCTCACAACGCTGATTTGGGTTATTTTCTCCCCGAACACCCGATTAGTCTAATTGCATGGCAAATTCGATTTCCGAGACCTACGACCCAAACCTCTGGCACGCTGTTGCCGGTTTTGAGGAGCTGACCGACGTTAGCTACCACCGTCACAACACTTTGGGTGTTGTCAGGATTGGGTTTTCGCGCCCCGAGGTTCGCAATGCCTTCCGCCCACAGACCGTAGACGAGCTTTACCAAACCTTGGAGCATGCTCGTCAATCCAGCGATGTTGGCGTTGTGCTTTTGACCGGAAATGGGCCATCTCCAAAGGATGGCGGCTGGGCATTCTGCTCCGGCGGAGACCAAAGAGTTCGCGGTGACAGTGGCTATGAGTATGGCCCTGGCACTGCCGGCAGACTTCACATCCTTGAGGTGCAGCGACTAATTCGCTTTATGCCAAAGGTGGTAATTGCTCTGGTTTCTGGGTGGGCCGCCGGAGGCGGTCACTCGCTAAACGTAGTTTGCGATCTTTCTATCGCATCCAGGGAGCACGCTCGCTTCAAGCAGACCGATGCCGATGTCGGTTCTTTTGATGCTGGTTACGGCAGCGCATATCTTGCCCGCCAAACCGGTCAGAAGTTTGCTCGCGAGATTTTCTTCCTCGGTCGCGAATACGATGCTCAGCGCGCTTACGAGATGGGTGTTGTGAATGCGGTTGTTGATCACGCGAAATTGGAGAGCACCGCTATTGAGTGGGCAGAGGATATCTTGGCCAAATCTCCAACCGCTATTCGCATGCTCAAGTATGCCTTCAATGCGGTTGATGACGGACTTGTTGGTCAGCAGCTATTTGCCGGTGAGGCAACTCGCCTGGCCTATGGCACCAAAGAAGCCCAAGAGGGTAAGAATGCATTTTTGGAGAAGCGCAAGCCAGACTGGTCAGACACCCCCTGGCACTTCTAATGAAACCGCTTCGCCTAATCCCAGCAAACGACACCTTTAGAGCACTCTCCAACTGCATTGAGATGCTCGATGGCAAGTTAGCAATCTTCATCACAGAGCCCGAGTTCAACGGCTTGATGCCAGAGGTGAATGGTTTGCCTAATGAGGTGACCAGCGATGTCGGACTGATTGTTGAAAGTTCTGGCTCGACCGGAACCCCCAAGCGAATCGAGCTTTCGGTTGAGGCCCTCAGAGCATCCGCCGAAGCTTCTGCCAAGCGCCTAGGTGGCCAAGGCCAGTGGCTTTTGGCACTTCCAACGAAGTTCATCGCCGGGATCAACGTCTTGATTCGATCGGTAATTGCCGACACCCAACCGGTGATCATGAATACCCAACTTCCTTTCACGTCAGATGCCTTCTTCCGAGCAGCGAGTCTTATGACCGAGCCAAAGCGCTTCACCTCGCTGGTGCCGGCGCAGCTGGCAAGACTTTTGGAGGCTGCAAAGTCTGATGAGTATGCCTTGGCACTGCTTAGACGGTTCGATGCCATTTTGCTTGGCGGTCAAATGCCGGACCCGGCCGCGGTAGCGGAACTTCGCGAGCTAGGCGTGAAGATCGTGATTTCTTATGGCATGACCGAGACCGCAGGTGGCTGTGTCTATGACGCTGTCCCATTGGATGGAGTTGAGGTAAAACTTCGAGACGGCAAGATCGCAATCTCCGGACCAACCCTGGCGAATGGTTTGGGCAAGGAGTTTCTCACCAATGACCTGGGTGAGCTGGTGGATGGCAAGCTCACCGTCTTAGGCCGGGCGGACCGGGTGCTGATCTCTGGAGGTCACAAGGTATCGCTCGAGGCAATTGAGCAAAGAGCTTGTGAAATTGCAGGCGTGGTTGAAGTTGCGGCAGCAGCAATCCCTACCAACTGGGGCGAATCCGTTGGCCTGGTCTACGCAGGTAGCCCAGAGGTGGACTTCAGCACTCTCGAGCAGCTATCTGTGGCAGCTAAGCCACATCGAGTGATCCAGGTGACGGCATTGCCAAGACTGCAAAGCGGGAAACCGGACCTTGTGGCAATCAGAGTACTTTTGAGCGAATAGCATTTGTGGGTTATGACAATCAAAAACTGGATCACCGGAGCGAGGGTTAGAACCCTCCCGCTTGCTGTCGCACCAATCGTGCTTGGTTCGGCAAGTGCTGATTTGGTTGATCGCTTTGATCCATTGCTTGCCACTTTGGCGCTATTGGTCGCACTTCTACTGCAGATCGGTGTGAACTACGCCAATGACTACTCAGACGGCATTCGCGGCACCGACGCCAACCGGGTTGGACCACTGCGCCTAACTGGTTCAGGTTTGGTAAGACCACAGGCTGTGAAGCTGGCAGCCGCAGTGACCTTTGGCTTGGCTGCCCTAGCGGGACTGGTGATTGTGCTACTCACCGGACAGTGGTGGCTGGTAGCGGTCGGAGCAGTTTCGATAGTTGCCGCCTGGTATTACACCGGAGGCAAATCTCCGTACGGCTATACCGGCTTGGGCGAGATCTCGGTCCTTGTTTTCTTTGGCCTGATCGCAACTGTGGGAACCGCCTACGTTCAGATTCTGGCGATCGATCCGATGGCAGTTTTGCTGGGTATCAACTTTGGTTTCTATGCCACTGCAGTGCTTTTGGTGAACAACATTCGCGATATTGAAACTGATCGCCAGAGCGGCAAGAACACTTTGTCGGTTCGCATTGGTGTCCGAGCATCAAAGTGGCTGTTTGGAACGCTTTTGATTGTTCCGGTGATTTTCAACCTGCTGTTGGCTTCGCTCTACCCGGCAACGATTATGGGACTGGCAAATTTGATGTTGGTCTTCCCAGCATTTATGGCTGGAGTTCGCGGTAAGACGGCTAAGGACTATATTTCCGCGCTTAAGCTAACGAGCTTTGCGGGCTTGGGCTTTGGGCTACTTGTCGGCCTCGGGCTTTTTGTTGTTGCCTTCTAGATCAAGCAGCTGGTTTTCCAAATCACTCTCCGCGTCAAGGTAGGTGCCGCTCTGATCGCGAGAAAGTTTCTTGGCAACGGATTCACTAAGAGCGTTGCGCTGACGATCCAGTAGCAAAAGCGAAAGCGAAAAAGACACCACGGCGGCAATAATCGCCGCGAAATATGGGTTGAAATTTAGAAGTAGAAACGCAAAAAAGATACCGAAGAACAGCCCCAAACGAATCAGGGTGTAACTAAGCCAAGGGTTCTTCACGTATCTAGTCTAAGCGAGTCTGAATTAGGGTTGAGGGTATGACAAGACTGGCAATTGCCTCGATCGCCTTTTTGGTGATCTTCACGGTGTTCACCACCGTCTTTGCCGCTGCGGCAAATAAGAACGAAGTAAGGCTTTTGCCTAAGTGGGCCTGGGTGCTTTTGTGCTTGGTCATTCCATTCTTCGGAGGGTTGCTCTACCTGATGGTGGGAAGACCACTGGGCAAGGGCCCAGCCACCCCGGGCAAGAACCGAAAGATAGTTGCCCCAGACGATGACCCAAACTTCCTTCGCGATCTGCAGCGCAAGCTAAAGAAAGACGAAGACGACCAGAAGTGAGCAAAGCCAGCTCCCAATCCTTTGCAGCAGAGCTATTGGCGACCCTGGTCGCAGGTGGTGCTAAGCACCTCTACCTGGCTCCGGGAGCAAGATCTCAAGCGCTGGCAATCGCGGCTGACCAACTAGCTAGGGCAAACAAAGCAGACCTAACCATTCGTCTTGATGAAAGATCAATGGGGTTTGTTGCCCTCGGCCGAGCAATGGCTTCCGGAAGCCCATCGGTTGTAATCACAACCAGCGGCACCGCGGTAGCCAACCTCCACCCAGCGGTCCTAGAGGCCCACCACAGCGGTGTTCCGATGATTCTGCTCACCGCAGACCGTCCGGCAAGATTGCGCGGCAAGGGAGCAAACCAAACCACCAATCAGGTTGGGATATTTGCCGATGCGGTTATTCGCTGCATCGATGTCAGCGTTCCAGAACTCGGTGAGTTTGATGCTCGTGAGCTTGCTATCCAGGCTATCGAGCTGGCCACCGGTGAGACTCCGGGACCGGTGCAGCTAAACCTGCAGTTCCAAGAACCGCTCAGTGACCTAACACCAAATGCCAGCGAGATTGCCACCGGCGGGATGGTCATAAATCCAATCACTTCCGAGATCTCAAGTCTCGAAGTTGTGATTTCAGATCGAGCAGTTGTGGTTGCGGGCGCTGGGGCAAACCAAGCGGCCGTCGACTTCGCCAAAGCTGCAAACCTCCCACTGTTTGCTGAGCCAACCTCCGGCGCTCGCTATGGCAATCAGCTCGTGGTTGATTACATCGCTGGCCTCAATGGCGAACTAGGCAGCCAGGTCGACCAGGTGTTTGTCTTTGGTAAGCCAACGCTTTCCCGACCAGTGCAGCGTGTGATTGCAAACGCCAAGACCTGGGTTTGCTCAAGCAAAACCCACGGTCAATTTGACCCAAGCGGCAACGCCCTTGGCTATGCAGATCAGTTAGTTCCAATTGGCAGCGGTGATAAGTCCTGGGTCGACACTTGGCAAGCCCAGGAAGCTTTTGTTTCTGCAAGGGGTGAACTAGCAAAGGCGGTTTGGGATGCAACTCAGAGTGGTGAGCAGTTGCTGTTCGGCGCTTCTCAAATCATTCGTGAGGCCGACAGGGCACTTCCTGCCAAGTCGGTAAGCGCCTTTGCTAACCGCGGTCTGGCCGGCATTGATGGCACGGTTTCCACCGCAATCGGCCTAGCGCAGAATGGTAAGAAGACCAGAGTGGTTTTGGGAGATCTGACCCTGCTGCACGATGCCAGCGGGTTGAATCTCTCCGGGGTAGAGAGACTAGATATCCAACTGATTGTTGGCAACGACAACGGTGGCGAAATTTTCAAAAAGCTAGAGGTTGCTCAGCTGTTGCCGCAGGATGCGCTGGAGAGACTGTTTTTGACCCCTCAGCAAGTGAACCTGAGTGCTCTGGCAACTGCCTATGGCTGGGAATACGAAACTGTCGATTCGATTGCTGCGTTGAAGCAGGTAATGCAGCGATCTGGTCAGCTGCTTATTGACTTCAAGCTTTAGAGATCGAAGGCATAGCGAACCGCACGGAACTTCAGTTCGGTTTCCGCAAGCTCAGCCTGCGGGTCTGATTCGGCCACAATTCCGCAACCGGCGATGGCCCTAATGACAACCTGGTCAGCTGAGGTTTCGATGATCCCACCACGAAGTGCAATCGCAAGTTCGCCCGAGCCATCGGCAGAAACCCAACCAACTGGTCCGGCATAACCACCGCGGTCATAAGGCTCTAATTCTTCGATTAGTTCGATAGCCAGGTCTCTTGGAGTTCCTGCCACCGCAGCGGTTGGGTGAAGTTTTGCAATTACATCCAGCAGGCTTGTTGCTGGCTTGAGCTTGCCATGGACATCGGTCGCGAGGTGCCAAAGGTCTGGCAGCGCAAGCGAGAATGGTTGGGCATCCGCTTCTACCCACTCGCAAAATGGTTCAAGCTCAGAGACCATTGACTGCACGGCATACGCGTGCTCGTGATTGTTTTTAATCGAGTGGGAAAGTCCATCGGCAATTGCGCGATCAACATCCGGGTCAGTGCCTCGGCCGGCGGTACCGGCTAGGACTCTGGCCGATACCTCGCCGCGCTCTGCTCTAAGCAGTAGTTCTGGAGAAGCACCAAAGACACCCTCAACCTTGTAGGTCCAGCAGTCTGGGTAGCGAGATCGCAACCTGGCAAGCGGTTCACTCAGGTCCGGCTGGGAGGGAAGAATCATCTCCAAATCTCTAGAGAGAACTACCTTCTTCAAGTCGGTTTCATTGATTTGAGCAATCGCCTTGGAGACGGCGTCTTGGAAACCAGCTGGGTTGAGCTTGCCGACCTGGAAAGAGGTTGGGGTCGAGGTGCTTACCTCAGCCTGATCTTCGGCTTCAACCTCGATAACAAAGCTCACCTCGGGACGAATCACGTAAAGCCTTTGCGGAACTACTAAAACGCTCTCGAATTTGGAATTCTCCGAGAAGGTGATGGAGCTAAATGCCACCAGTGAGCTTCCAGGAAGTTTGACGCCATCTGAAATTTCAGCGTCCGCACAGACCTCTCGCCACTTTGTTGCTAGCTCAGAAATGCGATTCTTGCCGGTTGCAGAGAGTCGAAGGGCAATGCCTTGGCCAACCAAAGTCTGGTTGCTTCTGGCAAAAAGAAAGTCACCCTTTGGGGTGCCCGTGAGCTCAATTAGACGCGAGGTCACCTTGAGCGGCATTTGTTCCCTTTACTAAGAGTTGGCTGTGAGCATTGGCGAATGCTGTGCACTGGCACAAGCACTACCTATCCTTGAGTTAAGTCTAGGCGAGGAGTCCAATGCGAAAAGTTGTCGCGGTATTCCTTGCGCTGCCGATCCTGTTCTTCCCGCTGGCGGCCTTAGCCGATGAATCCGGCGAATCCGAAGAGCGTGAATCACAGGAGCAGGTAATTGGCCCGCAGCTGCACTCTCCAGCAGACACTGAGCCAAAATCAGAACCGATCAACGTCTCCGAAATCGTGATCACCAGGCAAACCCCAGCCGACCAATTTGTTCTTGCAACCACCCCATTGGTAATTGCGCTAGCCGCAGGTTCTGTTGGGCTGGTGATTTACACCATCCATCGGGGCTCGAAGACCGAGGATAAAGATTAGACTCTACGGGTGAGCAAGGCCGACCTATCCAAACAACCGCAAGCCGTATCGGCCATGTTTGATTCCGTCGCAGATTCTTACGACAAAACCAATGACCTACTTTCCTTCGGGCAATCCCGCCTTTGGCGCGGCAAGGTCGCAAAGGCCGTAAACGCTAAATCTGGCGAGCAGATTCTCGATATCGCAGCCGGCACCGGCACCAGCTCAATGGCTTTTCTCTCCGATGGCGTTCGCGTGGTTGCTGCAGATTTCTCCAAGGGCATGCTGGAGGTTGGCAAGAAGAAATATCCAAAGCTGGAGTTTGTTTTTGCAGATGCCATGAAGCTTCCTTTCAAAGACGAAGAGTTTGATGTTGTAACCATGAGCTTTGGTCTAAGAAACGTTCAGGATCACAAGGTTGCACTGGGTGAATTCCTTCGAGTTCTGAAACCTGGTGGCCGTTTGGTTATTTGCGAGTTCTCTCACGTGCCGGGTCCTTTTGGAGCGCTCTACCGCTTCTACCTAAAGAACTTTTTGCCAAAGATCTCCGCGCTTTTCTCTAAGAGCCCAGAGGCCTATGACTACCTAGCCGAATCCATTCAAGCTTGGCCTAAGCAGAAGGAACTTGCTCAGGACATCGCGAATGTTGGCTTTAGCCAGGTGGGTTACAAGAATCTTTCCTTTGGAATCGTTGCGCTGCACCAGGCGGTGAAGCGATGAAGATCTCACTCCCTAGCCAGTTGCGTAAGGTCTCCGACAAGGCACTGATTACCGACCTCGAGACTCGCATGGCAATCGTCGAGCAGCGAATTGCTGAGGCTACTGCTCACACCGAGAGCCTGGTAAACAAGATGTCCAGCCACCTTGCCAGCGCAGGCGGCAAGCGCCTTCGTCCAGTGCTGACGCTACTGACCTCTCACCTTGGTGACCCCAAGGAGGAGGAAGTGCTTGATGCTGCCGTGGTTATGGAGATCACTCACCTAGCGACCCTGTATCACGATGACGTAATGGACCAGGCATCAAAGCGCCGCGGGGTTGACACCGCACACATGGTCTGGGGCAACAATGTGGCGATTTTGACCGGCGACCTGCTGTTCGCAAGGGCCTCAAACATTGTTTCCAGTTTGGGCGATGACTCGCTCAAGCTACAGGCCAAAGTGTTCGAGCAGCTCGTGCTGGGTCAGCTGCACGAGACCATCGGTCCGCAGGATGGCCAAGATCCAATCGAGCACTACTACGAGGTATTGCGCGATAAGACTGGTTCTTTGATTGCACTCTCCGCACAAATTGGAGCATTGGTGTCCGGTGCTCCTGTCGAATACCAGGAGCCACTGAAGCAATTTGGCGAGAGCATCGGTGTCGCCTTCCAACTAATCGACGACATCATCGACATCCAGAGCACCAAGGACCAGTCCGGCAAGGTTGCCGGCACAGACCTTTTGGCAGGCGTTCCAACCCTGCCGGTATTGCTATTGGCCAACCACCAAGATGCTGACTCCCAGGCCCTTTACGCAAAAATCAGCGGCGGCTTGGAAGAAGAAGACCTAAAAGAGGTGTTAGTTCTATTGCGTAAGCACGAGGTAATGGCGCAGTCACTGAGCATCACCAATGGCTGGGCGGACAGGGCAAAGGCAGCTTTGGAGCCGCTTCCTGCCTCGAGCGTAAAGTCGGCACTGATTGCATTCGCCGACGCAGTTGTTGATCGGCAAGGTTAGAGGAAAGTAATTGGCAAAACTACGTTTGGCGGTAATCGGAGCAGGTCCAGCGGGTATCTACGCATCGGACTTGATTCTCAAGGCAGAGCGTGACTTCGAAGTCTCCATCGATTTGTTTGACCTCTTGCCAGCACCATACGGCTTGGTTCGCTACGGAGTTGCTCCTGATCACCCGAGAATCAAGGGCATCATTCGTGCGCTTTACGAGGTTTTGGACCGCGGCGACATTCGCTTTTTCGGCAACGTAAAGTACGGCACCGACATCACACTCGATGACCTGAAGCAGCACTACAACGCAGTGATCTTTGCAACCGGTGCAATCCAGGATGCAGACCTGAAGATTCCAGGTGTTGAGCTTGATGGCTCTTACGGAGCTGCCGACTTTGTGAACTGGTATGACGCCCACCCAGACTTCCCGCGCACTTGGCCACTTGATGCCAAGCAGATTGCCGTGATTGGTAATGGCAACGTGGCGCTCGATGTGGCCCGCATGCTGATCAAGCGCCCAGATGATTTGCTATCAACCGATATCCCTGATCACGTTTACGAGGGACTGAAGGCTTCTCCAGTCACCGACGTGCACGTGTTTGGGCGACGCGGTCCGGCTCAGGTTAAGTTCAGCCCGCTAGAACTTCGTGAGGCACTTCACGTCGAGGGTGTGCAGTCAATCGCCTACGACGAAGACTTCCAGTACGACGAAGGATCGCAAGCTGCCATCGACAGCAACAACCAGATTCGTGTGATGGTGAAGACCCTCGAGGACCTTAGGGAAAACCCGCAGGCTCCGGAAGATCGCAGGTTGCACCTGCACTTCTTCTCGGCACCGGTTGAGGTTTTGGGCGAAGACGGCAAGGTGGTTGGACTCAAGGTTCAGCGCACCAAGCTTGACGGCACCGGAAACGTCACCCCAATCGATGAGTTCGAGACCTTCCCAGTGCAGGCGGTCTACCGAGCGGTTGGCTACTTTGGTTCTGCGGTAGATGAGATTCCTTTTGACTCCAAATACGGCGTGATTCAAAACAGCGAGGGTCGCGTGCTGGATGCTGCTGGAAAGCAGATTCCTGGCGTCTACTGCACCGGTTGGATCAAGCGTGGTCCGGTAGGCCTAATCGGCCACACCAAGGCAGATGCCATCGAGACCATCTCTCACGTGATTGCAGATCGAGCCACGTGGTGGTCGCCAACCAAGCCAGCAGAGTCAGAGATTGTTGCGACCTTGGATTCACGTGGCGTGAAGTATTTGGAGTGGAAAGACTGGCTGACCCTGGATGCCAAAGAGCTGGCTCTTGGTGCACAGGATGGACGCGAGCGTAAGAAGCTATTTGATCGCGAGGAGATCTCCTCGATTCTTGAAGGATCCAAGTAGTTGGAAAAGCTAGGGGGTAAGCGGCTTCGCAAAGCACAAATTGCGATGCTGATTACCTTCACCTTCACCGGTCACATCGCGCTTAGCTCAGTGGCTTGGGTTCCAGAATTCATCGATCGCTTGGGCGTCGCATTTGCAACCTGGGGAACCATCATTGGTTTCGGTGTAATTGGCTCAATCACCCCGCTGTTCTTCGTATCCCGCCTGATAATGCGGTTTGGACCGAGGACACTGATTCGCTTCGGCAATTACTTCGGAGCTTTGTTCCTAGTCCTATTGGGTTTCACCTCTGACCCGCTGCTGTGGTTCGTAATCAACATGGGCTTCAACTTCTTTATGTCGATTCTCGGTGTATCGGTGAACTCACATTCAGTGCTGCTGCAGAAGCAAATCTCTAAGAATGTGATTGCTCGCTTCCACGCCGGTTGGAGCCTGGGTGCTGTGGCAGCAGCGATGACAGGTGGACTCTCAACACTGTTTTTGGAGCTCGAGCAGTTCCTAATCATCGTTGCACTTTTGAACGTGATTGTTTTTGAGTTCGCCTTGCGCTGGCTGCTCTCACCAACTGAAGATGGCCACCTCGAAGAACGAGCAGGAGTAGTTAAGCGCAAGTTCTACCACGTCCCAGCTCAGCTAGTGCTCTTGGCATTTGGAATGATCGGCATCGTCTTTCCCGAGGTTGCGGTCATCGACTGGGCGGCTGTTTATGCTCGCGACATCCTGAATGTTGAATTGGCGCTTAGGTCGCTGCCGTTCGCTGCCTTTATGGTCGGCATGATTGTGGGGCGACTTTCAATGACTAGGTTGGCTGAGAGATACCACCCGAATTTGATTGCGTCCCGAGGGGCATTCATCGCTGCTGGCGTTCTAGCTCTCGCCACGGTCCTGGCACCGTTCTTAGCTGATACCTCAAGCAATTTGGCTCTCGCCGCAACCATGGTGCTGTGGCTGGTTGCCGGTCTCGGACTGGCCCCGGGAGCTCCAACATTCCTCTCCGCCGCAGGCCACATCCCAGGCGTTTCGACAGCGTGGGCAGTGTCGAGATTGTCTTTGATGAGCTCGACAATGCAGGTTATGGCAAAGACTTTGATGGGCGCACTTGCTGAGGGAGTTGGTCTGTCTCTCGCCTTCTTCTTCCCTGTGACACTTGCAATCATCTCTGGATTGATTGCCTACCAGTTCGCAAAGAAGGCAAAGCAGACAGATCTTGATTCAGTCTCACCACCAACCTCGCCGATGCCTATCATCGTTATCGAAGAGCGGAGGTAGTCCATGACTCTTTTTGCTGTTGGCAATAAGCCAATGAACTACGCGTGGGGATCGAGCCCGCTGCTTTCTGATCTGCTTGGGATCGATGAGCCCGCATATCCAATCGCAGAGCAGTGGTTTGGCACACACCCAACAGCACCGGCTCAGGTTTTGGATGCCACAGGTGGATCACTTGCTGATCGATACGGACAGCTTGGTTACCTAGTGAAGTTCTTGGCGGCTGCTAACCCGCTTTCGATTCAGGCCCACCCGAGCAAACAGCATGCGGCTCAGCAGTTTCTGAACCACCACCCTTCCTACTCGGACGCCAACCACAAGCCAGAGCTGATCGTCGCGATCACCGACTTTCGAGCGCTCTGTGGGTTTAGACCAAGCGAAGAACTCCAGGTGGACCTCACTGCACTTGCTAGCGCTCACGACAGCTTCGTTGGTTTGGCGGAAGTCTTTGGACTTGGCGGCTGCCAGCCGGCGATGCAGTGGGTCTATGAAGCAGACCGTGAACTGATTTTGACGCTAGTGGAGAACGCGTCGGTGGTGGGTCGAAAGCGCGATCGACTGA
>CAZLKR010000010.1:0-41007 GCA_964560155.1 uncultured Aquiluna sp.
CTCTGGTGTAAGAGGTGTTCAATGTGAACCTCTCATAATCTAGCCCTTCGATAACGTCAAAAACTCTGGCATCAGAAACTGTGAGGAACATCAAGGTGGTGTTGGGCACCTTAGGAAACTCTCGATAGCTTCGTCCGCAACCAAACCCAAAGACCCTAATCGCAATATCTGCCCGCTCCGGACTGCACTTTTTAACCAAACCGAGATCCTGGACTTTCACAATTGGGCGCGGCTCGTCTTTCCGTTGCCAAATCTGAAAGCAGGTTCTGAGGTCGTTTGCTTTGCCAATGCGCTCCCCGGTGTCAGTGACGTAATTGACCGCCACTTCCTGATCTGAGATCAGGTGGAATCTTCTATCCAGTCGGTTCTGAACCGACCACTTTCGCCAAGATCTTGGAACGAGAAAGGCGATGTATTCACTGTGGTTGGCGGCTTTATTGAAAAAGGGAATTGAGAGCGAGTTGTTTCGACCAAAGGGAGGGTTGGAAACGGTCACCAGGTTTTTGCCTGTGAGTTGGTACTGAAGAAAATCTCCCCGCTTCACCCTGGGGTGCTTTGGATATAGGTCCACGGCATCGATGTTTTTGGCCCCAAGTTGCTCAAGCGCAGATAGGAAAGATCCGTTGCCACCGGCAGGCTCTAAAAACTTTCGGTTTAGGCCAGTTATCTCGACGAGCCTCGCAGTTAGTTCTAACGCTAGGTCCGGAGGGGTGTAGTACTGCTCCACCCCAGTTTTTCGGCGATTGCCTAGCTTCTCCATTCAAGAAAGATATCAAGCTTTGATCTTTTGCTGTGGAGAAACCTATGAACCGTCGACTCAGTTGCCAGTTAGCCTTTCCTTCGCCGTGTTTCGAGCGCCGGTGGCTGCCTGGAGAACTCCCACCTTGCCGAACCCAAATGGTGGCATGTTGACGTAGATGTTCTCAGTTTTTGACTTCTCGACAACATATGTCTCGTGCCAAATTCCCACCGAATCTGACTTCATAGCCATTTGGTTGTAAGCCCTCCACGCTGGTAGGTGCTCAGAATCCTTGGCTTTGGAATAGGCAATCAACTTTTCTGCGCTGTCCCAGTATTGAACCAAAATGAGCGTGCGGGAGAACCACATTTGATAGGAAAGAAAGCCAAGTTGCCGATTGATGTGAAGTTCTTTGAGCATTTTGGGCATGGCAAAAAACACTGGCAGCCAACGATGAATTGCAAACCAGTTGTTTACTCGCATGCCAATAAGGAAGAGCACAAAGTCGCCCTCGGGCACAGCGGTCAAACGTTCCTTGCTAATTTTTGCCATTTTTGGAACCTAACGTTATTTGGGGACAACTCTAGGCTCATCCGACTTTAACTTCTTAGGGTTATCCACAAACCAGACCCAGAGTCGTGTTGGAGGCATCTTCAAAAACCGCCGAAACACGACAATCGTGGTTGTCGGATACCTGGGATGCATTTGCTACTCTGAAACGCTGCCCAGATTTGGGCTTGAAATGGAGACAGAGTTGTCAAAAAGTGTTGAGCGTGAAGCCGTAATCCGCGCTCGTTCCCTTACCAAGAAATACAAGGACTTTGTAGCAGTAGACGGCATCGACTTTGATGTCTACCGAGGAGAATCCTTTGGTCTGCTAGGCCCAAATGGTGCAGGTAAGTCCACCACCATGAAGATGATCACATCGGTGTCGCAGCGCACCTCAGGTGAACTAACAATTTTGGGTAAAGAGCCAAACACCCAGGGCCCGGAGATCCGTGCCCACCTTGGCGTGGTGCCACAAAAAGACATGCTCGATAGAGAGCTCAAGGTCTGGGAAAACCTAGTTACCTACGGTCGCTACTTTGGCCTGCCGCGCAAGTGGCTCAAGACCAAGGTGGAGGAGCTGTTGGAATTCGCCCAGCTAACCGACAAGCGAAACGAAAAGGCAGACAACCTCTCGGGTGGTATGCAGCGCCGATTGGCAATCGCTCGCGGCCTGGTAAACGAACCAGAAATTTTGCTATTGGATGAGCCAACCACTGGCTTGGATCCGCAAGCCAGACACATTCTCTGGGACCGCTTATTCCGCCTCAAGGAACAGGGCGTGACCTTGGTTCTCACCACCCACTACATGGATGAGGCTGAGCAGCTTTGCGACCGCATCATCGTGATGGACAAGGGCAAGATTATGGCGGAGGGTTCACCTGCGGAGCTGATCCGGGACTACTCCTCGAAGGAAGTTGTTGAGCTGCGTTTTGGAACCGACAAGAACCAAGATGTTGCAAAGCAGCTTGAGGGCAAGGGCGATCGTCTGGAACTACTGCCAGACCGAATCTTGATCTACACCGACAAGGGTGAGGCGCTGCTTACCTCGATTCTTGAATCCGGTCTCCACCCGGTTACCTCTTTAGTTCGCAGGTCCTCGCTTGAAGACGTGTTCCTTCGCCTAACCGGTAGGACGTTGGTCGAATAATGTCCTTGGAATTCAAGCCCGGTAGCGTGGTAGATCCAAAGCGCGCAGTGCGCTTTGGAGCCTGGCGCGTTGCCGAGTACCGCTTCTACGCGATGAGTAAGTGGATAACTTCCGTCATCGTTTTCGGTCTAGGTAACCCAATTCTGTATTTGATTTCAGTTGGCCTTGGCATCGGTGCTTTGGTTGATGCCAACACCGGTGGCGGTGGCATCCTGGGTGTGCCATACATCCAATTTGTTGCTCCTGCCCTTTTGGCATCCGCTGCGATTCAGGGCGTGATGGATGAGGTCACCTTCCCAACCATGGATGGTTTTGTCTGGGACAAGCTCTTCTTCGCCATCAATGCCACCAGCGTCTCTGCTCGCCAGATTGCCGATGGCGTGATGATTGTGGCCCTGGGTAGGGGATTGTTCACGACCCTGATGTATTTGGGTGTGTTACTTGCCTTTGGAGCGGTGCCGCTGACCAGCGTCTTACCGCTGCTACTTTCATCCATGCTGGCGGGTTGGGGTTGGGCTTCGGTAATGCTTGCCATCACCGCGAGATTAGAGCGCGATGAGGGCTACTTTGCACTAATCGGACGCTTTGTTATCGCACCGATGTTCCTATTCTCGGGAACCTTCTATCCGCTTGAGCAGATGCCGATTTTCCTGCAGCCGCTGGGTTGGATTTCACCACTGTGGCATTCGGTGCAGCTAGGGCGACACCTCTCATACGGCATGGAACTTGCTGACGGTATGTTCTTTGTCCACCTCGCTTACCTTGCGATCATGGGAATTGTCGGCATGCGCTTTGTGTATCCAAAGTTCAAGGAGCGTCTGGCCCGATGATTACTCACGCTTTGATTACACAGGCAGTCGCGATTGCCGAAAAGCGCGCCCAGCGTCCTGGTGCATCGGTTTACTCCGGCCGCGCCATGGTAATGATTGAGCGTGCGCTATACGCTGCCAAGAGTTCGAACTGGTTGATTATTGTCTCCGGCTTCGTCGAGCCGGTGCTTTACCTGATGGCCTTTGGTTTTGGTATTGGCCAGCTGATTGGAGACATCCAGGACGGTAATGGCAACCCAGTTAGCTATGCCGCCTATATCGCACCAGCGTTGCTGGCAACCAGCGCCATGAACGGTGCGCTCTATGACGCAACCTGGAACGTGTTCTTCAAGATGCACTTTGGCAAGGTCTACCAGGTGATGCTCTCAAGCTCACTTGGTCCGATGGATGTGGCGCTAGGTGAAATCTCCTGGGCACTACTGCGAGGTGCCACCTACTCGGTCGGCTTCATGGCGATTGTCGCTCCGCTTGGCTTGGTCGCCAATGCCTGGGGATTATTGGCAATACCAGCGGCAACCCTGATTGCTTTCGGGTTTGCCTCAATCGGCATGGCCATCACCTCCTACATGAAGAACTTCCAGCAGATGAACTGGATCAACTTCTTCCTGCTGCCGATGTTCCTGTTCTCCGGAACCTTCTTCCCAGTTAGCGTTTACCCAGACTGGATTGAGGCAATCGTAAAGGCGTTGCCACTTTGGCAGGGAGTTGAGCTGGTGCGATCACTGATGCTGGGCATCATGGATCTGAGCGTATTGGGTCACATCGCCTACTTCTTGGTGATGATTGGCCTAGGGCTAACCTTCACCACGGTGAGGCTAAAAGCTCTGTTTATGCGCTAGTTACCAGAAGACGGCCAGCACCACATTCAAGATAGTTAGCAGTCCGATTGCGCCAAAAGTTTTGGCCGATACGGACTGCTTCTTCTTGTTTAGCAGCACCAAGATCAAGATCACGATTACGACGAGGGTCTTGACGCCAATCTTCATGTGGTTCAGTTCGTCGTCCCAAGCCATGGCAGCCATCCACTCGCGAACGCCAACCATCGCTAAACCGGTGATGAGCATTGTCCACGCGCCGTGAACCATCGCCGGAACAATCGTGGCCAAGCCCTTGCCCATGGCCTTCATCTGGGTTAGGAAGCCTCCCAGTAGGGAAGCGAGTCCAATGAAGTGAAGGACTACGAGGGAGTGAAGAATGAATTCTGCGGTTGGTTGCACGGTGCTCCTTTGATCAGAATTTCAGCCTATAGCTTTTTGTCTTCTGGACTTGGAAGTGGCTTGGTCGCTTGGGTTTGCTCCGCGAGTTGTTCGGTTGCTTGTTTTCCGGCCGGGTGAAAAACCTCATCCAGGGCTGCAAAGGCACCTGACATGGCAGAGTGCCTCTTTCTGCCTGGCTTACTTTTCCAAACTGCTGGAGTAATAATGGCAAGCAAGATCACCACTAGGGCGAGCAAATACTCCATTTACTTTAGGTTGGCCATGGCCAGGGCAGCCTGCACGGCTTCCTTGCCCTTGTCTTCCTTGGAGCCTTCGATTCCAGCTCGGGCGAGGGCTTCGCTCTCGTGGTTTACGGTTAGAAGACCAAATCCAATTGGCACGCCGTAGTCCAGCTGAACCCTGGTTAGGCCGTCGGTTGCTGCATTGCAGACGAAGTCGAAGTGCGGGGTTTCGCCCTGGATGACGACACCTAGGGCAATGATTGCTTTTGCTCCGCGCTCTGCGGCCCACTTAGCTGCCAGCGGCAACTCAAAAGCGCCCGGCACGGTTTGGTGAATCACCTTGGTTGCGCCTGATGCTTTGAGTTCGCGCATTGCGCCAGCCACTAGGCCATCCATAATCTGGGTGTGCCAGCTTGTTGAAATTACAAAGATTTTCTTACCTGCTGCGCTAGAGCGCAGTTCAGGTGCACCTTTTCCACTCACCTTTAAAGGTTAGCTGGTAATTGGTGTCCCATGCGCTCGCGCTTGACCTGCAGGTAACCGGTGTTCTCTGCGGCAAGACCAACTACAAGTGGAACGGTCTCGTTTACTGGAATGCCAGCCTCAACCAAGAAGTTGCTCTTGGCTGGGTTGTTGGTCATTAGTCGAACGCTCTTGATGCCAAGGTCGTGCAAGATCGCAACCGCTGCACCATACTCGCGAGCTTCCGAAGGAAGTCCTAGAGCCAGGTTGGCATCAACGGTGTCGAGGCCCTTCTCCTGAAGTGCGTAAGCCTTTAGCTTGTTCAAAAGTCCAATGCCGCGTCCCTCTTGGCCGCGAAGGTAGATAACAACGCCACCGTTTGGATCTGCGGTAGCAGCGTCCATTGCAGCCTCAAGCTGTGGGCCACACTCGCACTTGAGTGAGCCGAAAGCCTCGCCGGTGATGCACTCTGAGTGCAGGCGCACCAAAACGTTCTCACCGGTTGGGTTACCGGAGATCAGTGCCACGTGGTCAGCAGTGGTCTCTACGTCGTAGTAGCCGCGGAGTCTGAAGTCTCCGTGGGTAGTTGGAACGTTAGCCTCTGCCTCGAATCGAATGCGGTTAGCAGGCTGAGCGTGCTTTACCTCACGACGAGAAAGGTGGTCCTTTAGGTTTGCAATGGTGGTCATAGGTAGTTCAAACCGCTTAGCGGTATCCAATAATTCCCCAAATTGCATCATTGTTCCGTCGTCGTTAACCATTTCGGCCATCAACGCCACCGGCTGGAGTCCGGCAAGCATCATTAAATCGACCGCTGCCTCGGTGTGACCTGGGCGTTCTAGCACTCCACCGGGCTTGGCGCGAAGCGGAATAACGTGGCCTGGACGGATTAGAGACTCTGCCGTGGAGCTTGGATCTGCTAGCACTCGACCGGTTAGGGCACGCTCAGCGGCACTGATGCCGGTTGAGCTGCGACTGGCAGCGTCCACGCTCACGGTGTAAGCGGTCTGGTGTGGGTCTTTGTTGTTCACCCACATCAAAGGAAGCTCTAGCTTGTTGGCTCGATCGCGACTCATAGGTGCGCAGATGTATCCGGAGGTGTAGCGAATCATCCAAGCCAACCACTCCTGGGTTGCAAACTCGGCGGCAATGATTGCATCGCCTTCGTTCTCGCGGTCCTCGGCGTCCGAGACCAGAACAGGCTTGCCGGCTTTCAGCGCGGCAATCACCTCTTCAATACTGGAAAGTTCACTCATTTGAACTGCAATAGCCTTTCGATGTGCTTCGCGAGCACGTCAGCTTCGACATTAACCTTGTCACCTGGCTGCTTGTAGCCCAAGGTGGTAACTTCCAAGGTCTCTGGAATTAGTGAAACCGCAATGTGGTCATCACCAAGTTCGTTCACGGTCAGTGAGATGCCATCGATGGTGATCGAGCCTTTCATGACCACATACTTCATAAGGTCTGCCGGAATTCGAATTCTTACCCAGTCCCAGTTGTCGCTCTTCTCTCTGGAGATGACCTCGCCAACTCCGTCTACGTGGCCCTGCACAATGTGACCACCGAAGCGAGTCTCGTGTTGCATCGCGCGCTCCAGGTTGATCACATCGCCAACCTTGACCTCGCTCAAACTTGAGCGCTTTAGGGTCTCTAGCATCACATCTGCCGTGAAGGACGAGCCATCGATTTCCATTGCGGTTAGGCAGGTTCCCGAGCAGCTGATCGAGTCCCCGCGCTTTAGATCGCTAAGCACCTTGCCGCAGGCAATGGTTAGTCGAATCGCGTCTGGTTGCTTCTCGATAGCTGCAACTTTTCCAAGCTCTTCAATAATTCCGGTAAACATTTAGGCCCTCCTGGCTCTAAGAAATAGATCGTTGCCCAATTGCTCGATCTCAAAAATCTCTAGGCGATGCGCCTGATTGATGTTGCCAACCCCAATATCGGTAAGCGCAGTCTTTGAGCCACCTAATAGCGCAGGGGCCAAATAGATCTGGTACTCATCGACTAGGTTTTCGCGTTCAAATTGGCTTGCCAAAGTCGGTCCACCTTCAACCAGCAGGTGCTTTACGCCCCTGGCCCAGAGGTCTGCCAAGGCATCCCCGAGATTTCTGGTTTGAATGTGAATTGTTGGTGCTTTGTCGTTGAAGATTTTCAAATCTGCTGGCAGGTCACGCTCGCCAATTACAACTCGAATTGGCTGGTGGTCGAAGTAGCTACCGTCTGACTTGCGAGCCGTTAGCTCTGGGTTGTCAGCCAAGACGGTGCCGGTCCCAACCGCAATCGCATCGATTTGGGAGCGAGTGTTGTGGGTGTGCTCGCGAGATAGCGGGCCAGAGATCCACTGGCTTGAACCATCATCGGCTGCATTGCGACCATCGAGGCTGCTGGCCCACTTCAACGTCACGTAGGTGCGCTTATTGCGATTGGAAGTCAACCAAACTCGAAGTTGGAGGTCAGCCTCTGAAACCAAAACCCCAGGCATTACCTCTATGCCAGCATCACGCAGCGTCTGCGATCCATTGCCCGAAACATCACCTGGATCTTGAGATGCATAGACCACGCGAGAAATCCCAGCCGCAATCAGAGCCTGCGAGCAAGGGCCAGTCCGGCCGGTGTGATTGCAGGGTTCCAAAGTCACCACAGCAGTTAGGTTTGCCGGTGGGGTGTTGCCGTAACGCTCAGCAAGGTTTGCCAAGGCCATAACTTCAGCGTGCGCAGTGCCTGCACCCTGGTGCCAACCCTCCGCAATAATCTCCAAATTTTCATCGAGAATGACCGCACCAACCTGAGGGTTAACGCCGTGTGCGGGGCCGTTTAGGGCAAGCTCAAGCGACCTGCGCATTGCAGGTTCGAATGCTTGCTGATTCATTTCGCCCTCTCGGTAATCACAGACCGCGGGCGCGCGAGAAAAACGGGTGCAGAGCACCCAGGTTCTTCTCCCATCCGGACTTTAACCGTCGGTATCGGAATTTCACCGATTCAACCGCCTGAGGTCATTTAGCTGGCTGCCAAACTCCCAGTCGGGTCGCGGACTTTAACCGCCGGCTCAGATTTTCACTGACCCCGAAGAACTGTGTTACTTAGAACAATACTGGTTTTGGCTGGAAAATTCCTTGGCGCTATGGGCGCACAAAGCCGAGCTTGTCGTATACATCGCTCAATGTGCGCTCAGCGATGTCATTCGCCTTGGTAGCACCTTGCGCCAATAGGCGATCAAGTTCCGCCGGGTCGGCAAGCAGTTCTTGAGCGCGAAGGCGAATTGGGTCCAAAGTTGCGACTACAGCATCTGCAACCGCAGTCTTGAGTGCGCCGTAGCCCTGGCCCTGAAGTGAAGCTGCAAATGAATCGATGCTCTCGCCGGTTATCGCGCTGTAGATGCCGAGCAGGTTTGACACACCTGGCTTGGCATCGCGGTCAAAACGAATCTCACCATCGGTGTCAGTAACTGCGCTCTTGATCTTTTTTGCGATCACGTTTGGCTCGTCCATTAGGTTCACCAGACCCTTGGGGTCCTGGGCGGACTTTGACATCTTCGCGGTTGGCTCTTGAAGGTCGTAAATCTTTGCGGTCTCCTTCAAGATGTGAGCCTCTGGGATTTCGAAGGTCTTACCGAATCTTGAATTAAACCTGGTTGCCAGGTCGCGAGTTAGCTCGAGGTGCTGACGCTGGTCCTCACCAACCGGAACTGACTTTGGCTGGTAGAGCAAAATGTCTGCTGCCTGCAGGATCGGGTAGGTGAAAAGGCCAACCGAAGAGTTGTCTGCCCCACCCTTTTGACTCTTGTCCTTGAACTGAGTCATGCGGCTAGCCTCACCAAAACCGGTGATGCAGTTCAATACCCAGGCCAGCTGCGCGTGAGCGGGGACATGAGACTGGACAAAGAGTGCCGACTTGGTTGGGTCAATTCCGGCAGCGATGTACTGGGCTGCGGTGCGACGGGTGTTCTGGCGAAGTTCGCTGGGATCCTGCGGGACAGTGATGGCGTGCAGGTCAACGATGACGTAGTAGGCGTTGAAGTCATCCTGCATCTTCACCCACTGGGTGAGCGCACCAAGGTAGTTACCAAGGTGAAGGCTTGCGGCACTTGGCTGCATGCCCGATAGCAGGTTTGGCTTAGTCATGTTCAGTCCTACAGATCGTATTCGACGTTCACAGGAGTGTGATCGGTCCAACGGGTGTCGTAGCTCGGTGCTCTATCGACCCGATAATTCTGCCCCTTTTCCGCAAGCTTTGGGGTTGCAAGCTGGTAATCGATTCGCCATCCCGCATCGGTATCAAAGGCTTGACCTCGGAAAGACCACCAGGTGTAAGGGCCTGGCACGCCAGGGTGAGCGGCTCGTCCCATGTCGACCCAACCCTGCTTCGCAAAGCCATCAAAGAAGGCTCGCTCCTCAGGCAGGAAGCCGGCGTTCTTTAGATTGCCCTTCCAGTTCTTGATGTCCAACTCGGTGTGACCGACGTTCAAATCTCCAACAATTACCGCGAAGTCGCGGTTTTCAATCAGCCACTGCATGCGATCAGACATAGCGTTTAGAAACTTGTACTTCTCGACCTGCTTCGGGGTGTCCACCTCGCCGGAGTGAACATAAACGCTGACCACGGTAAAGATTCCGCTTGGGGTTTGAAAGTCTGCCTCGATCCAACGGCCAGCCGAGTCAAACTCATCCGGGCCAAGATCAACCCTGACCTCTAGTGCTGGCTGCTTGGACAAAATGGCTACACCGGCGCGACCCTTGGCACTTGCCTCGTGGTCGTAGATGTTCCAACCCTCAGGGATCGCGATTGGTCCTTCCATCGCAAGCGCTAGCAAATCTCCCTGCGGAGCGCGAACCTCCTGCAGGCACAGGATGTCTGGATTAGCGTCCTTTAGCCACCGAGCCATGTCCTTCTTGGCAGCGGCACGAATTCCATTGACATTAACTGTTGTGACCTTGAGCACTAGATGGTTATCCAAATCTCTTCGCCGCGAATATTAAGCACGATTTTGCCAAGCGCACTTTTTGCCGGTCCGGCAATTGCCATTCCAGTTTCTGGATCAAATCTTGCTCCGTGGCAATTGCAGGCAATCTCATTGTTTTCCACGCCGCTCACGATGCAGCCGGCGTGAGTGCAGGTTGCACTGAAGGCCTTGTAGTTGCCGGCCTTGGTTTGGGTCACAAGCACGGTCAGGGTGTTATCCACCTTGAATTTGGTGCCGCCTCCAACGGGAACCTCGGAGACCATGCCAATTAGCACCTCACCGGTTACGGCAGGGGTGTTGGTGGTTATCGGAGTAGATTCCGCGCCTGAGCTACAGGCAGCCAGGGCAAATGTGCCAGCAGCCGCCATCGAGCCAATTGCGGCTCGACGACTTAGGCTCACGGCTTTCCGCGCAGGATGGCCTGCTTGACTTCTGCGATTGCCTTGGTGATCTCAATACCGCGAGGGCAAGCCTCGGTGCAGTTGAAGGTGGTGCGGCAACGCCAGACGCCTTCTTTGTCATTCAAGATGTCGATGCGAACCTGTGCACCCTCGTCGCGAGAGTCAAAGATGAAGCGGTGGGCATTCACAATTGCGGCAGGGCCAAAGTACTGACCATCGGTCCAGAACACTGGGCAGCTGGTGGTGCAGGCTGCGCAGAGAATGCACTTGGTGGTGTCGTCGTAGCGAGCACGGTCCTCAGGAGACTGCAGACGCTCTTTCTCAGGCTTGTCAGATGCAACTAAGAATGGGTTTACATCCTTGTATGCCTGGTAGAACGGGTTCATGTCCACAATCAGGTCCTTCTCAACTGGAAGGCCCTTGATTGGCTCGATGTAGATCGGCTGCGAGATGTCTAGATCCTTGATCAGGGTCTTGCAGGCTAGGCGGTTGCGACCGTTGATGCGCATTGCATCCGAGCCACAGACACCGTGGGCACAGGAGCGACGGAAGGTTAGCGAACCATCCTGCTCCCACTTGATCTTGTGCAGCGCATCTAGCACGCGGTCGGTGCCGAACATCTCAACGTCGTAGTCAACCCACTTTGGCTCGGTGTCAGTCTCTGGGTCAAAGCGACGAATAAAGAGGGTTACCTGGAAAGAGGCAACTGCTGCGATTTCCTGCTGGGCCATTAGTACTTGCGCTCCATCGGCTGGTAGTTGGTGATTACGACTGGCTTCCAGCCGAGCTTGATGTTGGTCTTGGTGGCCTTGTCGATCTTGTCGATCTTGTAGGCCATCGAGTGAACCATGAACTTCTTATCATCGCGGTCCGGGAAGTCCTCGCGCAGGTGAGCTCCACGAGACTCGCGGCGCTCGCGGCAAGTAATCACTGTTACCTCGGCAAGATCTAGCAAGAATCCAAGCTCAATGGCCTCAAGCAAGTCGGTGTTGAAGCGACGACCCTGGTCCTGGATCGAGATGTTCTCGTAGCGCTTGCGAAGCTCCATGATCTTGTCAAAGGCTTCCTGCAGAGTCTCCTCGGTGCGGAATACCTGGGCGTTCTTGTCCATGGTCTCCTGCAGCTCCTTGCGAAGCTGAGCAACCTTTTCCTTGCCCTTGGCCTTGCGAACCTTCTCCAGCATTGCGATTACCTCATCGGCAGCATCCTCTGGAACCGCAACCTGCTTGGCAGTCTTGGCATATTCCACCGCGTACTTTCCAGCGCGCTTACCGAACACGTTGATGTCCAGTAGCGAGTTGGTTCCGAGGCGGTTTGCACCGTGAACCGAAACACACGCACACTCACCTGCGGCATACAGACCTGGCACAACGGTGTCGTTGTCGCTTAGAACCTCTGCCTTGATGTTGGTTGGAATTCCACCCATTGCGTAGTGCGCGGTTGGGAACACCGGCACTGGCTCGGTGTAAGGCTCAACACCTAGGTAGGTTCTTGCAAACTCGGTGATGTCCGGAAGCTTGGCGTCAATAACCGCAGGCTCTAGGTGGGTTAGGTCCAAGAACACGTAGTCCTTGTTTGGTCCGCCACCGCGACCCTCGCGCACCTCGTTCGCCATTGCACGGGCAACCATGTCACGTGGAGCTAGGTCCTTAATGGTTGGCGCGTAACGCTCCATGAAGCGTTCGCCAGATGCATTACGAAGAATGCCACCCTCACCACGAGCTGCTTCGGAAAGCAGAATTCCTAGACCGGCTAGACCGGTTGGGTGGAACTGGTAGAACTCCATGTCCTCAAGTGGCAGACCCTTGCGGTAGATGATGCCAACACCATCTCCGGTCAGGGTGTGTGCATTTGAGGTGGTCTTGTAGATCTTGCCAAAGCCACCGGTTGCAAAAATGATCGACTTGCCGGCGAAGACGTGGATGTCTCCGGTGGCCAGTTCGTAAGCCACCACACCAGCTGGCTTGCCCTTGTTCATAATCAGGTCAAGCACGTAAAACTCGTTGTAGAACTCGATACCGAGCTTTACGCAGTTTTGGTAAAGAGTCTGCAGGATCATGTGGCCAGTGCGGTCGGCTGCGTAGCAGCTGCGGCGAACCGGAGCCTTACCGTGATCGCGGGTGTGACCACCAAAGCGACGCTGGTCGATCTTGCCATCTGGAGTTCTATTGAAAGGAAGACCCATGTTCTCAAGGTCAATAACTGCCTGCACAGATTCTTTGGCCAAGATCTCGGCAGCATCCTGGTCAACCAGGTAGTCGCCACCCTTGACGGTGTCGAAGGTGTGCCATTCCCAGCTGTCTTCTTCAACGTTTGCAAGCGCTGCAGCCATGCCACCCTGAGCCGCACCGGTGTGGGAGCGGGTTGGGAAAAGCTTGGAGACCACAGCCACCTTGGTGTCGGTACCGGCCTCAATTGCCGCGCGCATGCCAGCGCCACCGGCGCCGACAATCACTACGTCATAGGTGTGATAAATCACGTTGTCGTTGGCCATGGTTTCCTAACTAGCGGCTGGGCAGAACGAAGGCAGAAGCTCAATCGCTGCGCCAGCTGGACAAGGGTCAAAAGTAAAGATGACTAGGGTGCCTAGAACAATCAAAAGCGCGCAAACAATCCAAAGCGTGTAGTTCAAACCAACTCGAACCTTCTCGCGCTCGGCATAGTCATTCACGATGGTTCGCATACCGTTGGTGCCGTGGATCATCGCTAGCCAAAGCATCGCGAGGTCCCAGACCTGCCAGAACGGATCGGCCCACTTGCCAGCAACAAAGGCAAAGTCGATTGCCTTAATGCCTTCACCTAGCACCAAGTTCACGATCAGGTGTGTGAAAACCAAAACGACCAGTAGCGGTCCGGAGACGCGCATGAAGAGCCAGCCGTACTTCTCCCAGTTGGCTGCCTTGCGGCTGCGTGGCTGGTTTGGGGTCTCAATAATGACGCTCATTAGTGTTCTCCAAAGACTCTAGAGAGGTGAAGCGGCGTAAAGCCGGCAACCAAAACAGCGGTGATTACAACCACTGCCCAGAACATGATTCCCTGGAACTTGGTGCCCTTCGACCAGAAGTCAACCGCGATGATTCGAAGACCGTTGAGGCCGTGGAACAGGATTCCAACCACAAGACCCAGCTCAGCCACTCCAACGACCGGAGTCTTGTAGGACTCAATCACCACGTTGTAGGCCTCTGGGCTTACGCGCACCAGTGCGGTGTCAAGAATGTGAACGAGCAAAAAGAAGAAAATTGCCACACCGGTGATGCGGTGTAGTACCCAGGACCACATGCCCACTTTGCCGCGGTACAGGGTTCCTGCTGGCCGTGTTGCCAAGCTAGCCTCCATGGATAGTTTCGGGATATGTAAAAGTCTAACTAACCAAAGCTGGTTGGCTTCCCCAAATGGCCAAGAAACATCTAGGGTGATTAGGTGAATTCGTCAAAAAGCAGTAACCGAGAGAATTTCTTTGCGGTAATCCCCGCCGGAGGCGTGGGTTCTAGGCTCTGGCCATTGTCTCGAGCCAGCGCACCAAAGTTCTTGCACGACCTAACCGGCAGTGGGCAAACCCTGCTTCAGGACACCTGGGACAGACTTCAGCCAATCGCCTCGGGCAAGACCATGGTTGTCACCGGCAACGTCCACGCCCATGCGGTTGAGCAGCAGCTACCAGATCTTGACGAAGCCAATTTGATTTTGGAGCCATCTCCTAGAGACTCCACCGCTGCCATTGCTCTGGCGGCCGCTGTTCTAGCCCAGCGTCAACCAGATGTGATCATTGGCTCTTTCGCGGCCGACCACGTAATCCTTGATCAAGCCGAATTCCACAAGAGTGTCTATGAGGCCATCGACGTTGCCGCCACCGGCAAGATTGTCACTATTGGACTTCGACCAACCGAACCATCGGTTGGCTTTGGCTATATCCAAAAGGGTGAGCCGCTAGATAGCCCAACTGCCTGCCAGGTGCTGAAGTTTGTCGAGAAACCAAACATCAAAGTTGCCAAGAGCTATGTCGAATCCGGTGACTACTTCTGGAACGCCGGCATGTTTATCGCAAAGGCGAGTTTGCTGCTGAGCGTCTTAGAGAAGACCGAACCTGAGCTCTATCGCGGAGTCATGGAAATCGCTAAGGCCTGGGACACCCCAGCCCGCGAGGCAGTGCTCAAGAGCGTTTGGCCAAAACTAAAGCGAATCGCAATTGACTATGCAATTGCAGAGCCGGCAGCCGAGCAAGGTTTGGTTGCCGTCATCCCAGCCGAGTTCGAGTGGCACGACGTTGGAGATTTTGCCTCGATTGCGGAATTGCAGTCTCAGGGTCGAAAGGGAAACCTTGCGGTTTTGGGTTCGGCAAAGGTGCTCTCAGACTCCTCCTCGGGAATCTTGGTGTCCGACACTGATCGCCTGATTGCTTTGATTGGCCTAGAGGACGTAATTGTGGTTGACACCCCGGACGCTCTTCTAATCACAACCAAGGAGCATGCTCAGAAGGTGAAGTCGCTGGTGGATGTGCTGAAGCAAACTGGCCACTCAGAGCTTTTATAACGGTTTTTACACGAGGTGAATTCTTGACCGTTGCGGTCAATTTGGCTCTCACTTCGAAGGTAGAGTTGTCGCAATAACGTGCCTCAGGGCACACATTTCCAATCAGGAGGAAACCTTGAAACTAAAGAATGCATCCGCAGCATTCGCACTACTAGGCGTATCCGCTCTAGTGCTAACCGGCTGTGCAGCTGCCCCAGAGGCAGAGCCAACCGCATCCGAGACCGCATCAGAGGTACCAGCAGTTGACTACCTTGCTTGTGCAGTTTCTGACGAGGGTAGCTGGAACGACAAGTCGTTCAACGAGTCTGTTTTCGATGGCCTAGAGAAGGCAAAGACTGAGCTAGGCGTTCCATACGCTGAGGCTGAGTCGAACTCTGCTGAGGACTTCGCTCCGAACCTACAGGCAATGGTTGACCAGGCTTGCGACATTACCTTCGCAGTTGGCTTCAACCTAGTTGCAGACGTAAACGCTGCAGCTGCTGCTAACCCAGGCGTTAACTTCGTAACCATCGATGGTTGGTCTGAGGGCAACGCAAACCTAAAGCCAGTTGGCTACGCAATGAACCAGTCCAGCTACCTAGCTGGCTACCTAGCTGCTGCTTACTCAACCACCAAGGTGGTTGGTACCTACGGTGGTATGCAGATTGACGCTGTAACCGACTTCATGAACGGCTTCTACTACGGAGCTATGGCATGGGGCAAGGAGAACGGCAAGGACGTGAAGGTTGTTGGTTGGGACCCAGCCAAGGCCACCGGTCAGTTCATCGGTGACTTCACCCCTAACTCCGGTACCTCCAAGTCAATTGCAGCTGCATTGATCAACGAAGGCGCTGACGTAATCTTCCCAGTTGGTGGAGACCAGTTCGGTGCTGTTTCAGAGGCGATCAAGGAAGCTGGCATCGCCGGTGTAATGATCGGTGTTGACAAGGACGTTGCTCTAACCTCACCTGAGTACGCACCTTACGTGCTTACCTCTGCTGAGAAGCGCATGACCAACGCTGTTTACGACATCATCGCAGAGCTATCTGCTGGTGGCGCATTCAACGGTGACGCATACGTTGGCACCTTGGCAAACGGTGGAACCGGACTATCTCCGTTCTACGACTTCGACTCCAAGATCGATGACGCAACCAAGGCTCGTCTAGCCGAGATCGAGGCTGGCATCATCGCTGGTGAGATTGACCCACTGAGCTAATTCAGTAATAAAAAGCCGAGGGCCGCAGAGTGATCTGCGGCCCTCAGTTTTTTTGGCAGAATAGTAGGGCAGCACGAAGGAGTGCAAAAGTGAAATTAGAACTGCGCGGCATTACCAAGCGCTTTGGTCAACTGGTGGCCAACGACTCGATCAACCTGGTCGTTCAACCCGGTGAGATCCACGCATTGCTTGGTGAAAACGGTGCCGGCAAGTCCACCCTGATGAACGTTCTCTACGGTCTCTACCAGGCCGACGAGGGCGAAATTCTGCTCGATGACAAAGCCCAGAAGTTTGCCGGTCCTGGCGATGCCATGGCTGCCGGCATCGGCATGGTGCACCAGCACTTCATGCTTATCCCCGTTTTCACTGTTGCCGAGAATGTCGCCCTAGGTAATGAACCAACCGGGGTGCTGGGCACCTTCAATCTTTCAGAAGCCCGAAAGCGCGTTGTCGAGATTTCCAACCGCTTTGGTTTCAACGTTGACCCGGATGCCCTGGTGGAAGACCTACCGGTAGGTGTTCAGCAGCGCGTGGAGATCATTAAGGCTCTCTCCAGAGACGCCAAGGTCTTGGTGCTCGATGAGCCAACAGCAGTTTTGACCCCGCAGGAAACTGACGAGCTGATGGCAATCATGCGCCAGCTTGCCAAGGCCGGCACCTCGATTGTTTTCATCACTCACAAGCTTCGTGAGGTGAAAGAGGTTGCCGACAAGATCACCGTCATTCGTTTGGGCAAGGTGGTTGGCGACGCCTCGCCAGATGCTTCGACCTCCGAACTTGCTTCGATGATGGTGGGCCGTGAGGTTGACCTCACGGTTTCCAAGAAGGCTGCGACTCTGGGTGAGAGCGTGCTGAGAGTCGAAAACATCTCAGTGCTGGATGACCGCAACCAAAGGGCCGTAAACGGCGTGAGCTTTAATGTGCAGCGCGGCGAGATCTTGGCCATTGCCGGTGTGCAGGGCAATGGGCAGACCGAACTAGCCGAGGCTCTACTTGGCCTTCGCCCAGTGATCAAGGGCAGCGGAGCCATTGCCATCAAGGATGAGTACCTCAAGTCTCAGGTCTCAGTGCGTGATGTGTTGGAGTCTGGCGTCGGCTTTATCCCGGAAGACCGAAAGAAGGATGGCCTGGTCTCTGAGTTCTCCGTTGCAGAGAACCTGATGCTTGATGCTTCCTACAAATCAGTCTTCACCAAGGGTTTGAACATCAACTTTGCAGCCCGCAAGAAGATTGCGCGTGACCTAGTGGAGCGATTTGACGTTCGCACTCCGTCCGCCGAGCACCTGGCTGGAAAGCTTTCCGGGGGTAATCAGCAGAAGGTTGTGGTTGCTCGCGAACTCTTCCGCGACGTTGACATCCTGATTGCATCCCAACCCACCAGAGGTGTGGATGTCGGCTCAATCGAATTCATTCACGAGCAGCTGGTTGCCGAGCGCGATGCCGGCAAAGCCGTGATCTTGATCTCCACCGAGCTGGATGAGGTGCTTGCACTAGCCGATCGAATCGCCGTGATGTATCGCGGACAGATTGTTGGAATTGTGGGCCCAGAAACTTCAAGAGAGCAGTTAGGCAAGATGATGGCGGGAGTCACAGCATGAGTAACCCAGAGGCGAGATTCAATCAAGCCATCAAGGAGATCCTTGCCGGTGGCCTGACTCGCACCGTGCTGTCGGTGATCCTTGGATTCTTGGTTGGCGCCATGTTTATGATCGGCTCCAACAAGGAGTTCCTAGAGGGTCTGACCTATTTCTTCTCACGTCCGCAGGACTCATTGGGTGCCGCCTGGAGCGTTGTTAGCGATGGCTACGGTGCATTGTTCAAGGGTTCGATTTACAACGCCGATGCTGAGAACATCGTCAAGGCTTTTAGGCCACTGACCGAGACCCTTCGACTCGGTGCCCCATTGATTGCAGCCGGACTCGGTGTTGGCCTTGCCTTTAGGGTCGGCCTATTCAACATCGGTGGTACCGGTCAGTTGATCTTTGGAATGATCTTTGCCACCTGGGTCTCCACTCGCATCGAGCTGCCAATCGTGCTTCACACTTTGGTGGCTCTGATTGCCGGAATCCTAGGTGCTGCCCTGCTGGGTGCCCTGGTCGGTTTCCTAAAGGCCAGAACCGGGGCTCACGAGGTGATCTTGACGATCATGCTCAATTACATCGCGCTGTACTTCTTTACGTTCTTGATGCGTGACCCGCTTCTGCTTCAGGAAGAGCGCGCCACCGGAAATCCGAAGGCTGACCCGGCTGCCGTCACCGCACAGTTCCCGAAGCTCTTTGGCGATGAGTACTCATTGCACTGGGGATTGGTGGTTGCCTTGGCTGCGGTCATCGTTTACTGGTGGCTGATGGAACGCTCCACAATTGGTTACCGCCTTCGCATGGTTGGTTTCAACCCGGATGCTGCTAAGACTGCCGGTATCAATGTGAATCGCACCTACATTTTGGCGATGGCGCTATCGGCAGCTTTTGTTGGAGTCGCAGCGTCGAACCAAGCCCTTGGTACGGCAATCGGTGTTACCCCTAGCTCTCACGCCGGCATCGGTTTTGATGCCATCACAGTTGCTCTTCTGGGCGGATCTTCGGCACCGGGTATCTTGCTAGCTGGATTGCTGTTCGGTGCCTTCAAGGCTGGAGCACCCGCCATGCAGGTAATCGGTGTTTCACCTGAGGTGCTGGGCATCGTGCAGGGTGCAATCGTGCTCTTCATCGCAGCCCCACCACTGATTAGGGCGATCTTTGGTTTGCCAAAACCACAGACCACCAACGCGCTTGGAGCCTTCCGAGATCGACTCTTTGGGAAAGGTGGTGCCAAATGAGTTGGTTTAAGCCCGTAGCTGGCATCAACAGCGAAGAGCGAGTTGGGTTCAAGAGCCCAATCGTCATGGGAGTTATTGCCCTGATCGTGCTCTACTTCTTCGGCCTTGCTGGTCGCGCCGGTCTTACCACGTTTGAGCTCACTCGCAAGGATGATCTGATCCAGCTTCCTGCCTTTGAGATTGGATCGGCTCAGCTCGGTGTCACTGCCGGCCTATTGATGCTGCTGGTTGCTGCAGTCTCGGCATTGCTTTCGATTCGCAACCAAAAGACTCCGATCTGGCTGGCAGCAATCTACGGCCTGATTGGTGTGACCTCACTGCTTGGCTGGTTGGCCGCGGACAACACCGTTCCAGTGGTGTTCATCGCCGGTACTGCTTTGGTTCTAGCTGTCCCAATCATGCTCGGTGCTATGGCGGGTGTCATGAGCGAGCGAAGCGGTATCACCAACATCGCTATCGAGGGACAGTTGCTTACCGGTGCGTTTATGGCAGCGGTGGTTTCCAGCATCACCGACAATTTCGCGCTTGGAATCTTCGCGGCTATGTTCACTGCCTCGCTAATGAGCATGGTGCTTGCGGTCTTCGCGATTAAGTTCTTGGCTCAGCAAATCATCGTGGGTGTGGTGTTGAACGTTTTGGTGATTGGTATCACCAACTTCCTCTACCAGCAGTGGCTCACCGAGGACGGCGAGAACGTCAATTTTCCGGGAACGCTGGACATCGTCAAGATTCCATTCCTGAGCGATATTCCAGTTATTGGTCCAGTGCTCTTTGAGAACCGAATCACAGTTTTCGCAGCGCTATTGATTGTCCCGGCGCTTTGGTTTGTGCTTTTCAAGACCAAGTTGGGTCTTCGCGCCAGGGCGGTTGGTGAGCACCCATTGGCTGCCGACACCGTCGGTATCAACGTGAGCCGAACCAGGTTCTGGTGGGTCACCATCGGTGGCGCAATTGCAGGTCTGGGCGGTGCGGCTCTAACCATTGGCAACGCTGGTGCATTTGGTCGCGAGATGTCCGGTGGCTTTGGATTTATCGCCCTCGCGGTGGTGATTCTTGGTCGCTGGCACCCAATCTCGGCTGCTCTTGCAGCGCTGCTGTTTGGATTCTCGATCATCTTGCGAGTCTGGGCAAACCAGGTGAGCCCTGGAATCCCAACCGATTTCATCACGATGGTTCCATACATCGTCACGATCATCGCCGTGGTCGGATTCGTCGGACAGTCAAGACCTCCGAAGTCCTTGGCCATCCCATACGTGAAGGGTTAATCGTGGAGATTGATTGGGCTGCACTCAAAGCCGAAGCCATCAAGGCTATGCAAAAGGCCTACGCACCTTATTCAAACTTTCCAGTTGGTGCTGCGGCCCTAACTGACAAGGGCGAGATCATCTCCGGCTGCAATGTCGAAAATGCCTCCTACGGTGTTGGGCTTTGTGCCGAGTGCTCACTGGTGAGCGAGCTCTACCGCACCGGTGGTGGCAAGCTGGTTGCCTTCTCCTGCGTGGATGGCGATGGAAACACCCTGATGCCTTGTGGCCGCTGCCGTCAGTTGCTCTACGAACACCACGCACCGGGCATGCTGCTGGACACTGTCTCCGGCATCAAGACCATCTACGAAGTTCTACCTGATGCCTTCGGGCCTGAGCACCTGGAGCACAAGTGAGCTTTTCCGCAGTAGAACTGATCATCAAAAAGCGCGAGCGCTTTGAGCTCTCGACCGAGGAGATTCGCTGGTTGGTTGCCAACTACACCTCGGGCGTGGTGGCAGATGAGCAAATGTCCGCAATGGCCATGGCAATTTTGCTCAACGGCATGAACCGTCGAGAAATCAAAGATCTCACTCTGGCAATGATCGACACTGGCGAAAGACTGGAATTCACGGGTCTTGCTATGCCGACCGCAGACAAGCACTCCACCGGTGGCGTTGGCGACAAAATCACTTTGCCACTTGCCCCGCTGGTTGCCTCCTATGGAGTTGCCGTTCCTCAGCTATCCGGTCGCGGACTTGGCCACACCGGTGGCACTTTGGACAAGCTAGAGGCAATCCCTGGTTGGCAGGCAAGTCTTTCAAACATCGAGCTTTACTCGCAGCTTGCTGAGGTTGGAGCGGTGATCTGTGCTGCCGGTTCTGGACTTGCGCCAGCTGATAGAAAGCTCTACTCGCTTCGCGATGTGACAGGAACCGTTGAGGCCATTCCGCTGATCGCATCGTCGATCATGAGCAAGAAGATTGCGGAGGGAACCGCCGCTTTGGTGCTGGATGTGAAGGTTGGCTCCGGTGCATTTATGAAGACCCTGGATCGCGCCACCGAGCTTGCACAGACTTTGGTGCAGTTGGGTCAGGATGCCGGCGTTAACACCGCTGCGCTGCTTACCGATATGTCGACTCCGCTTGGTCTCAAGATTGGTAACGCGCTAGAGGTCGAGGAGTCTGTCGAGGTATTGGCCGGCGGCGGACCATCGGATGTAGTTGAGCTAACCGTTGAGCTGGCTCGAGAGATGCTGGTTCAGGCTGGCGTCCACGGAGTAGATCCTTCGGAGAATCTGCGCAATGGTAAGGCCATGGACAAGTGGCGCCAGATGATCTCGGCCCAAGGCGGTAACCCTGACGCAGAATTGCCAAAGGCAAAGCACTCGCACCAGATCCTGGCAACCGAGTCGGGCTTTGTTTCGCGCCTAGATGCACTTGATGTTGGAGTGGCTTCCTGGCGACTAGGTGCAGGACGTGAGCGCAAGGAAGATGCCGTGCAGTTCGGTGCCGGCATCGAACTCAAGGTTCAGATTGGTAGCCACATCGAGGCTGGCCAACCCTTGATGACGCTCTTTACGGACACCGAGGAGAAGTTTGAGCGTGCCATTGAGCTGGCTTCTGGCGCGGTAGAGATTTCGGCCTTGCCGGTTTCCGAGCGTAAGCTCATCCTCGGCAGAATTAGTTAGGAACCCAGTGGACATCAAAGCCCTACCAAAAATCTCACTTCACGATCACCTTGATGGCGGGCTGAGACCACAGACCATTATTGAGCTGGCGGAAAAGATTGGGCACGAGCTACCGGCTCAAACCGCTGGCGAACTAGGTCGCTGGTTTGCCGAGTCGGCAAACTCGGGTTCACTTGTGCGCTACCTGGAGACTTTCGATCACACCGTTGCTGTTATGCAAACCCGCGAGGGGCTCGAGAGAGTGGCCTACGAGGCTGTTATCGACCTGGCTGAACAGAACGTGATTTATGCCGAGCTTCGCTGGGCTCCAGAGCAGCACCTAGCCAAGGGTTTGACTTTGGACGAGACCGTTGAGGCGGTTCAGGACGGTCTTGAGCGTGGCATGGCAGAGGTCGAAGAGCGCGGTGGTTTCATCCGCACCGGACAGCTGGTGACCGCAATGCGTCACGCCAACCGAGGCATGGAGATTGCCGAGCTCGCTGTCCGCCACCGTAATGCCGGAGTCGTTGGTTTTGACATTGCCGGTGCCGAGAAGGGCTTCTTACCAAATCTGCACAAGGAAGCCTTTGATTACCTAGCCGCTGAGCTATTCCCCTGCACCGTTCACGCCGGAGAGGCCGATGGCGTGGAGTCGATTCGCGATGCGATTGTCTCTGGTCGAGCCCTGCGTCTTGGTCACGGAGTGCGTTTGGTTGAGGACATCATGTTCTCGAGGACCGAGGGAGACACCGACTTGGTGGTACTGGGCCCAGTTGCTCAGTGGGTTCACGACCGCGGGATCGCATTAGAGACTTCACCATCTTCTAATCTGCAGACCGGTGCATTTGAGATGCTTGGCGACACCATGGCGGACCACCCGTTCGACATCCTTTATGACCTTGGTTTCAAGGTGACCGTGAACACAGACAACCGCCTAATGAGTGACACCAACTTGACCAAAGAGCTTGAGATTTTGGTCGATACCTTTGGCTACTCGATTGCAGACCTAGAACAGTTCCAGCTAAATGCTGCCGAGGCCGCCTTCCAAGGATTGCCGGAGCGCGAAGAGCTCATGGACATGATCGAGATGGGTTTCGGTCAGGCTCGCTAGTGCTTGCAGCAGCCTTCGGTCCCAATTCAATTGAACACTGGCCGGTCACTACCGACTGGGAAGCGGCCATTGCCACCGCCATCTCACTGCTAGAAGCTGATCAAAGGGTCACCTCGGATTACCTACCGAGGGTGTTAGAAGCCAACCAAAAGCACGGACCCTATTTTGTGATTGCACCTGGAATCGCGATTGCCCATGCCGCACCGGGCCCGGATGTCTTGGCCACCGGCATGGCGCTATTGCGGTTGGAACAGCCTGTTGTTTCAGGTTCAGCAAACGATCCGGTGCAGTTACTTTTCGCATTTTGCGCGGTGGATTCTCACAGCCACATCGAACTGCTATCTCGGTTTGCCCAGGTCATGAGCACCGAGGGAAATGTGAACATTCTGTTAAATGAACCGAATCTCACAATCATTCGCAATTTATTGACCGCCTAGTTGGTTAGATACTTTTGTGAAGATTTATGCCGTTTGCGGTGCCGGAATTGGCACCTCTGTCCTTCTAAAGTCGAACACCGATCGGGTGTTGGCGTCTTTGGGTATTGAAGCGGATGTTCAAGCGGTTTCAATTTCAGACGCCATGTCCGCCGAGTCGATGGCGCAGATTGTTTTGATTACCCCAGAGCTCCAGGAGCAAATCACCGGCATTCGCTCCGAGGTAATTCCGATTGACAACATCTTCAATCTTGAAGAGCTGACTCAGAAACTATCTGCTGCCCTGAGCTAGTGTTTTGCCATGGCAAATCTTGGCGAATCCGAGCGCACCAAGCTCAATCGAATTTCCTACAAAGCATCCCATGAAGTGAGCGACCTCTACTCCATCCTCGATGACAACCTAGTTGCGCACGTCGGGCTGGTTCAAGACGGCAGACCAGTGGTGATCCCGATGGCCTACGGCCGCGTCGATGACATCATCTATCTACACGGCTCTTCCGGCTCAAGACTTATGAGACTGCTACACGACGAGCCAGATGTTTGCGTTTCAATCACTGAGCTAACGGCCCTGAAGGTTGCCCGCTCAACCTTTAACTCCGGCATGCACTATCGCTCGGCAGTTATTTTTGGCAAGGCGCAGCTGGTGGGGGACGATGAGAAGGACAAAGCCCTAAACGCCCTAAGCGACGCCATGATTCCGGGTCGAGTTCAAGAAGTTCGCTCCAGCACCAAGAAAGAGCTGGCTGCCACCATAATCGTCTCGTTGCCGCTAAGTGAGTGCTCGGTAAAGATCTCGGTCAACGAAGTTGATGACGATGAAGAAGATCTCAACAAGGGAACCTGGGCTGGCATTGTGCCATTCATCAAGACCATCGGTGAACCAATTCCGGCCGATGAAGAGGCTGCGGGTCTCGAGGTCCCAGAGTCTGTAAAGCGTTTAGCTAAGCGACCTTAAGGATCTCTTGCGCCCAAGACTTCAAGGTCGCAAGTTTCTGCTGCGAGGCATCCTCAGATTCTGCGGTGACCTGAAGGTAGCACTTTAGTTTTGGCTCGGTGCCAGAAGGCCTGATAATCACCCGGTAGGAGTCGGTGGTGAAAATCACTCCCTCGGTGGCAGGTAGGTTCTTGCCAAGCTCCAAGTTCTCAAACTCGGCAGCCTCACCAAGAATCTCTGACACTGGGTGCTGTTTGACCGACGTCATGATGTTTGTGATCACTGATAGGTCAGTTACTCGAATCGATACCTGCCCGGTGGCGAGGTGTCCGTAGCGCTTGGCAAGACCACGCAATAGATCGATCAGGTCCATGCCCTCAGCCTTCAAAGTGGCTGCCAATTCTGCAATCGCAAGCGCTGCGGAGATGCCGTCCTTATCCGGGGTGAACTCTGGGTCGATGCAGTAGCCCAGGGCCTCCTCATAGCCGTAACTTAGGTTCGGCACCTTGGATATCCACTTGAATCCGGTCAGGGTCTGTTGGTACTTCAAGCCGTGGAAGGCGGCAACCTTGGCAAGGCTGGCTGACACAATCGAGTTTGCAATCGTTCCACTTTGCTTGCCAGAGGCAACCATTTCGGCAAGCAGCAGTCCCACCTGATCGCCGGTGAGCATCTGGTAGGCGTTGCCTTTTCTAACCCCAACAGCCAATCGATCGGCATCTGGGTCGTTTGCAATAATCAAATCCGAGTGGTTAGTTTTGGCGTGCTCGAAGCTCAGGTCCATCGCCCCCGGCTCTTCAGGGTTTGGGAACGCCACGGTTGGAAACTGACCGTCTGGCTCTTGCTGCTTTGCGACCGAGCTCATGACAAAGCCGGTCTTGTCAAAGACAGCCTTCATGACTCGGTACCCAACTCCATGCATGGCGGTGTAGGTAATCTTCAAATTTTTGCGACCGGTTGCATCGCTGCCAACCAGGGTCGCTGCGCGCAAGACATAAGCATCGATATCGGCTTGACCTAGAGATTCGATGTCCTTAGCTTTTGGTATCTGATCAAACTCAGTGTCCTGGGCAATCTCATCAATCAGAGCCGCGATTTGCTTATCTTGCGGGGCAATCAATTGTGAGCATCCGTTTTTGCCACCGAGATAAACCTTGTAGCCGTTGTCCCGAGGTGGGTTGTGGCTGGCGGTGACGATTACGGTCGCGCTGGCCCGGAATCTTTTGCCGGTGAAGGCTGCGACTGGTGTTGGAACCGCAGAATCAAAGAGCCTGGTCCGGATTCCAGCCGCTGCAAAAATCTCAGCCGAGTCTTGAGCAAAGATGTCCGAGTTCACTCGGCCGTCATAACCAACCACGACTGAGAGGACACCGTCTTGATCAAGGTATTCGCTACGGTTTTGGTTTAGAAAACGAGCAATTGCAAGTGCGGTCTGTGCAACAACAACTCTGTTCATGCGGTTAGGACCCGCGCCAAGCTCCCCGCGGAGCCCCGCTGTTCCGAATTGCAATCGAGCACCGAATCTGGCATTCAGCCCAGACTCATCCCCGGCGTCAATTAGCTGCTCGATCTCCAGCCGAGTGAGCGGGTCTGGGTCTTGCGTTAGCCACTTCTTAGCTATTGCGAGATAGTCCATTTAAAGCTTCGCCACGATCTCAGCCAGAAGCTTGCCGATTCTTGCCTCTGCATTTCGCCCAGCTTCCAAAACCTCAGCGTGTGAGAGTGGAGTGGTCTGAATGCCAGCGGCCAAATTTGTAATTAGGGACATGCCCAAGATCTCCATGCCGGCTTCACGAGCTGCGATTGCTTCTAGTGCGGTGGACATGCCTACGATGTGGCCACCCATGATCTTTGCCATCTGAACTTCGGCAGGGGTTTCGTAGTGAGGGCCACGGAACTGCACGTAGACACCCTCATCGAGGCTTGAGTCCACAGTCTTAGCTAGGTCGCGAAGTCGCTTGGAGTAGAGGTCGGTGAGGTCAATAAAGGTCGCACCTTCCAGCGGGCTGGATGCGGTGAGGTTGATGTGATCAGAAATCAATACCGCAGCACCACCTGCCCACTGCGGCTTGATGCCGCCGGCACCATTGGTCAAAATCATGGTCTTTGCGCCGGTCGCAGCGGCGGTCCTGACCGAGTGAACAACAGATCGAACGCCGTGGTTCTCATAGAAGTGGGTGCGTGCGCCAATGACCAGGGCGTGCTTGCCGTTTGGAAGGCGAATAGAGCGGATGGTTCCAACGTGTCCAACCACCGCTGGCTTTGAGAAGCCGATGATCTCACTGCCCGGGATTTCGCTAATGGTTTCACCGATCAGATCAGCCGCCTTGGCCCAGCCGGAGCCGAGGGTTAGCGCAATGTCGTGCTGGGCGATGCCGGAGATCTTTGCGATTTGCTGGGCAGCCTCTTGGGCTATTTCGAAGGGATTAGCGCCCTCAACGTTGAGTGGATTGACCATAAAATTCAGTCTAACTAACCCCGTAACACGGATTGGTAGGCGAGAATGAACCCGTGGCAATTTCTTCGTCTATTCAACATCGCATCGTAATCATTGGTGGTGGCCCAGGAGGCTACGAAGCAGCGCGCGCTGGTCGACAGCTCGGAGCTGAGGTAATCCTCATTGAGGACAGCGGCATCGGCGGTAACGCCGTGCTAACCGATGTGGTGCCATCCAAAACTCTTATCGCAACTGCAGAGGCAGCCCAGCGAGTCGCACAGGCCCAGAGCCTCGGTGTGACTTTCTCCATCGACGATGTTGCGGTGCAGCCCAAGATAGAAATTGATCTTGAAGCCGTGAACAAGCGCCTGCTGGCATTGGCGAAAAGCCAGTCTGAGGACATGCTTGAGACTTTGAAGAACGAAGGTGTCCGAGTTATCTCTGGTCGCGGTCGCCTAGATGGTAACCACCACGTAATCGTGGAGCCAACCTTAGGTGGCGAGTCTGAGCGCATTGAGGCCAAGACCATCATCGTGGCTGTCGGTGCCACCCCACGAGAAGTTCCGGGATCCAAGCCTGACGGCGACCGCATCTTCACCTGGAAGCAGCTCTACAACCTAAAGACTTTGCCTGAGCACATGATTGTGGTTGGTTCCGGTGTGACCGGTGCCGAGTTTGCCTCGGCATACCTGCAGCTTGGCAGCAAGGTCACCTTGATCTCCAGCCGCGACAAGGTCCTGCCTGGAAACGATGCCGATGCGGCAGAACTCATCGAAGACGTCTTCCGTCGCGGCGGCATGCAGATCTTGAACAAGTCCCGAGCCGTGGAGGTTGTGAATACCGGTAGCGGTGTTCGCGTGACTTTGGAAAGCGGTGCGGTAATTGAGGGCAGCCACTGCCTAATGGCCGTTGGTGCAATTCCAAACACCGAGGGACTGGGACTTGAGGAAGCCGGCGTCAGGCTCACAGAGTCCGGACACGTTATCGCCAACAAGGTTGCTAGAACCTCCCGAGCGAATGTTTACTCGGTGGGCGACTGCTCAACCGCTATGCCGCTTGCCTCGGTGAGCGCAATGCAGGGCAGGACCGCGGTCTACCACACCATGGGTGATGTTGCAGCTCCGACCAGAATGCGCAATGTTGCTGCCAACGTTTTCACCTCCCCGGAGATTGCCTCGGTGGGTTGGTCCCAGGCCGAGATCGAGCAGGGGCTAGTGCGTGGTGAAATCCAAAAGGTTCAGCTAGACACCAACCCAAGGGCCAAGATGTCCGGCATCCGCGAGGGCTTCATCAAGCTATTTGCTTCGATTGGCTCCGGCACAGTAATCGGTGGAGTTGTAGTTGCCCCTAGAGCATCAGATTTGATCTACCCGATTGCAGTTGCGATCGAAAATCGTCTAACGGTTGATGAGCTGGCAAGAACCTACACCGTCTACCCATCGCTGTCTGGCTCGATTGCAGAGGCTGCCTCAGCCCTGCACCAGCCGATCGACTAATCGACGATATCTAGAATTCGAGTTCCCGCGGAGATCGTGGTTCCCACGCTCACGCCAATTGAACTAATTGTTCCGGAGCGGTGAGCTGTCAATGGCTGCTCCATCTTCATAGCCTCAAGCACCACTACTAGGTCACCGGCTTCTACGTGGTCACCCTCATTGGCCGCAAGCTTCACAACCGTGGACTGCATTGGGGCCAACAGGCTATTGCCCTTAGCTCCGGTGTGAGAAGAGGAGCCTGAGCTCTTGGCACGCTTTGGGGCGTGACCTGCGGAGGAGCCAACCTCGCCAACCAGCAAGCGCTTTGGAACGCTGACCTCGAGACGCTTACCTGCCACCTCGACCACAACTTCGTGACGCGGTTCTGCTTCTGGTAGCTCTTCGGCTTGGCCAGACCAAGGTTCGATGGTGTTGTCCCACTCGGTTTCGATCCAGCGGGTGTAAACGCCAAACTTTCCGCTCTCGCCGGTGAATGCTGCATCGTTCACAATTGCGCGGTGGAAAGGCAAAACAGTTGGAAGGCCGTGAACCTGCATTTCCTCCAGCGCTCTTCTAGAACGCTGCAGTGCCTCGGCGCGAGTCGAGCCGGTGACAATCAGTTTGGCAATCATCGAGTCAAAGTTTCCGGAAACCACATCTCCAGAAACCACGCCCGAGTCCACTCGAACGCCAGGTCCGCTTGGAGCTACGAACTGGTGAATCGCGCCAGGAGCCGGCAAGAAGCCGCGACCCGGATCTTCACCATTGATTCGGAACTCGAAGCTGTGACCGGAAACCTTTGGGTCCGGGTAATCGAGCACGCCACCCTCGGCGATGCGGAACTGCTCGCGAACCAGGTCAAGGCCGGTTACCTCTTCTGAAACCGGGTGCTCAACCTGCAATCTGGTATTTACCTCAAGGAAGGAAATAGTGCCGTCTTGAGCAATCAGGAATTCACAGGTTCCCGCGCCTTCGTAACCGACTGCCTTGAGGATGGCCTTTGAGGATTCGTAAAGTCTGGCTTCCTGATCTGCACTTAGAAATGGCGCCGGAGCTTCTTCGACAAGCTTCTGGTGTCTGCGCTGCAGTGAGCAGTCACGGGTTGAAACCACAACCACATTGCCGTGCTGGTCTGCCAAGCACTGGGTTTCAACGTGACGTGGCTTGTCCAGGTACTTTTCAATAAAGCACTCACCGCGACCAAAGGCGGCAATCGCCTCACGGGTTGCAGATTCAAATAGCTCGCCAATCTCAGCGGCGTCACGAACAATCTTGATACCGCGGCCACCGCCACCGTAGGCGGCCTTGATGGCGACCGGCAGACCGTGAACAGCAACGAAGTCTTCAACTTCCTTGACTGTCTCCACCGGATTGATGGTTCCCGGGGCCAGCGGCGCACCGACTGACTCGGCCACCTTTCGTGCCGAAACCTTGTCACCGAGTTGTTCGATAGAGGCTGGTTTTGGACCAATCCAAATCAAACCTGCATCAATCACTGCCTGAGCGAAGGAGGCATTCTCAGACAAAAAGCCGTAGCCGGGGTGAACTGCGTTGGCCCCAGAGCGCTTTGCAACGGCGATCAACTTCTCAGAAACCAGGTAAGTCTCGGCGGCTGTTTCGCCACTTAGGGCATAAGCCTCATCCGCAAGCTTGACGTGCTGGGCGTGACGGTCGCCATCGGCGTAAACCGCAACCGTTTGGATCCCAGCGTCCTTGGCGGCTCGAATAATGCGAACTGCGATCTCGCCTCGGTTGGCGATAAGTAACTTGGTAATACGGCGCTGAGTCATAATCGAAAAGCTTATTGCCCTCTAGGCCCGTAAATTTATAAGCAAACTACAAAAAACTTGCCGTTTCGTTGCGGTTATCTCCATAGCGATTGATAGTCGTGACCCAATTCAGTCACCAGTTCTCGCAGTGCCACCAGAGATAGTCCGACCACGGTGTGGTAATCGCCTTCGATTCGCTCTACGAATGCCCCACCTATTCCATCAATCGTGAATGCTCCCGCCACCTGCAAAGGCTCTCCGGTTGCCACGTACTTGTGAATCTGCTCATCACTGAGATTGGCAAATGAAACCGAGGTTTGAGTGACCTTGCCTGACGCAAAGCCAGTTTCGCCATCTATCAGCCAGTGACCTGAGCAAAGAATGCCGGTTTTGCCCCGCATCTTTTGCCAGCGGGCAATTGCGACCTCGGGATCGTGCGGCTTACCAAGCATTTCGCCATCAAACAGTAGGGCGGAATCACACCCCAGGATCAAGCCATCGAAGCTGACCGCCTCAGCTTTTGCCCTGGCTAGCAAAAGCGTCATGTCTTGGATGGTGGCTGGCTTTTGCTGGGCTACTAATGCGTCCTCATCAACCCCTGGAGATTGGACTTCAAAGACGATTCCGGCGTCGGTGAGCAAACGCTTTCTCGCGGGAGATGTTGAGGCAAGCAGCAATTTGGTCACGAGAGCAAGGTTAGCTGTGGAACACTGTGGGAGTGAATCTTCGAGTCAAAATTGAAAAAGTTGCCCACGGTGGAGTTTTTGTAGCTCGCCACGAGGGTCGAGTGATCTTTGTAACCGGCGCAATCGACGGTGAGCTGGTTGATGTTGAAGTCACCGAGGATGCTGGAAAGTTCTTGCGAGCGACTGTCACCAACGTCGTAGAAGCCTCCGAACATCGCCAACCACATTTTTGGAAGGCAGCCCGCGAGGGAGCCGGCGGCGCAGAATTTGGCCACATCACCCTGGCTCACCAGAGAGAACTAAAAGCTCAAGTGCTTCAAGAGGCACTGCAGCGCATGGCAGGTATCGAGCGCGAGACCATCGTCGAGGCGCTACCGACGGAGACCGACGGTCTGCACTATCGCACCAGAGTGCAACTAAATGTTGATGCCTCTGGAACTGCTGGTCCAATGCGACCAAGAAGCAACGAGGCTGTTTTCACTCCAAACTTGCCCCTGGCGGTTACCGAGATCGAAGAGCTTGGTCTGCAGCTAAAGAATTGGAATGGCGTAAAGAAGATTTCTATCGCCGCTAGCTCCACCGGAGATTTGCAGTGGATGGTGGATGACAAAGTAAACGGTTCTGAGCGTCTGATTGAGCGAGCTGCTGGTCGAACTTTCCGATTGAGTTCGGGTGCGTTTTGGCAGGTTCACAAAGACGCAGCCAGCGTTCTCACGCAGGCAGTTTTTGAAGCTGCAGAGGCTTTGGAGTTCGATCAGGCAAAACCAGCCCTGGATCTTTATGCCGGAGCTGGATTGTTTGCCGCCACCATGGCAGCTAAGTACAGCTCGACCAGCTTCACCGCGGTTGAGAACAATAAGCAGGCAGTTGCTGACGGCACCAAGTCCGCAATCGATCTCTCGAACCTAAAGTTTGAGAAGTCAGATGTTCTGCAGTACCTGAGAATTGCCAGTGCCAAGCCAGGCAGTTTTGACACCGTGGTGCTGGATCCGCCACGTTCTGGAGCAGCCGGCAAGGTAATCGAACAGCTGATCAAGCTGCACCCAAGAAACATCGTTTACGTTGCCTGTGATCCAGTTGCGCTAGCTCGAGACCTAGGCTCGCTAACCAAAGCTGGATACCAACTTCGGGGACTTAAATCGTTAGACATCTTCCCGCACACGCACCATTTTGAGGCTGTTGCAGCCCTAACTCTTGGTTAACCTAGAGCGGTATGCAAAAAGTCAAAGTCGCAATAGTTGATGACCACGAAGCAGTTCGCCTCGGGTTCGCTGGCACCTGCCAGGAAAGTGGTTTCGAACTGGTTGGTTCTGCTGCCACGGTCGACGAGTTGCTGACTCAAATTTCAGATCAGGACTGCGAGGTTGTAATTGCCGATCTTTCGCTTGCCGATGGGTCACTAGTCCAGGACAACATTGAGCGCTTAGTTGAAGCCGGTCCTGCAGTTTTGATCTACAGCATTGCGGACAAGCCGCCGCTTATGCGCTCAGCACTTAGAGCCGGTGCAACCGCAATTGTTTCTAAATCCAGACCGATGGCCACCTTGATTGAGGCAATCTCTTTGGCTGCTCAGGGCATCATCATCAATAACGCTGAGACCAGCGCTCTGATTGATGCAGACCGTGCCTTCAAGGAGATCAAACTTTCAGATCGCGAGAAAGAAGTGCTCTCGCTTTACGCATCCGGGATGAGTCTCAAGCAGGTGGCTTACCAGCTGCAGATCAAGCCCTCCAGTGCCAAAGAGCACATCGACCGCGTGCGCGTGAAGTACGCAAAATTAGGTCGCGAAGCTGCAACCAAAGTCGACCTTTTCCGCCGCGCGGTTGAAGACGGAATTCTCCAGGGAGAGTTGCTTTAGTTGTCCCAAACTAAGCTCTCATCCGCTGCCAGTGTTCGGCTAGAGACTATGTTCAGTCGAATCTATTCGGCAGTTTTGGCAGTACTCCAAATCGAGGTGATAGCCAACGCAATCTTCCAATCCCAGTACCTAGGTCTGGGGAGATGGTGGGTGCTGCTTTACGTCACCGTCCCGATTATCGGAATGGTGTTTCATTCGTGGCTGCGTGGGTCTTTAGGTTTTTGGCCCTATCTGCACGGGGCTACTGTGTTGTTGGCCATGTGGCGCTGGCCCCTGCTGGTAAACGACCCAGCTACGCTGCCGCTGGATTTTCAAGCATGGGTCTGGTGGATGGTTGGGACGGCCACAATCTCCATGGGTGTGGCAAATCCAAGATGGCTTGGACTGGTTTACCTGGTGGTGGCAACGGTTACCTGGTATCTACTGGACACCTCAATCTTTGGTGGTGCCGAGGATCCCAATATCGCTATGCAAGATGCAATCTACGTCTTTTTGCTGGGTGGCGCTGTTTCAGCATTGGTTCGACTCACCCGAGAGGGAGCTAGACGTGCCGATGATGCAAACTCTACGGCCATTGCAAATGCCATCGAACAGGCTCAGATCGATGCCATCGAGCGAGAACGCCAACGCATCGATGCCCTGGTTCACGACAGAGTTCTAAACACCTTGCTCGTTGCCGCCAAGGCGACTACACCTCAGGATCAAAAGGCCGCCGCATCTGCTGCCGTGGATGCGATAGCCAGCTTGGAGGCAGCGACTCTGGAGCAGGAGATCAACGCCAGAGTCACAACCCTGGGTCTCTATCGTTCGCTTCGAAAGGCAGCCTTCCGAGCATCCCCTGGGATTGAGGTTGAGATTGTTTCTGCAGGGCTGCAAGAGATTCCTAGCGAGATAGCACAGAACTTCACTGAGGCCACACTTCAGGCAATCGACAATGCAATCAGGCACTCTGGGGCAAGCCGTATCTGGGTCGTGCTGGGAGAATCTGAAGCTGGTGGACTGTTTGTGCAGGTCAAAGACAACGGCAAAGGTTTCAACCTCGAGCGTCTGCCGAAGGATCGACTTGGTATTCGCTCCTCTATCCAGGCTCGCATGCATCTGATCGGCGGCCAGGCAATGATTTCCACCCAACCAGGCGCTGGCACGACGGTGGAATTGAGGTGGTCGAAGTGATACCGCTTCCAAGGGCCGCCATCGTCATTTTCAGCTTGGCCTTCGGCGTTTACCACGGAATTTTGGGGCTCTTGAACATCGATCACTATGACAAGCCATGGTTTGTGTTCGCTGCAGTCTTTCTCTATCTGACAGCTCTGCTTGTTTCCCTGACCGACTCTCCAGGCTTGAAGCTCAAGAATTACAAAGCAGCCTTCAGTCTGATAGCCGCCATGCTGTCACCGCTTGCTATGGCAGCCGCGACCAGGGCGGACCACGTTGATAACCCCACCACTTGGCACGTGGCAGGAATTGCTACCTTGATGGCGATTATTGCGCTGAGGCAGCACCTTGTGATGGCTTGGGTTGGGGTGTCAATCATGGCCGTGCAGGTCTTGACCTGGGGCGGCATCGAAATGCTTTTCAATGCGGGAATCTTCGGTGCACTAATGCTGGTAGCGGCAGCTCACGCGGCATCGATAATCCTCGCCACCACATCTAGGGCAGTAATCGAGTTTCGCGAGCAGGCTCTAGAGACAACGGCCGCAACAGCGGCAAGAACCGCAGCTCGCAACGAGCGTCAAGTGAGAGTTGAAAAGGCGCTCGAAGTAGCGCTGCCATTTTTGAACAAGATAGAAAATCTAGAAGGAAAACTAAGCGAAGTGGAGAAAAGGCAGGCGCTTGGGCTGGAGGCGCAACTTAGGGACCAAATTCGTGGCCGCCATTTTGACTCACCAGAATTGCTCGTTGAAATTTCTGCAGCAAGAGAGCGTGGTGTTGAGGTGCAGGTGCTAGACGACGGCGGGCTCGAACTTCTTGAGGAAAGTCAACGTGAGCGAATCCTGTCCGAGGTTGCCACGCATGTTTCAAAAGTTGAAACCGGAAAGCTGGTACTGCGATCTGTTGCCGACGAGAAGTGGGTAGTCACAGTCACAGCTTCTCAGCCAGGGGCAGAGGTCCCAGATTTGTTTGTTCGAATCTAAACAGTTGTGGACGGCTTAGAGGCCGGGCTTGGAAGATGTGTGCCAGTTCGAAGAGAGTTCACCGCGCAAAATGCCCTGGTTGCGGTGCCAGGTAGAACCTGGTTTTCTCACCGCGATGCGCCCTAGGCGGCGAGACTCAATGATTGCGGCAGTTACAACTGCGAGCGCCGCAGCCTGGTCTTCGGCATCGCCACCAGTTACGTTCAGCAGTTGCTGAATCTCTTCTTCGGAATACTGCTTCATTACAGCGGAATGTTTCCGTGCTTTTTCGGCGGCAGGCTTGCTCGCTTAGTTTTTAGAGCTCGTAGCGAGCGAATCACTGCGGTTCTAGTTGCCGCTGGCTCGATGATGCCATCTAGCTCACCGCGCTCTGCCGCGAGGAAGGGACTTGCGACGTTGTAGGTGTATTCCTTGGCCAGTTGATCGCGCACTTTTGCGATGTCTAGTCCCTGCTCCTCGGCCTCGCGAATCTTGTCGCGGAACAAGATGTTCACCGCACCCTGACCACCCATAACTGCAATCTCGGCAGTTGGCCATGCCAGGTTGATGTCAGCTCCAAGTTGCTTGGAGCCCATCACGATGTAAGCGCCACCGTAAGCCTTGCGGGTAATCACGGTCACCAATGGAACAGTCGCCTCGGCGTAGGCGTAAAGCAACTTAGCGCCACGGCGAATAACTCCAGCCCACTCTTGGTCGGTGCCAGGTAGGTATCCAGGAACATCCACCAGGGTCAAGATTGGAATCGAGAAGGCATCGCAGAAGCGCACAAAGCGAGCTGCCTTTTCACCGGCATCGATGTTTAGGGTTCCCGCCATCTGCTGAGGCTGGTTGGCCACAATGCCAACGCTGTTGCCATCCACGCGTGCAAAGCCGATCAAAATGTTTGGTGCAAATAGTGGCTGCACCTCAAGGAACTCACCCTCATCAACCAGAGCCTCGATGATGGTTCGCATGTCATAGGGCTGGTTTGGTGAGTCAGGAATGATGGTGTTGAGCTTGAGATCCGCCTCGGTGATTTCCAGTTCGCTATCGGATTGGTAGGTCACAGTCTCCGAGAGATTGTTCTCTGGTAAGAAGCCAACCAAAGACTTCACATAGTCGATGGCATCTGCTTCATCGTCGGCCAGGTAGTGGGCGACACCGGAGGTCTCGTTGTGAGCGCGAGCGCCACCGAGCTCCTCCATGCCAACGTCTTCGCCGGTCACGGTCTTGATTACGTCCGGTCCAGTTACAAACATGTTGGAGGTCTTGTCCACCATGATCACAAAGTCTGTAAGCGCAGGTGAGTAAACCGCACCACCGGCAGCCGGACCCATGATGATTGAAATCTGTGGGATCACGCCCGAAGCCATTGTGTTTAGTCGGAAGATCTCGCCATATTTGCCAAGTGCGATAACGCCCTCTTGAATTCGAGCACCACCGGAATCGAGCATTCCAATCAGCGGGACACCGGTCTTGATTGCCAGTTCCATGATCTTGATGATCTTGTTTCCCGCGGTCTCACCAAGCGAGCCACCAAAGATTGTGAAGTCCTGAGAGTAAACCGCAACCTGACGGCCGTGAATGGTTCCAACACCGGTGACCACTGAGTCTCCATAAGGACGCTTGGCGTCCATGCCAAATGCGGTGGAGCGGTGGCGAACGTATTCATCCACCTCGACGAAGCTGCCGGCATCCAAAAGCATCTCGATGCGCTCGCGAGCGGTGTTCTTGCCCTTGGCGTGCTGCTTCTCTTTGGCATTGTCACCTGCGCTGACCACTGCCTCGTGGTAACGAGCCTTCAGATCGGCAAGCTTGCCAGCGGTGGTGGAAAGGTCAGGGGTCTTGGACACAAATTCTCCTTAGATGCTTGCCTACTTTATCCAGCTTCCAGGCAGGACTAGTTGAACAATACCTACAAGCAAATCGTAAATTCATCGTAGATACCTACAAGTTTGCTGGTTGCGATACGGTTTTGGTGTGTATCTTGAACAAACTGCCTCAGTTGTAAACGAACTAATTGCCCTAGATTCGGTCGATTCGACGAACCTAGAACTTGCGCGTCGGCTTGCTGTCGGCCCGCTAGAAAACTTCTCCCTAGTTGTCTCGAGCGAACAAACCGCCGGCATGGGACGCCTTGGCCGGGCATGGGTCTCGGAACCTGGAACCAGCATTTCGGCATCGCTGTATTTGAGATCCCGTCACACCGCCCAGCTGGGTTGGGCAACTTTGATTGCTGCAACCGCCATCCGAGCCGCCATCGCAGACTTGGTTGATGCTCAGGTTTTGGTCAAGTGGCCAAACGATGTTTTAGTGAATGACAAAAAGATCAGCGGAATTCTGGCTCAGATTCAACCGGATGGTTCTTTGATCCTTGGCTTTGGCATCAACCTAAAAGCTCAGGCTGGTGCTCCTGACACGGCAACCGCCTTGGACTTGCTTGGAGTAGAAGCGGACTTCGACACTGTCCTGCATGCGGTGGTTAGAAACTTCAGGATTCGCTGGGCAATTTTTGAGGCCGATCCGCAGACTGCAATTACCAAAGCTCGTGGCGAATTGGTGCAGTATTCGGCGACCCTGGGTAAGTCGGTTCGTGCTGAGATACCAGGCGGTGGTGAGGTTTTAGGAATTGCTAAAGACATTGACCGCGAAGGTCGATTGGTGATTGAGACCCCGGAACCTGTCGTGGTGTCGGCCGCCGACGTCTGGCATCTGCGAAACTAGACACTCGAAAGAGGTGAGCATGCCAGTTGTTGGAGTAATCGGAGCTGGTCAGCTTGCCCGAATGATGCAGCCAGCGGCCATAGCGCTAGGCGTCGGCATCAAGGTTTTTGGTGAGGCAGAGAACTCATCAGCCCACCAGGCTGTCACCAAGATCGGCGACTACAACGACTTTGATGAGCTGATGGATTTTGCCAAAACGGTAGATGTCATCACCTTTGATCATGAGCATGTTCCAACCAATATCTTGGAGCGGCTAGAAGCTGCAGGAATTGCAGTTCGCCCGGGACCTACCGCTCTAAAGCACGCCCAAAACAAGCTGACCATGCGCAAAAAACTAAGCGAGCTTGGCCTTCCCCAGCCCATCTGGCAAGCTGCAAAAACCGAAGCTGAGATTTCAGATTTTCTTCAAACCCACGGTCCAAAGATTGTGGTTAAGACTCCAATTGGCGGCTATGACGGCAAGGGAGTTCGGGTCATTTCCTCGGTCTCTGAAGTCAGTGACTGGCTAGAAAACATCGATTCATTTGGTGGCGAACTGCTGTTAGAGGAGAAAGTCGACTTTGTTGGGGAGCTTGCCCAACTCTCGGCTCGAACCCCAAGCGGAGAATTTAGAGCCTGGCCGCTGGTTGCAACTTTCCAAGAGGCTGGAGTCTGCTCAGAGGTGATTGCACCCGCGGCCGATGCTTCCGCTCATGAGAAGGCCAGGCAGATTGCAATGACAATCGCCCAAGGCCTAGGGGTAGTTGGAGTAATGGCGGTTGAGCTATTTCAAGCCCGCAACGGCGAGATTTTGGTGAACGAACTTGCAATGCGTCCGCACAACTCAGGTCACTTCTCCATCGATGCATCAGTTACTTCGCAGTTTGAGCAGCACCTGAGAGCAGTGCTGGATCTCCCGCTTGGAGACACGTCCAGCACCTCGAAGTTTGCAGTGATGATCAACTTACTCGGTGTGGATTCTGAGAATGGTTTTGTCGAGCACTATCCAAAAGCGATGGCGAAGTTCCCGCAGGTAAAGTTCCACTTTTACGAAAAGGCTCCGAGAGCAGGCCGCAAGATGGGGCACCTCACATTGCAGGGTGACGATCTAGATTCACTTTTGGCTGCCGGTCGAGCCTGCAGAGAATTGCTTTACAACCGCTAAATTGACCTTGGGAGGTTGCATTGAACAGTGTCGCAATAGTCATGGGCTCGGACTCCGACTGGAGAGTGCTGCAGGAAGCTGCAACCACGCTCAAGGAGTTCGGCATTGAGCACGAGGTCGAGGTTCTAAGCGCTCACCGCACCCCCGAGCGCATGATTGAGTGGGGTAAGGGCGCAGCAAATCGTGGCATCAAGGTGGTCATTGCAGGGGCCGGTGGAGCTGCTCACCTGCCTGGAATGCTGGCGTCTGTTACATCACTTCCAGTAATCGGGGTACCGGTTGCACTTGGCAAATTAGACGGCATGGACTCACTGCTCTCCATCGTTCAGATGCCGGCCGGGGTCCCGGTCGCAACCGTCTCTATTGACGGCGCAAAGAATGCCGCATTGTTGGCGGTAAGAATTCTTGGTGCGTCAGACCCTTCGCTTCGAACCCAGCTGGATGCTCATCGCGCAGATCTTGCCAGCACAGTCGAGGTTAAAAACAACAACCTGAAGAACAGCCTCTAACCCCAGCAATTTAGCCAAAACCGCCTGTTGCTCAGGATTTTCTAAGCCTTGCAACTTAGGGTTGGTCTGAGCTTGGAGGTGAGGCATGCGAATTTTCTTGAAGTCCTTGGCGGTTTCCACGCTGCTGTTAACCTTGACCGGCTGCAGCGTTTTCTACCCAAACTGGGGTGCCACCAGCCTTCCTGAGCCGGTAACCGAATCCGAGAGTGTTACTGCGGAAGAGACGACAGCCGCCGAGGAAACCACCGATGTTGAAGCGACAACTGAAGAGACGCAAGCTCCTGAGGAAACCAAAGAGCCCATTGTTCGCAAAGAGGTAACGGTCGAAATCATCATGGCAGTGCCTGAACCTTCGATCGGTGTTTTCACCGTGGTCGCACAGATTCCAAACATGACGGAAACTGGCGGCAAGTGCATCTTCAAGTACCTTGGCAACGGCGTTACCAAGACCAAAGAAGTCAAAGCTGAACCAAGCAGCGAATACACCCAGTGTTTCCCAATCGAATTCCCACTAAAGGATCTGCCTTCTGGCAACGGGGTGGTGACCGTTAGCTATGAATCCGAGGGGCACTTTGGGACTTCCGCCCCAACCTCGGTGGTGATCGACTAATGCGTCGCCTCTTTGGATTCCTTTCTGCCATTGCGCTGATTGCCGTTGGCTTAGTAGTTCAACCACCTGCACAAACTCCAGCTGTGGCGGCCCCTCCAGGAAGCGCTTTTGATCCAGGTTTGATTATTAGCGACAGCGTCTTCTATGACTTTGGGACCATGACGATTCCTCAGATTCAAGCCTTCTTGGATTCCAGGGTTGCTGAGTGCCGTGCCACCAACCCGGCGATCGACTGCCTCAAGAACGTAAAGGTCGACATCCCTGCGACTCCTGCGACCGGACCGGGCGAGGTTGGACCGTGTAAGGCGATTGCGGCTAAAGCTGGCGCTAGCGCTGCTGAGGTAATTCACGCGATTTCCAATGCCTGTGGCATCAACCCAAAGGTTTTTATCGTCACACTGCAAAAGGAACAGGCGTTAGTCACCTCGACCAAGCCAACCGATTACATGTATCGAGCGGCGATGGGCTTTGGTTGCCCAGATAGTGACCCCGGTATTTGTGGCAAGGTGTTCACCGGCTTGTTCAACCAGCTTTACAAGGCTGCAAGACAGTTCCGCTGGTATGGAAACCCAGCCGGATCCTTTACCTATTGGAAGCCTGGCCGCACCGTATCGATGCGATTCAACCCCAAGGCTTCATGTGGATCCAAGAACTTTGAACTAAAGAGCCAAGCCACAGCAAACCTCTACTACTACACCCCATACACCCCAAACGATGCAGCCCTAAAGAATCTTTACGGCACCGGTGATAACTGCTCGGCATACGGAAACCGAAACTTCTGGCGCTTTTTCCACGACTGGTTTGGTTCGCCCATCGGCGGCAGCTACCTGCTGAAATCCAGCACCAGCGAAACCTTCCTAATCGTGGACAATCTGCGTTACCGAGTCTGGGACACCAGGTTGATGGCGGCAATCCGACCACTTGGCCCTGAGGGTGTAATTTCTCAGGCATACCTTGAGAGCTTTGAAAATAAGGGCGATCTCTACCAGCTAGTAAAGCGCGGCACCACAACCGAGTACTGGCTGTTGGTTGACGGCAAACGTTACTCACTGACCGATTGCAGTTTGGCGAGACAGTATGGCCTCAACTGTGATCTGGCCACCAGCCTCACCGAGTCGCAACTGAGCCTGTTCATTCATGCTGGAGCGCTGACTCGCTTAGTTCAAACCCCAGAGGGCAACAAGTTCTGGATTGCAAACGGTACCCGCCGAGCGGTGGTT
>CAZLKR010000011.1:0-18809 GCA_964560155.1 uncultured Aquiluna sp.
GCTCAGCATGCTGGTGCCGGTGCTTTTGGTGCCCGGAGCTCCGGTGACGCTGCTTTCCAGAGCACAAGCGCCCAGAACCGATGGCTCTAAGGGCCTTCGCGAATGGGTGCTTTGGGCAGTCCACACGCCCTACGCCTGGATTATCTCGCAGCCGGTGTTTGCGGGCTTGAACTTCGCTCTTTCGCTGGTGATGTTCTACTACACACCGCTGTTTAGGTGGGCAACCGAGCAGCACCTGGGTCACCAGTGGATGATCGTGCACTTTTTGATTACCGGTTACCTGTTTGTGCAGTCCCTAATGGGGGTTGATCCTCAGCCGCACAAGCCACCGTTCCCGGTCAAACTTATGCTGCTCATTGGCACCATGGCCTTCCACGCCTTCTTTGGGCTGGGGCTAATGAATGAGAAGACCTTGCTTTTGGCGGACTGGTTTGGCTCGATGGGCCGAACCTGGGGCGATGACCCACTTGCCGATCAGGCAGTTGGTGGAGCGTTTGCTTGGGGCGTAGGAGAGCTTCCGACCATCATCATTACCCTTGTGGTGGTTTACCAGTGGTCGCAGAGCGATGTCAGGGAGCGACGCAGGTTAGATCGCGCCTCAGACCGAGCTGGAAACCGGGACGTTGACGACTACAACAAGATGCTCGAGGAGCTATCCAATCGACAGGACAAACGCCGATGATTATTGAGTTATCCGGCGAGCAACAGTCGCTATTTGAATACATCGAGCAAACCGACGTTCACGTTTTTGTCACCGGCCGCGCTGGCACCGGTAAATCAACCCTGCTTTCACACCTCACCGCCAACTCCGAGAAGCGTTTTGCGGTTTGCGCCCCAACCGGAGTGGCAGCGCTGAATGTCGGTGGCGTGACCATCCACTCGCTTTTTACCTTCCCTTTTGGTGTTTTAGGTGAGGTGGATATCGCTAAGCACCTCAATCGCCGCACCAGGGATGTTCTCAAGGCTTTGGACATGCTGGTCATCGATGAGGTGTCTATGGTCTCAGCCGACATGATGGACGCAATCGATCGAGCGTTGCGAATTGCCCGTGGCAAGCGCAGCGTGCCATTTGGTGGAGCACAGCTGGTGATGTTTGGAGATCCATACCAATTGGCTCCAGTGCCGCCACAGGACCCCGCAGAGCGTGCCTACATGGCCGAGAACTACCAGTCCGGCTGGTTCTTTGATGCCCACGTCTGGCGTGACGCCGATCTAGAGCGTTTTGAATTGGGTGAAATCTTCCGACAGTCAGATGCCGAGTTCAAAGAGATTCTCAATGCGATTCGAGATGGCTCTGTCACCCAAGAGATGCTCAATCGCATAAACCAGGCCGGGAACCGCTTCCCTCCCCACCCAGATGTGATCAAGCTGGCGACCATCAATGCCACCGTGAACCAGGTGAATGCTCAGCGCATGAGCCTGATCGGCTCAGAACCAAAGAACTTCCGCGCCAGCTACACCGACGATGCCGCCAAGATCTTCGGCAGAACCCTGCCCGCTGAGACTGACTTGCAACTCAAGGTCGGCGCTCAGGTGATGTTTATCAAAAACGATGACTCCTCAATGATGAAGGCACCAACCGGTGGCACCATCAAGCGCTGGGTCAATGGCACCATCGGCCATGTTGTCGACCTACCAAAGTCCGGCATTGTCATTGTCGAAGTCGATGGCGAACAGTTTGATGTTGGGCCTGCCACCTGGGAGAAGGTGCGCTACGAGGTCGAAGAAGAGTTTGATGAGGCCAGCGGAAAGCTAAAGGAGACCCTGGTTCCCATTACATTGGCCGAATTCAAGCAAATACCGCTGCGCCTGGCTTGGGCAGTCACCATCCACAAGTCACAGGGCCAGACCTACGACGAGGTTCAGATCGACATGGGTCGCGGAGCATTCTCACCGGGTCAGACTTATGTGGCGCTATCGAGAGTTAGGTCCCTAGAGGGCCTTTATCTCACCCGAGCTATAACGATGGCCGATGTGATGGTTGATAGCGATGTGACTAGGTTTATGGCCGGGGGCCGGAGCGTAACCACCAGTTCAGAGCCTCTGCCACCCTTCTAGCCCAGTAACTCTCGTGATGTCCGGTGTTTGGGTAGATGCTGGTGACCATTTGCTCGCCTGGGACATAGCCCTTTTCAATTAGCTTTTGCTCTGCGAGTTTGTGAAATGGCGGGTAGTACTGGTCCAACTCGATGGTGCCGCTATCGGTCCAAACTCGGTGAGTTCCGGGAGCTGGGAGCTGGTCAACCAATCCGGCAACCATTCTTTCCTCACCAAAGACCCAGTGGGTTGAGAAGCAAATGGCGGCACCAAATACCTCCGGTCTTTGCCCCATGGCATACATCGAGATCAGGCCACCCATGCTGGCACCCATTACAGCTGTGCGCTCGGCAGCGTGCTCAACGCCGTAGCGCTCTGCAACAAATGGGACGATGGCATCGGCCAGCAGCGAGACGTAAGCGTCACCAAAGGGCTCGGTGCCGGTGGCTCGGTATGACTCGGGGAGGTTTCGCCAGAAGAACTCAAGGTCTTCGCGAACAATCTTCTCGGGAGAGAGTTCTCGGATTCGAGTCTCATCGCTAAGGCCCCAGACCGCGACCACAATTGGGGCAGGGCTTCTAACCTCATCGCGCAGGGCGGTTATGACCTCCCAGGTCTTACCCGTATAGGAGTCTTTCTCGTCAAAGATGTTGCGTCCATCGTGCATGACCAGCACCGGCGTCTTGGGGTTTAGGTCTTTTGGCACCCAGACATCGACCAGGTGACCATCAAACTCAAAGCGCTCGAGTTTTCCGCCTGCCAAACGTCTTTCGATTAGCTTGCGATCTCGCATCGCTAGAAAAAGCGGGAAGGTAAAGGCCATAGCGGTGACCGAACTGAGTGCGATGTAGAGCCAAACCCGCTTCATGCCAAGTCGTCGACCCTCGTAGATCATGAAGATCGCAACTGCGATGGCAACAATCAGTAGATCAATCGAGAGCACCCAGTCCACTGCGGTCCCAAACCAGGCCTTTAGGTAGTCCTGATTGTTCATCACCGCGATGCCGTTGAAGACCCAGGCGGTTATCAGTCCGATGGCTGCTAGGACGAAGAAAGCGGTTGAGCGAGCTTGGAGTTTTCTGACCATTCAGGAATGATTTCACAACTTATGCGAATGTATAAGTTTGGAACTCAACAAAGGTTGTAAATGCGTCGTCTTGGCCAAGCCATCGTTTCTCACTCAAAGCTCTTCCTATTTGGCTTTGTAGGCCTAATTGCACTATCCAGCATCTGGGGATTCCAGGCCTTTGGCAACCTAAAGGGTGGCGGTTACGACAACCCGAACTCTGACTCCTCCAAGGTCGCTCAGATCCTCAAGGACGAGTTTGATCAGGACCCAGCCGAGGTAATCGTGCTGGTTGACCTAGAAACTCGCGCGGATTCAATGAAGCCAGATGGCAGTTTTGAGAACTTTGCCCTGGTTGACGAGCTCTCTAAGAAGTTTGCCGATGTTGAGGGCGTTTCTCAGGTTTTGAACTACTACACCCTTGGAATGCCGCAGACTCTGGTCTCTACCGACGGCAAGTTGGTCTACATCCTGGTTGATTTGGATAACAAGGTCGATCACGCCCCGATTGTTGCTGAGCTAATTGACACCTACAGCGGTGAATATCAGGGCGCGCAGGTTCACTTTGCAGGCTTTGAGGCAGTAACCAAAGAAATCAACCACACCATTGAGGCAGACCTGATTAGAGCTGAGATCATTGCGGTTCCGATTGTGCTGCTGTTGTTGATCCTGGTCTTTGGTTCGGTAACGGCCGCATCGTTGCCACTGATCGTTGGTGGTTTGGCCATCATCGGCTCATTCTTTGTGATTTATGTGGCGAGCCAATTCACGGACGTATCGATTTTTGCTTTGAACCTGATTACCGGTCTGGGTCTTGGTCTCGGTATCGATTACAGCCTGCTGGTGGTGAATCGTTTCCGAGAAGAGCGAGCCGCCGGCAACTCGGTGGCTGACTCGGTTGAGAACACAGTGGCATCGGCCGGCAAGACCGTATTGTTCTCGGGCCTAACTGTTGCGGTGGTAATGGTCTCAATGGCGTTTTTCCCGCAGTACTTCCTGCAGTCCTTCGCATTGGCCGGCTTCACGGTCGTGATGATTGCTGTGGTGGGAGCGGCGCTCGCGGTCCCTGCGATGCTGAACCTATTGGGTGATCGAGTAAATAGCCTTCGAATTATCAAGCGTGACCTTGCTCCAAAGGAGAAGGGTGGCTGGGAGAAGCTAGCCCGCTTCACCATGCGCAGACCGCTACCGGTGCTTTTTGTCTCGCTACTGTTCCTGGCTTCGCTGTTCTCGCTTTCCTCCAACATTTCCTTCGGTCAGGTGGACGACCGCGTGCTACCAGCCGATTCGCCGGTGCAGATTGCATCCAATTTGCTGCGTGAGAGATTTGAGGGCAGGGAATCTAGTCCGGTTGAGATCTTGGTGCAGGGTAGCGATGCCGCCATCGAGCGCTATGTCGAGGACCTAGCCGCTGTCGATGACATCGTCCGTGTCAATGTGGTGCCGAGTGACGTTGAGAGCGACTGGACTCGAATCGTGGCTATCTCGGACGTGGAGCCTAGAAGCCCAGCAGGATACGACAAGACCGTTGAGATTCGTGGGCTCGAGTCTGATTTGGATCAGGTGCTGGTCGGCGGTTCGGCCGGTTACTACACCGATAGCCAGCAGGGCATCGAGGGTGCACTGCCGCTTGCGGCACTGTGGATCTTTGTCAGCACCATGCTGTTGCTATTCCTATTTACCGGCAGCGTGATTTTGCCGCTCAAGGCAATCTTGCTGAACGTGCTGTCGCTGGGTGCAACCCTGGGATTGGTCTCCTGGATCTTCCAAAATGGCCACCTGCAGTGGCTGTTGGGTGAGTATTCGGTTACCGGCACAATTGACACCTCATCGGTTGTGATGATTGGTGTGGTGGCCTTTGGTCTCTCGATGGACTACGAGCTCTTCCTGCTCTCGCGCATCAAGGAACAGCATGATGCCGGTATGAACACCGTGAACTCTGTGGCCTACGGCCTGCAGCGCTCCGGTCGAATCATCACGGCAGCAGCCTTTATCTTGGCGGTAACCTTCGGTGCCTTTGCATCTTCTGGAGTATCGATCATGAAGATGCTTGGTCTAGGCATTGCAATCGCGATTTTGCTGGACGCAACTGTGGTGAGAGCCCTGCTGGTCCCGGCACTGATGCGACTGTTTGGCTCGCTGAACTGGTGGGCACCTCGTTGGATGAAGCGGCTTTACAACAAAGCAGGTCTTAGCCACTAAAGGTATTCTTTAGTTTCCTAAGGAGACTGCCAATTACCTCGTCGATTCCAATCACCCAGCCGATTCGAATTCCATTCGACGGCAGGGCTAAGCGCTACCGACTGGGCATATTGCTTGCCTATCCAGGGCTATTCATCTTGCTTGCCGGAGACGCTGTTCGCTACAGCATCGGCTGGGCTGGCTGGGCAGTTGTTGTTGGCGTAGGTGCGGTAATCGCGCTGGTGGCGCTGATTGCTGGCAAGCCGGGCAAAACCTTGTTGCGCGTCCCAATTCCGCTGGCTTTACTGCTTGCACTTATGGTGCTGAGCGTGATCTGGAGCCAGTATCGAGGCTTCACCGGGATCGCTATTGTTGCGCAGCTGGGAACCACCGTCTTTGCCTTGTTTTTGGCCAATCAATTTGGATGGCGTCAGTTACTGAACGTTTTCGCGAATGCACTGCGGTTTGTGTTGGCATCCTCGCTTTTGTTTGAGTTTGCAGCAGCCATCTTTGGCCCGATCAAACCGATTTTCCCCAACTACGAGGGCGATGAGCCACCATCCGCTTCTTATCTTTGGTCTCAAGGCAACCTCTTTGATGGAGACCGCATCCAGGGCATCATGGGAAACGCCAACCTATTGGCCTTCACCGCGGTGTTGGGCATCATGGTGTTCTTGGTGGAGTACATCGTCACCCACAGAAAGCGCAATATCCCGCTGGCTTCCTTGGTTCTGGCGGTTTTGTTAGCTGCGCTGGCCAAGAGTGCCGGCATGACTTTGGCAATTGCGCTAATTGCCTTTGCGGCTTTGATTGCGATCTTCTCCGAGGGTCGAGATCGTGCCACCAGGCACCGAATCTACGGATATGGCATCTGGGCACTGGTCTCGGTTGCGGTCATGGGTCTTATCTACCGTGTCGAGCTATTTGACCTATTGGGCAGATCTCCAGATGCCTCTGGCCGCTTCTACATCTGGGGCGAGGTGCTGAACCTGATTTGGGAGAAGCCACTTGAGGGCTGGGGCTGGATCAGCTACTGGGTGCCGGGGGTAGAGCCCTTCGAGGGGCTGATTGTGATCAACAAGGTCCCGATGTATCAGGCACACAACGCCTTTTTGGACGTTTGGCTCCAACTGGGCATTGTGGGTTTGGTGCTGCTGATCTGGCTGATGGTTTCGGGCTTCAATCGGCTGTGGGCGGTGGCCGTTCGTCACACCAATCCGCTCTATCTGTTCCCACTTTTTGGCTTCTTGGTTATCGCCGCCCAGTCTTTGACTGAGTCGAGGCTTTTGATTGAGATCAGCTGGGCATTGTTGGTTTTACTTACGACCAAGAGTCGCGAACCTTTTGCGGAGCTTGAGCCTCTGGGTAGAACGCCAAAGCGCCTCAAGTTGCTTAGGGCGCCACTGGATTGGTTTAAGCGTTCGAAGCGTTCTTGAGCTTGATCTGCTCTTGGTAGATATCGATCATTCGAGCAGTCAGTTTGGACTGCAATAGCCAAGAGGTGTCTTCGCCATCACCGCGTCGGCCGTTGCCCGAAAGCACATCTGCGTGAGCCTCGCGCATGCTTTGTGCCAATGCTTCAATGCTCTCGTCGGCTGTTACCCACCAGTGTCCAGGCTTTAGCTCGCCAGCTACGCGGCTGTCGCAGCAAAGTGCCGGGGTTCCAAAGGCGGCCGCCTCAAATACCGTCATGCCCTGAGTTTCAAAGCCAATCGAAGTCTGTAGCACCACATCGGCATCGGCGAATGCCTGCAGCATTTGCTCGCGATCGACTCTGCCGTGGAAGGAAACCTTGTGTCCGATTCGCAGGGTCTTCACCAGACTCTTCGCCGGCTTCTCTAGCGCTCCAGTGCCATAGATAACCAGCTCGGCTTCCAGGTTCGCCTTCTTGAAGGCTCGAATGGTCTGCAGTAGTCGCTTTTCCCTAAGGAATCGTCCCGCCCAGATAAACCGCACTGGCTTGTTTGGAATCTCGGTTTGGCGCTTCAGTCCGGCAACCGAATCATCGTCAACGCCGTTGAGCATTACGGTGACGTTCTTGGAGATGCCGTGTTCTTCGATGGTCTTGGCAAAGTGAGTGCTCGGGGCTAGGACTAGGTCGGCGTGGGGATAGGTAATCGCCATGTACTCCCAGCCATCATTGGCTGGTTGCTTGGGTTGACCAGAGACCGCGCAGTACTTCTTGGCGGCAAAGTTGAACAACCGGGCATTTAGTCGCTTGCCGATGATGCGCTCCAGCACCACGTCAATGTTGGTGTGAGCGTGGTGAATCAGCGGGATATTGTGCTTTTTGGCAAGGGCTAGCGAGACTGCAGCGGCAGCAAAGTCGCCCTGGAGGTGGATAACGTCAAATTTGGTCTGGTCAAAGACCGCCTCGGCCACCAGATAGGCCTCTTCCATGTCCCAAACCGCAGAGTATTCGCCGTCAGGGCTGAGTCTTCTGGAGGGTAGCACCACGGTGTCATCATCCGGCAGGGCATTGGCTGACTTGGGTGCAAAAACTGTGACCTGGACGCCTGCACGCTCTAGAAACTTGCGCTGCAGCCTGACTGAGGTCTGGACCCCACCCAGACTCATCGGGTGCTGATCCATGAAGATCGCTATGTGCAAGAACTCACCTTTTGTTTATGCCTTAGGAATGGTAGCAAGAAAGCCCAGGTCCACAAATGAGGTTGGCATCCGAGCTCGGAATTGCCAAGCAATGGAAATGCCCCCCGGTTTCCCGAGGGGCATTTCTTAGTTTGTTTCTAGTTACTTCTTAGCACCGATGCCCTTGGCTACAAGAACCAATAGAGCGGTGATTACGGTACCGATAGCAATAGCTAGCACGTAGGTTAGCCAGTTGCTCACTAGTGGGAATACGAAGATTCCACCGTGAGGTGCACGTAGCTCGTTGCCGAATAGCGCAACTAGTGCACCGGTGATACCGGAACCGATCATGATCGATGGGATAACGCGAGCTGGGTCAGCAGCTGCGAATGGGATTGCACCCTCAGAGATGAAGGATGCACCTAGTAGCCATGCAGCCTTGCCGTTCTCCTGCTCAGACTCGCTGAATGCCTTCTTACGTAGGTTGGTAGCAAGAGCTAGACCTAGTGGAGGAGTCATACCAGCGGCCATAACGATCGCCATGATCTGGAACTCGGTTGCGGAAGCTGCAGCACCTGCAGTTGCCAAACCGGTAACAGCGAAGGTGTAAGCAACCTTGTTTACTGGGCCACCCATGTCGAATGCCATCATCAGACCAAGGATTAGACCTAGAACTGCCAGTGCGCCACCCGATAGACCGTTTAGCCAAGAGGTTAGACCGGTGATTAGGGCAGAAACTGGAGCCTTTAGAACTAGAACCATTGCGAATCCAGTGATCAGCGATGCTAGAAGTGGAATAACCACAACTGGCATAACTGGCTTGATCCAGTTGGCAACCTTCCAGCGGCTGATCCATAGAGCAACACCACCAGCGATGAAACCACCAAGGATTGCTCCTAGGAAGCCGGTGCCGGTGCCCAGTGGGTTTCCGTCTAGACCAGTTGCAAGTGCACCAGCTACGAATCCAGGTACTAGACCAGGGCGGTCAGCGATTGCGTAGGCGATGTATGCAGCTAGAACTGGAACGAAGAATGCGAATGCAGCCTTACCGAACCAGAAGATAACGAATGCCCAGTAACCGATGTTAAGGAAATCGTAGTCGCCAGAGATCTGCATCTTCTCGGCGTCGTATGCGTGGATACCGTCGGTACCAAACCCGATTGAACCGAGTAGGAATCCGATGGCAATAAGGATTCCACCTGCTGCAACAAATGGAATCATGTATGAAACACCAGTCATCAGCCATTGACGAATCTTGGTGCCAGTGCTTGCGCTACTCACTATGGGCCTCCTATAGCTCCATTGCTTTCCCAAATCGCATTTGCGATTCAGGCGTTGTTACTTTTTGCCAAATAGGCCTCCGAAGAAGCCACCCTTCTTTTCTTTTGGTTCAGAAGGAGTCTTTGCTTCCGCCGCCTTAGCCGGTGCTGCTGCACCAACCTTGGCTGCGGTACCGTCGGCAGCTGCCTGAAGCACCTGCTCGACGAGCTCTACTGCGCTCTTCATGGCCTTGGCCACACCCACCTGGATGTAAGGCTTGCCATTGAAGCGATCGCGATCCTTGACCTCTAGGTCAACCGCAAAAATTACGGCGTCTGCCGAGTCGATAACGTCCTGCTTTAGCGGGTTTGAACCGGCAGAACCCTGAGTCTCAACGATTACCTCGTGACCTAGCTTCTTGCCAGCCTGCTCTAAAGCCTCGGCTGCCATGTAGGTGTGGGCAATGCCCGTGATGCAAGAAGTTACGCACACAACTTTTGCCATTATTTCTGGACCTCCTTGGTCACGATCTCTGCGATGTTCGCTGGGTTGGTCTCGGCACGCAGACGGTCACGAAACTCTTCGTGCATGATCTTGCGAGCCAAAGAACCCAGAATCTCTAGGTGGACATTGTCACCTGATGCAGGAGCTGCGATCAGGAAGATTAGGTGGGAAGCACCATCGTCAGCACCAAAGTCAATGCCCTTGGTGGTAGTTGCTACGGCAACGGATGGAATGGTTACCAAATCTGATTGGGCGTGAGGGATGGCAACGCCACCTTCGATACCGGTTGGGAAGTGCTCTTCGCGAGCAGCAACAGCAGCCAGGTACTCATCGAGCCCGGTTAGGCGACCTGCGGCTAAAAGGCGCTCAGCGAGCTGGCGCACGGCCTGTTCTTTGGTGGTGGCGTCGATCTCGACGATAACGATTTCTTCAGTGGTAATGGGGTGGGACATAGTTTCCTTGCACATAGGAGAGGTGATCACGCAACATTTACTGTTGAAGTCACGCGCCCCTTTGCGCAGACCCCCTTTCTGCACTGAAAGCGGTTGCATTCTGTAGGAAACAATTTATACAGATTGTTCTCAGTTGATGCGGTGATTTGGACACTATTTGACTAAATTTACCGCTCACAATTTGTAGGTTTGCTACAAATGGCCCTAAACCACGGGTTGAAGGTTGGGAAAAAAAGTTCCCAAAAACCGCTACTTTGTGGATGCATCGCGGACTGGCGCCTTCCAGGCCCAGTAAAGCAGTGGCAACTGCAATGGCAGCCTGAGCCAAGCGATCAGTGCGATCTCCGGGTTGCTGGTCAGGCTATCGATGGCAAACCACCAGTTAGCAGGCCAAACCGCCAGCAAAGTGACCACCGTAAGTAGTGGCGCCCAGCGCTGTTTGAGGATCAAACCAATAGCGGCAGCAATCTCCATCACACCGGAAAGCACAATCAGCTCAGTTTGGAATGGCAACCAAGGCGGCATAAGCCACATAAAGGCTGAGGGGTTTACGAGGTGAAGCACTCCCGATGCCAAAAACATCGCGGCGACAATGAGTGCGCCGATGCGAAGCCCTAGTGTTTTGCGAGCCACAGCACGAACCCATCTAGCCAGCTGCGAGGCATCACATAGAAGACCAGCTTCAGGGCTCTAACGTCCCAGGAAACTGGGTAGTGGGCTCTTGGCCTTCGAGCGGTTGCGGCTCGAAGCATCTTCTTGATGGTCTTATCTGGTCCCGGAGAGATGCGGTAAAGACCACCCAACCACTTGTTGAGTCCCGCCATCACCCTGTCGTAGTCGCTCACCGAGCGACCAGAGTCCAAAAGCCCAAAGGCCACCGCCCCAAAATTGGTTTTTGAGGTTCCAGGTTCAACGGTGCTGACCCTGATGCCTAGCCAACGGGTTTCCTGACGAAGTGCGTTGGCAACTGCCTTGACGGCGTGCTTGGTCGCGGCATACCAGCCAAGTCCAGCCAGGGAAACATGGCCAACCACCGAGGTGGTCATGATGATGCGGCCGGATTTCTGCTTGCGCATCTGTGGCAACACGGCACGGATCGAGTTCTCGACACCAAAGACGTTCACCTCGAAGATTCTTCTTACTTCCTCGGGGGTGGTTTCCTCAACCGAGGAGAAGTTGCCGAAGCCAGCATTTGCAACCATCATATCGATGCGACCCTGGTCGGCAATCGCCTCCTTGACCACAGCATCGATGTCGCTGCGGTTGGTGACGTCCATCCGCCTGGCGATTGCACCGAATTCCTTGGCTTTTTCTAAGGCGACTGAATCACGGTCGGTGGCGTAGACAACCCAGCCGCGATTGACTAATTCTTTGGCGAGACCTAGGCCAAAGCCAGACCCGGCTCCGGTGATGATGGCGACATTGCTCATAGTTCCCAACTTAGCTCTTTATCCGCCTTGTGCGTGGCAGAATTGTCCAATGACTTCTCACACTTCAGTAGCAACTCTGCACACTAACCACGGTGCAATCAAGGTAAATCTCTTTGGTCTACACGCACCAAAGACCGTAGCTAACTTCGAAGGCCTAGCTACCGGCGCCATCGAGTGGAAGGATCCTCGCACTGGCGAGACCCACACCGGCAAGCCGCTATACGATGGTGTAATCTTCCACCGCGTTATCGAGGGCTTCATGATTCAGGGGGGAGACCCAACCGGAACCGGAATGGGTGGCCCTGGCTACCAGTTCGGTGACGAGATTCACCCGGAGCTAACTTTCCAGGAGCCATACAAGTTGGCTATGGCCAACGCAGGTCCTGGCACCAACGGCTCTCAGTTCTTCATCACCGTGGCACCGACCACCTGGCTACACGGCAAGCACACTGTATTCGGTGACGTGGTTGACGAAGACAGCCGCAAGGTAGTCGACAAGATCGGGCAGATTGCTACCGATGGTCGCGATCGCCCACTGGATGACGTAGTCATCAAGTCGATCTCAATCGAAAAGGTCTAATTGGCTTTTCGCCTATCGGCTCGTAAAGCGCCCATAACCAGCTTGCTGCTGGTTCTCAATGGTCTGATTTGGCTTGGGCAGATATCTCCACTGGGGTATCTGTTCACCAATCAGTTGTTTTACGCACCACTTTTCACCCCATTTGAGCCCTGGCGCATGCTTACCGCAGGCTTTGTGCACGACTGGTCAAGCCCTTGGCACATTCTTCTAAACTCCTACGCCATCTGGATCTTTGGCCAGCAGCTGGAGCCAATGCTGGGAAAGATCAGATTCCTCGCGCTCTACCTGATCTCCATCTTTGGTGGATCGGTGGCGGTGCTGTGGCTATCTGACCCCTCGCAACCGGTGGTGGGTGCATCTGGCGCGCTGTTTGGCCTGATGGGCGCATTCTTTATTGTGATTAGGTCAATCGGCGGTAATCCAAGCCAGATCTTCTTGCTAATCGCCATCAATTTCTCGATGGGCTTCTTTGTCTCAGGAATCTCTTGGGAGGGTCACCTAGGTGGCCTCGTCACCGGTTTGGTTATTGCTTCGGTCTATGCCGCAACCCGCAGGCAGAACCAGCGGGTAGCGCAATTTACCGGGGTTATTTTGGTGATCGCAGCGCTAGTGGTGCTTACGCTGTGGCGAATTCAGGAGTGGATCTAGTTACTTCCACTTGGTGGTCATGACAAAGCCAATCATGGCGATGCCGAAACCAATCAAGATGTTCCAGTTGCTTAGATCAATGAAAGCTGCGCTACCAAGCGGGTACTGTGCGCTGGAGATGTAGAAAACAAGAATCCAAAGCAGACCAACGATCATTAGACCGAACATGGTGATCTTGTACCAGGTTGGGTTCTCTTCCTGCTCCTCGCCAACGATGGCTGGACGAACAGGTTCCTTTTTCTGGGCCGGCTTGCGACGTGAAGTTGATTCAGGCATGCCAGAAGTTTATAACCTCAAGACGCATCCTGCTCACTCAAGTTAGGCTATTGGGACTATGGTCCGGATTTTGGTGCTCGACAATTACGACAGTTTTGTCTACACGCTCAATGGCTATTTGCAGCAGCTTGGCGCCCAGACTGAAGTGATCAGAAACGACGCCGTCACCGAGGCCGAGCTCCCAGAACTATTGGCCAAGTTTGATGCGGTTCTCATCTCTCCGGGACCTGGAACCCCTGCCGATGCGGGGCTTTCTATCCCAACCGTGAAGTTTGCACTTGAGACCAACTACCCGGTGTTTGGGGTTTGCCTGGGACACCAGGCCATCGCCGAGGCAATGGGTGCAACGGTGAAGAGTGCTCCGGAGCTAATGCACGGCAAGATTTCCAAGATCAACCACCAAGGCAGCACCATCTTTAGCGGTCTGCCGCAGGGCTTCAATGCCACCCGCTACCACTCGCTAGCGGTGGTTCAGGACACAGTTCCGAGCGATCTAAAGATCACTGGAAGCACAGACTCCGGCGTAATTATGAGCCTTGAGCACACCTCAAAGCCGATTTACGGCGTGCAGTTCCACCCAGAATCGGTGATGACCGAGGGCGGTTACCAGATGCTTGCCAACTGGCTAGCGACATTAGGCGAGACCAACGCCATTGAAAAGGCTAAGTCGCTCAGCCCGAGAATCGAAACTAACTAGTTTCCGGAATTCACTACCGGATCCACAATGCACTCCACATACAAGATGATGCTCTGCATTTGCGGGGCTTGACCGGCAGGAACCGACTGATCCAGCACGGTGTTGCCAATCTGACCGGCACAGGTCGGGCCATCGAGAGTCTCAATCGAAACCGAGTAACCAATGGTTGGTGCGGTCAGGATGTTTCTGGCCTCAACCACATCTAGGTTTCTAACATCCGGAATCTGCACGGTGCCATCGGATAGCACCAGGTTCACAACCGATCCCAGCGGAAGCTTGGCGTTGGCAACTGGATCCGAGGCAACAACAGTTCCCTCAGGCACATTTGCACTGGAAACCACGGTTATGGTGCCGACCGTGAGTCCTTGGGCCTCAATCATCATTACCGCCGAGGCTTCGGTTTGGCCAACCAGGTTCGGGACCATCACCTCAGTTGCTCCGCTAGATACATAGAGAGTCACAGGGGTGTTTGGAGAAACCTGGGTGCCGGCAGCCGGCTCCTGGCGAATAACCACGCCCTCCGGCACGGTGTCGCTCTTCTCGTAAACCCTTAGGACCAATAGATCCTGTGCTGCCAAAGTGGCAGCGGCATCGTCATAGAGCGAGCCCTCAACGCTAGAAACCACGATTCCAGAGCCCGGATTGATCGTGGTACCAGTGCCGCCTAGATTCATGACCCAGAACAGCAAGCCAACCAAGATCACCAAAACACCGGTGCCAAGACCCCACAGCACAGCCGCATTGATCTTTGTGCTGGTTACGGTTTGAACCGTTTCGCTTGGTACGGTTTCAAAGCCATCAATCAGGTCATTGCCATCGGTGTTGGCAGAAAGCACGGTGGTAGGTGCCACCAAAAGCTCAGTTTCTGGGGCTGCCACAACCGCTGGGGTGATTGGGGTGGGAATGGTGTGGCCATTTGCGGCAGCCAATAGGTGCTCGCGGAATTCCTCGGCGGTTTGGTAGCGATCTGCGCGATCCTTCGCCATGGCTCGGAGCACCACCTGGTCTAGCTCAGCGCTGACTCGAGGGTTGAATTCACTTGGAGGGGTCACAGCCTCGGAAACGTGCTGGTAGGCAACCGAAACCGCGCTCTCGCCCTTGAATGGCGGGCGCCCTGCCAATAGTTCGTAAAGAATGACACCGGTTGAGTAGAGGTCGGTGCGACCATCCACCGCTTCACCGCGAGCCTGCTCTGGTGAGAAATACTGTGCGGTGCCAATGATGCCCGCGGTTGCCGCCTGCGTGGCCGAGTTGTCGGAGACCGCTCTAGCGATGCCAAAGTCCATCACCTTAACGGAGTCGCCATCGCCGATCATCACATTCGCAGGCTTGATGTCGCGGTGGACTACTCCGGCTCGGTGGGAAACCTCTAGGGCGGTGAGAATGCCGCCGATGTAGCGAATCGCCTGCTCTGGAGCTACGCCACCCTCGTGAACCAGTTCGCGAAGCAATCGACCACGCACCAACTCCATGATGATGTAAGGAGTCTTGCGAGGATTGCCGTTTTCGTCGGTGGTCTCTTCTTCGCCGGCGTCGTAAACCCTAACGATGGTTGGGTGAGCCATGCGAGCAGAGGCCTGAGCCTCCTGGCGGAACTTAGATTCAAAACTGGCGTCGTTGGCTAGGTCTGACTTGAGCAACTTGATCGCAACAGTGCGTCCGAGGCGAGTGTCGTAACCCTCGTATACCTCGGCCATGCCACCGCGGCCCACTAACTGACCCATCCGGTATCTACCGGCAATCAGTCTTTCGTTCTCAGTCAAAATAGCTCTTTCTACCCCGCCATAGTTTAGTTTTCCAAGTTCCAAGTCCTCGGTAGGACTCGGTCCCCGTCTTTGGTGCTTTTAGCCACCGCCGGTGGTTGAACCCGCTGGGTCGGACACCGTTGGTGAATCAGTTGCTCCAGTTGGATCCGGATTTGGAATCACAACCGGGGCATCTTCAACCTTCTCCACGTAATAGGTAACGTCAATCACGCTGCCGATTGTTATGTTTCCGGTTGGAGAAACTGCATAAACCGTTCTGGCCTGAGGGCTTCCTGCCTCAACCTCCATGCCAGGGATGGCATTCACCCTCATGCCCAGCTCCGCAAGGCGAGCGGTGACGATGCTGAGGTTCTCCCCGATGATCTCGGAGCGCAGAATCAACTCGCTAACAACCTGCTCGGACTCGGTGACCACAGCACTTTCGGTAGCACCCTCAGTCGGGGTGGTCTGCTCGGTGCTGGTCGGCGACTGAGTTGGAACGTTCTCGGTGTTTGGATCCGAGAGGATCGCAACAATCACCACGATGGCGGTGATGCCCAATAGTCCAACGGTTGCAAGCCATGGCCAGACGATCGGCGCTCGCGGTAGCGGGGCGGTATCGGTTGGGATTACCTCGGTAATGCTCTGCTCGATGTAGCTGGTGTCCGTGTTGCTTTGGGCTCTAAAACCTGGCTTGCGCTTCTCCCGCAGCAGCGCTTCGGCCCTGATGGCCAAAGAGGTAGCGGATTCCGGTCGTTGCGATGGCTTTTTGGCAAGGCAGCTAAGAACTAGGTTCTGAACCCTTGGGTCAATGGTCTCAGGCAGTGCCGGTGGCATTTCGTTGATGTGAGCCATGGCAATTGCCATCTGGTTCTCACCTGTGAAAGGACGCTTGCCAGCCAGTGCCTCATAGGCAACTACGCCAAGTGAGTAAAGGTCGGTGGCAGGTGTTGAGGTCTTACCGGTGGCTTGCTCAGGCGCTAGATACTGCACGGTGCCCATCACTTGACCGGTCTTAGTCAGCGGCACCTGGTCACCAACACGGGCAATGCCAAAGTCGGTGATCTTTACCTTGCCATCCGGGGTGATCAGAAGGTTTCCAGGCTTGATATCGCGGTGAACTAGGCCTCTGGAGTGGGCAGCACCAAGTGCCCTTGAAGTCTGGGCGATGATGTCCAAAACCTTCTCTTCAGATAGCCGCTTCTCGCGCTCCAAGAGTCTGGAAAGTGACTCACCCGGCACCAGTTCCATCACCAGATAGGCGCTACCGGAGTCCTCGCCGTAGTCAAAGATGTTTGCAATGCCCTCGTGCTCAACCAGCGCAGCACTCTTAGCCTCGGTGCGGAAACGCTCGAGGAACATCGGGTCGCCGAGGTACTCCTCTTTGAGAATCTTGATGGCGACCTGACGAAGAATTAGCTCATCCTCTGCCTGCCAAACCTCACCCATACCGCCAATCGCGATGCGAAGTTGTAGGCGATAGCGATCACCGTAGAGCTGTCCTACCGAAGGCTTCATTTCTTTAGCACCGCCTCAATAACTAGGCGGGCAATTGGTGCAGCAATCTGGTTTCCGGTGCCGTTTTGCCCAGCACCACCGCCATCTTCAACCACTACCGCAACCGCAACCCGCGGTGCCTCGGCAGGAGCAAAGCCGGTAAACCAAAGGGTGTATGGATCGTTGATACCGTTCTCCGCGGTGCCAGTCTTGCCGGCAACCGCAACGCCTTCGATTTGCGCCCTGGTGCCGGCTCCAGAGTTCACCGAGTCAACCATCATGCGGGTTAGGAAGCCTGCGGTGAGCTTGGACATTGGTGAGGAAAGCACACTCGGTTCGGGCTGGCTCAACACGTTAAGGTTTGAGGCCACAATCAAGTCGATTAGCTGTGGACGCATCAGCACGCCCTGGTTGGCAATCGAGGCCGACACCATGGCCATCTGCAGCGGGGTAACGCGAACATCAAACTGGCCAAAGCCAGTTAGGGCAACCTGCGAGTCCTCTAAGTTTTCCGGGTAGATGCTCGGGGTGACAGCCATCGGAATCTCTAGCTCACTGCCAAACCCCATCAGCTCAGCCTGCGCCCTGATGCGCTGCTCACCAAGCGCTACTGCCAACATCGCAAACGGCACGTTGCAGGACTTAATCAGCGCAGTTTCGAGCGTTACGGTCTCGCCCTTGCCGCACTTCTTTCCGGTGCTGTTTTCGACAAAGCTAAAGGTTCTAGGCAGGCGATAGCGATCTAGGTTCTCAAACTCGCTGGTGGCGGTGTACTGGCCTGATTCCAAGGCAGCCGCGGCAACCACCAATTTGAAGGTCGAACCAGGGTGGTAGAGATCTCCAGCGATGGCTCGGTTGATTAGCGGGTCATCCTCGTCTTCGCTGTAGGTCTTGAAGGCATCGGTAACTGGACCATAGAGGTGAGCCGCCAGCAGGTTAGCGTCAAAGGTTGGCTTTGAGACCATGGCCAGAATGCGGCCGGTGGCTGGCTCGATAGCAACCACGGCACCCTTGCGATTGCCAAGTGCATCCCAGGCTGCTCGCTGCACATCCGGATCGATGGTCAGCTCAACCGCAGCGCCGGTAACCGGCTTGCCATCCAACAGCGCATTGATCTGCTCGAAGAACTGAGCGGATGACTGGCCCGAGAGGTAGCTGTTCATCTGCTGCTCAATGCCAGCGGCACCGGAAAACAGCGAGAAGTATCCAATCACCGGGCTGTAAAGCACGGATTCGTATTCGCGGTTGAAGCGATAGGCGTCGTTTACCGGAACGCTCTCCACCACCGGAACACCGGCAACCAAAATCGCACCGCGCTGAGTCTTGTAGGTCTCATAGGAGGCGCGCACATTGCGGCTGTCCTTATACAAATCGCCGCTTCGAAGCACCTGAATCGAGCTTGCCATCGCAAACAGCGCGAGGAACATGGCGGTTAGCGCCAGACCCACTCTTCTTACCTGTTTGTTCATGCTTCCACCCGCTTGAAGGAGGAGTCGGAGATCCTAAGTAGCAGCGCAATGATGATCCAGTTGGCAACCAGTGAGGATCCACCGGCTGCCATAAATGGAGTGGTAAGCCCAGTCATTGGCAATAGCCCCATGACGCCGGCTGCAACCACAAACAGCTGCAACCCAATCACAAAGCTGAGTCCAATCGAAAGCAATCTGGAGAAGTCATCCGGGTGGCTGTTGGCAATTCTCAGTCCGCGGTAAACCAAAAGTAGGTAGATGGCCAAAATTGCAAAGAGTCCGGCAAGTCCCAGCTCTTCGCCCAAGGCCGCCAGTATGAAGTCCGATTCGGCCAGCGGAATCAGCTGCGGGAAGCCACCGCCTAGTCCGGTGCCGATC